>DASVDK010000140.1:0-10863 GCA_036381125.1 Thermodesulfobacteriota bacterium | reverse complement strand
CGCGCCACCCCGCCCGCGCAGGAGGGGCGGGCGACGGGGCAGAGCGGCATGGGCGCCGCGCCCTCGTCGAACAGCGGCGCGAGGATCGTGCCCTACCCGAACAGTGAGCGGCCGCCCTTCGACGGCGGACACTGAGCCGGTGCGACGAGGCGCGGGCGGCGGCCGGGCCCTTCGGGGGGCCCGGCCGTCGCGCGTTTCGGAGACGCACACGGTGAAGACGCTGGCTCTCGCGGCGGTGGTCGGTCTGGTCGTCTCCGGCGCGGCCGCCGGCCGGTGCGTGCCCGAGGGGATCCCGCCGGTCAACGCGGACGGGGCGCTGCCAGGCGCCGCACCGTCCGGCTCCCGGCGACGGGGCCGTCGTCGCATCGCTTCGCATCCCTCTCCCCTTGGGACGTCGCGCGGGACGCGCGGGCGCAGGCGAGGCGTCCTTTCCGCAAGAACACGGCACGCGACGATCGGTGCCCGATCGGTCAGGTCCTCGGCACGTTTCGCCGCGAAGCCGCGCTCGTTCCACGCTGAACCGTGCGCCGTACGGCGGTGCCGGCGAAGCGACTGTGGGGGCGGGAGGTCCGGCGCCGCCATTGATGAGGACGCCATGAAGGTACTGGGTCTTGTGCTCGCCGTCGGCCTGGTCGTCTCGGGCGGCCTGGCCGGCTGTTCCACCACCGGCTCCCACGGGCGGAGCGGGACGCCGGACCGCGACGACCGTACTCCCACGCCCGAGGGTGCGGCGCTCGGGACGGGTCCGTGGAGCTTGACCGGCCGCCTGCCCCCGGACTCGCATCGGCCGGCCCTGGGCCGTGGAGCGCCCGCGCCGCCGTCACCCTAGACGCCGGGTGCGAGGCGTCCGTACGCGCGGCCCGGACGCCGGCCGGCGGTACGTACCCTCGGCGCGGGTTCGTCGACCCCTGCCTCGCGGTGCGGGTCGTCCCCGGCGTGTCGCCGCGGCCGGTGTCGGCGTGAGCCGGGTTGCGGGGACGAGAACGGCGGGCGTCCACCAGCCGGCGGCGCGGTCGGATCGGCCCCGGGGCTACCCGGCCAGGAGCGCGGGGATCGACCCGGCCTGCGGCATGGGGGACTCCCGGCCGCGCGCGGCATCGGCGTACGCCCCTGGCGTGATACCGATCGCCCGCCGGAAGTGGCGAATCATGTGCGCCTGGTCGGCGAAGCCGACGGTCGTCGCGACCCGCACGGCCGACATGCCGCCGGCGAGCAGGCGCCGCGCCGCCGCCACGCGCACCTGCAGGTGGTAGGCGTGCGGCGGCAGACCGACCTCCCGTCGGAAGGCCGTCGCCAGCGTGAAGCGGCCGAGGCCCGCGATCGCCGCCAGCTCGTCCAGCGACACGTTGTCCGCGTACCGCTCGTGGAGGTACTCGCGCACGCGCCGCACGGCCGCCCGTTCGCGGCCTTCGGCGCCGCCCGTCGGGCCGCGCTCGGCATGACGGCCGAGGAGGAGCTGCACGCAGGCGGCGAGCCGCGACTGGCGCTCGAGCCTGGTGGCCGACGTCTCCAGGGCGCCGTGGAGCCGGGTGAAGGCGTCGAAGAGGACCGGGTCGGACACCTGCGCCCGCACGAGGTGCGGCGCCGCGGGTCCCGATGACGACTCCCGCATCGCCCGTTCCACGACGGAGGGGTCGAGGAAGACGGTCGCGAAGGTCGCGCTCGGCCGCGGAGGCTGCTCGACGTGGACCTCGCCCGGCTCCCTCAGCATCAAGCTGCCGGGCCCGGCGCGGTGCGCGGCGCCCCGGTAGGCCCACTCGCAGCCGCCGGCGAAGATCGTGGCGACCGTGTACGTCTGGTGAAACCAGCGCCAGGCCATGCGGGTCGTCCCCAGCGCCACCTCGACGCCGGGCAGATCCACAGGACGAGAGAACCGAACCGCCTCCTCGCCGAGCCCCGAAGCCATTCGCAGTCCCTCTCGCCGCTCACCGACCGCTCTCGAACGTTGGGACGGACGCCCGGGACGCGGGGGCTTCGGGCGTCGCCTCTTTTGCGCAAGAACGCGAAGTCGACGCGTCGAGGGGACCGGGGCGGCCTTCCGGTCGCGCGGGGCCGGGCGGGCCGCGGACCGATCGCCGGGCCGGCTGCCCGGGACAGCTCTCGGCGAGCGGCGGCCGGGCTCGGCGGAACCCAGATCGAGCGCTGTCGTCCGTCGCGTTCTCGAGGAAAAGCCATCGCGGGGGAGTCCCGCACACGCGCCCCACCGTCACAAGGGGGAGGCGTCCGCATCCGGCCGGTCCGCCCCTCGTCCTGGGGGCGGCTCGATGGGCGAGCCAGCGGCGGCGTTGTCGGCCGCGTGATCCGCCCGGGGGACGCGCGGCCCCGGCACCGGCCGGTCGGCGCCGAGAAACGGTTTTATTTTCGGGCACTTTGATCGGGCCGGCCGCCTCTGGTACCATGACGCGTCCGACCAGGTTGCTGTTGCCAACCCCAACACCGAGCGCGGGGGTTCCCGCGCCGCTCGCGAGTCCCTGATGTCCGCCAAGGTCCAGGTCGAGTCGCTCAGCCCGATCCGCAGGCGCTTCAGCGTCGAGGTCCCGAAGGACCGCGTCGACGCCGCCATCGACCGCGCCTACGAGGGGCTCAGGAAGGAGGTCCGGCTCAAGGGCTTCCGCCAGGGCAAGGTCCCCCGGCCGATCCTCGAGCGCTATTACAAGGAGCGGGTCGAGCAGGAGGTCGCCTCCCGGCTGATCCAGGACTCGCTGTCGGCGGCGGTCACCGAGCACCGGGTCACGCCGGTGGCCACGCCGGTCATCGAGCAGGCGTCGCTCGAGCAGGGGAAGGACTTCGCGTACACGGCCATCCTCGAGGTGAAGCCGGAGGTCCAGGCCAGGGACTACGTCGGCCTCCCCATGCCGGACACGACGGTCACGCCGGACGAGGGGGAGATCCAGAGCCGCCTCGAGCGGTTGCGCGAGGTCCACGCCCAGCTCCGCACGCCGGCCGAGCCGAGGCCGGCCCGCAAGGGCGACACCCTCACGGTGGACTTCGAGGGCGAGGTCGACGGCGCGAAGCGGCCCGACATGACGGGCACCGATGTGCAGGTGGAGCTGGGCTCGGATCGGTTCATCCCCGGCTTCGAGGAGGCGCTCGAGGGGGTGTCGGTGGGGGAGACGAAGTCCTTCACGCTGACCTTCCCCGAGGACTACCGGGAGCCCTCCCTCTCCGGCAAGTCGGCCGGCTTCACGGTCACCGTGAAGGACCTCAAGGAGAAGGTCCTGCCGGCGCTCGACGACGAATTTGCCAAGGATGTCGGGAGCTTCGACTCGCTCGAGGCGTTGCGGGCCGCGATCCGCGACGCCTACGTGGCCGAGGAGACCGAGCGCAGGCAGGCGGCGGCCCGGGAGGCGCTCCTCGACGCCCTCCTCGAGCGCAACCCGGTCGAGATCCCGCCGGCCCTGGTCGAGGACCAGGCGCGCGCCCTGATCCGGGAGTGGCAGCACCGCATGCAGCACCAGGGGCTCGATCTCTCGAGGGTTCGGGTCGATCCCGAGCGCCTGGCCGCCGAGGCCCGGGAGCGGGCGCGCCGGCAGGTGCACGCCGGCCTCGTCCTGGAGGCGGTGGCGCGGCAGGAGGGGCTGGCCGTGGACGACGGGGAACTCGACGCCCGCATCGCCCGGCTGGCCGAGGGGGGCAAGCAGACCCCGGAGAGCCTCCGCCGGAGGCTCGAGGCGAGCGGCCGGCTGGAGGACCTGCGGGCCTCGCTCCTCGAGGAGAAGACGCTCGAGTTCCTGGTGGCGAGGGCCGGTGCCCGGTAATCGTGTCGCTCGCCTTGCTACCGGCGGCTTTCTTCTACCCTCTGCGGGAGAAGTGCGATACTATCCGCGCCCCCGGGTTCGAAGAGGACCCGGGTAGGCGTCGTCAAAGGCCAACAAGAAGGGGCACATGTCGCAGCGTTACGACCTCCGCGACCGCATCCGGCCGGCAGCCGAGAGCTACCTCGTCCCGATGGTCATCGAGCAGACCAACCGGGGCGAGCGGGCATACGACATCTATTCCCGGCTGCTCAAGGACCGGATCGTCTTCATCGGCACGCCGATCGACGACACGGTCGCCAATCTGGTCATCGCGCAACTCCTGTTTCTGGAGAGCGAGGATCCGGACAAGGACATCCACATTTACATCAACTCCCCGGGCGGGGTGGTCACGGCAGGGCTCGCCATCTACGACACGATGCAGTACGTGAAGCCCAAGATCTCCACCCTCTGCATGGGGCAGGCGGCGAGCATGGGCTCGCTCCTGCTCTGCGCCGGGACGAAGGGCAAGCGCTTCGCGCTGCCCCACTCGCGCATCATGCTCCATCAGCCGCTCGGCGGCTTCCAGGGGCAGGCGTCGGACATCGAGATCCACGCCAAGGAGATCCTCAAGATGCGGGAGGAGTTGAACCAGATCTACGTCCGGCACACGGGGCAGCCCGTGGAAAAGATCCGGCAGGACACGGATCGCGACTTCTTCCTCTCGGGCGAGGAGGCGAAGGCCTACGGCCTCGTCGACGAGATCGTGACCCGCCGGGAGGTCGCCGCGGCCGCGCAGGCGCTGACGCGGTAGCTATCCGGGAGGCGAACGCCAGGTGAACAAGAAGCACAACGACAACGGCGGCAACCTCGTCTGCTCGTTCTGCGGGAAGAACCAGGACGAGGTGAAGAAGCTCATCGCGGGCCCCACGGTCTACATCTGCGACGAGTGCATCGAGCTCTGCAACGACATCATCGAGGAGGAGTGCGAGAGCGAGGAGGTCGCCCAGCGCCGCTCGACGGTGCCGAAGCCGGCGGAGATCAAGGCGGTCCTGGACGAGTACGTCATCGGCCAGGAGCGGGCCAAGAAGATCCTCGCCGTCGCCGTCCACAACCACTACAAGCGGATCGAGAGCAAGGCGTCGGGGGACGACGTCGAGCTGCAGAAGAGCAACATCCTGCTCCTCGGGCCGACCGGCTCGGGCAAGACGCTGCTCGCGCAGACGCTCGCGCGCATCCTGAACGTCCCGTTCACCATCGCCGACGCCACGACGCTCACCGAGGCGGGCTACGTCGGCGAGGACGTCGAGAACATCATCCTCTCGCTCCTGCAGAACGCGGAGTACGACGTCGAGCGGTGCCAGAAGGGGATCGTCTACATCGACGAGATCGACAAGATCGCGCGCAAGGGTGACAATCCGTCCATCACGCGCGACGTGTCGGGCGAGGGGGTGCAGCAGGCGCTCCTCAAGATCCTCGAGGGGACGATGGCGAGCGTGCCGCCGCGCGGCGGCCGCAAGCCCCCGCCGCAGGAGTTCCTGCAGGTCGACACGACCAACATCCTCTTCATCTGCGGCGGCGCCTTCACCGGGCTCGAGCAGCACGTCGAGGCCCGCATCGGGCAGAAGACGCTCGGCTTCGGCGCCGACGTGAAGAGCCGCGAGCAGAAGAAGATGGGCGAGCTCCTCGAGCAGGTGCAGCCCGAGGACCTGATCAAGTTCGGGATGATCCCGGAGTTCGTCGGCCGGCTCCCGGTGGTGGCCACGCTCCACGAGCTCACGGAGGACGCGCTCATCGACATCCTCCGCAAGCCGAAGAACGCGCTGGTCAAGCAGTACCAGAAGCTCTTCGAGTTCGAGAACGTGAAGCTGCACTTCACCGAGGGGGCGCTCGTCGCGGTCGCCCGCGAGGCCATCAAGCGCAAGAGCGGCGCGCGAGGCCTCAGGGCGATCCTCGAGAGCGCGATGCTCGACGTGATGTACGAGATCCCGTCGCAGGAGAACATCCGCGAGGTGGTGATCAGCGAGGAGGTCATCCTCAACCGGGAGACTCCGATCATCCTCTACGAGAAGAAGGCGGAGACCGCCTAACCCGCGGCCGGGCCCGGCGGGAGGCCTCGCGTGGCCTCCCGCCGGACCGCCCGCGCTATGCCGACGTCAGGCACACCCTGGGAGCCTATGCTGCTCAAGAGCGAGAAGGACCCGAAGCGCGCCGCAGGCCCGCGGGACCCGCGGCTCGCGCCGCTCCTCCCCCTGCGTGACATCATCGTCTTCCCCTACATGGTCGTGCCGCTCTTCGTGGGCCGCGAGAAGTCGATCGCGGCGCTCGAGGACGCCATGGCCAACGACAAGAGCATCCTCCTCGCCGCGCAGAAACGGGCCAAGACCAACGAGCCGACCGAGGAGGACATCTACACGGTCGGCACCATCGGCACGATCATCCAGCTCCTCAGGCTCCCCGACGGCACCGTGAAGGTCCTGGTCGAGGGGAAGAAGCGGGCCCGCATCGTCCGGTTCGTCCCGAACGCCGAGTTCTTCCTGGTCGAGACCGAGGAGATCCCGGAGAACCGGGAGGTCACGGTCGAGACCGAGGCGCTCATGCGGTCGATCAACTCGACCTTCGAGGCCTACGTCAAGCTCAACAAGCGCATCCCGCCCGAGATGCTCATGTCGGTCGCGACCATCAGCGACCCGGCGCGGCTCGCCGACACGATCGTCGCCCATCTGCAGCTCAAGCTGAAGGACAAGCAGGCCATCCTCGAGACCGCCGACCCGGCCGAGCGGATCGAGAAGCTCTACGGTCTCATGCAGTCGGAGATCGAGATCCTTCAGGTCGAGAAGAAGATCCGCACCCGCGTCAAGAAGCAGATGGAGAAGACGCAGAAGGAGTACTACCTCAACGAGCAGATGCGGGCGATCCAGAAGGAGCTCGGCGAGAAGGACGAGTTCAAGAGCGAGATCAAGGAGCTCGAGGAGAAGATCGCCAAGAAGAAGATGAGCGAGGAGGCCGAGAAGAAGGTCCGCAAGGAGCTGAAGAAGCTCAAGATGATGTCGCCCATGTCCGCCGAGGCGACCGTCGTGCGGAACTACATCGACTGGTTCATCTCGCTCCCGTGGAACGAGAAGACCGAGGACAAGCTCGACATCCAGGAGGCGGAGCGGATCCTCGACCAGGACCACTTCGGTCTCGAGAAGGTCAAGGAGCGGATCCTCGAGTACCTCGCGGTCCAGAAGCTCGTCTCCAGGATCAAGGGCCCCATCCTCTGCTTCGTCGGGCCGCCGGGCGTCGGCAAGACCTCGCTCGCCAAGTCCATCGCGCGGGCGACCGGCCGCAACTTCGTTCGGATGAGCCTCGGCGGGGTGCGCGACGAGGCCGAGATCCGCGGGCACCGGCGGACCTACATCGGCGCGCTCCCGGGCAAGATCATCCAGTCGCTCAAGAAGGCGGGGAGCAACAACCCGGTCTTCCTGCTCGACGAGGTGGACAAGCTCTCGTCCGACTTCCGCGGCGACCCGGCGTCGGCGCTCCTCGAGGTGCTCGACCCCGAGCAGACCTCCACGTTCAACGACCACTACCTCGACGTCGACTACGACCTCTCCGAGGTCATGTTCATCACGACGGCCAACACGCTGCACTCCATCCCCGGCCCGCTCAAGGACCGGATGGAGATCCTCCGGATCGCGGGCTACACCGAGTTCGAGAAGATGCACATCGCCCGCGGGTTCCTCGTGCCCAAGCAGCGGGAGGCCAACGGCCTCAAGCCCGAGCAGCTCGACGTGTCGGACAACGCGCTGAGGGGCATCATCCAGAAGTACACCCGCGAGGCGGGGGTGAGGAACCTCGAGCGCGAGATCGCCGCGATCTGCCGCAAGGTGGCCATCGAGGTCGTCAAGCAGGGCCCCGAGCACCGCGTCTCGGTGAACGCCCAGGCGCTGCCGAAGTACCTCGGGGTGCCGAAGTTCCGCTTCGGTCGGGCCGAGGAGAAGGACGAGATCGGGCTCGCCAACGGGCTCGCCTGGACCGAGGTGGGCGGCGAGATGCTCACGACCGAGGTCACCGTGGTGCCGGGCAAGGGGAAGCTGACGATCACCGGCAAGCTCGGCGACGTCATGCAGGAGTCGGCGCAGGCGGCCATGAGCTACGTCCGCTCCCGCGCCGCGCACCTCGGCCTCGACCGCGAGTTCTACGCCAAGGCCGACCTCCACGTGCACGTGCCGGAGGGGGCGATCCCCAAGGACGGCCCGTCGGCCGGGATCACCATCGCCACGGCGATCGCGTCGGCCCTGACGCGCATGCCGGTCAGGAGCGACATCGCCATGACCGGCGAGATCACGCTCCGGGGGCGGGTGCTGCCGATCGGCGGGCTCAAGGAGAAGGTCCTGGCCGCACACCGCGGCGGGATCAAGACGGTCCTCGTCCCGAAGGAGAACGAGAAGGACATCAAGGAGATCCCGCCGGCGATCCTCAAGCAGGTGAACCTCGTCCTGGTCGACCACATGGACGAGGTGCTGCGGCGGGCGCTCGTCGTGCCGGACCCCGAGAAGTTCTTCAACCGGCCGGTTCCCGAGACGGCGCTCGACTACTTCACCAAGCCGCAGCCCGCCGGGGAGCTGACGACGCATTAGCGCCGGGAGGGGGGCTCCGCCCCCCGCCCGACGACTCGCCAGCCGGGTACCGATTCGCGCCGCCGGGGCGGCGGAACCTCCCCGGCAGGTCGCTTGCTCCGGCCGGGCCGAACCCGGCCTTCGCGCCAGGGGGACCACCCGACCTTGACGCGCGCCCGCGACGCGTCTAGAATTTTGTGTTCGCGCCGGTCGCTCGAAGCGCGCGTGTTTTCGGGCGGATAGCTCAGCTGGGAGAGCATCGGCTTTACAAGCCGAGGGTCACAGGTTCGATCCCTGTTCCGCCTACCAGGGTGTCGGGCGCCTCTCTCAACCGGCCCCGGCCTGTCGTATAATGATTGCTCGTCGAGCCCGCCCGGCCGCCGCACGCCGGGCGGACATGTGGGCCCGTAGTTAAGCTGGTTATAACGCCGGCCTGTCACGCCGGAGGCCGCGGGTTCGAGTCCCGTCGGGCCCGCCACTTTCGACGAGAGCCCGCGGGCGCCCGATGCGCCCGCGGGCTTTTCTGTATGCGCGCCCTGCGGCCCGGGCGAGCTAGGCTGTGGCGGCTTCGGCGACGTGC
This sequence comes from Thermodesulfobacteriota bacterium, assembly GCA_036381125.1. GTDB lineage: Bacteria > DASVDK01 > DASVDK01 > DASVDK01 > DASVDK01 > DASVDK01. The sequence continues at coordinate 1,945 of DASVDK010000140.1, read as the reverse complement.
CGGGGCCCCGCCCGGACCGGTCCGGGCGGGCGGCCGGCTCGGTCGTGAGCCAGGCGGGGGGCCCAGTTCGTGCGTCGGGTCGGGATCGTCGCCAAGCCGGACAGCAAGGCCGCGGCCGACGTCGCGGAGGGGCTCGAGCGCTGGCTGGCGGCCAGGGGATGCGAGGCGCTGCGCAACCCGGCCACCCCGGACGGCCTCGACCTGGTCGTGGTTCTCGGCGGCGACGGCACCCTCCTGGCCTCCGCGCGTCTCGTCGCCGGCCGCGCGGTCCCCATCCTCGGTGTCAACCTGGGCGGCCTCGGCTTCCTCACGGAGGTCACGGCCGACGAGATGCTGGACGCCCTCGAGCGGGTGCTCGCGGGCGACTACACGGTGAGCGAGCGGATGCTCCTCACCGCGCGGCTCGCGCGGGGGGGCGAGACGATCGCCGAGCACACGGTGCTCAACGACGCCGTCCTCACCAAGGTCGCCCTCGCCCGCCTGGTCGAGTTGACCGTGGTCGTGGACGGGACCCCCATCACCACCTTTCGCGGCGACGGCCTCATCGTGGCGACCCCGACCGGCTCGACGGGCTACTCGCTCTCGGCCGGCGGGCCGATCATCCACCCCGAGGACCGATCCATCCTCATCACGCCCATCGCGCCGCACACGCTCACGCTGCGCCCCCTCGTCGTGCCCGACTCCGTGGTGGTGGCCGTCACCCGGACCCGCGACGACGGCGAGGTCGCGCTGACGCTCGACGGGCAGATCGGCTACCCGGTCCTGCCCCACGACGTGGTCGAGGTGCGGCGCGCGGCGGCCACCGTGCCGCTCGTCCATTCGCCGGTCCGGAGCTACTTCGACGTCCTCCGGACCAAGCTCAAGTGGGGCGGGCAGTAGGCCCGCGAGAGGTGTCGAGGGGATGCTGTCGGGGCTGAGGATCCGGCAGGTCGCCGTCATCGAGTCGCTCGAGCTCGAGCTGGGCGCCGGGCTCACGGTGCTCACGGGCGAGACCGGCGCCGGCAAGTCGATCATCGTGGACACGCTGAACCTGCTCCTCGGGGCGCGCGCGTCCGCGGACCTGATCCGGGCCGGCGCGGAGGAGGCGACGGTCGAGGCTCGCTTCGACATCGCGGGCGACGAGCCCCTCGTCGCCCGGCTGGTCGAGATGGGGGTCGAGGGGGCGGAGGCGGGCGAGCTGGTCGTCAAGCGGACCCTGTCCCGCGCGGGGCGCAGCCGCACGTACCTCAACGGTGGGCCGGCCACCGCGGCCATGCTGGCCGGCATCGGCGACCGGCTCGTCGCCATCGCCGGCCAGCACGAGTCGCAGCGGCTCTTGCGCCCGGACACCCACCTCGACCTCCTCGACGCCTACGCGCGCCTGGGCGAGCCGCGGCGCGCCTACGCGGCGCGGTACGAGGCCTGGCGGCAGGCGGTCGGGCGCCTGGCCGAGCTGCGCGACGCCGAGACCCGGCGGGGCGAGCGGGCCGACGTCCTGCGGCACCAGGTCGAGGAGCTCGAAGCCGCCGCGCTCGACCCGGACGAGGAGGAGCGGCTCCAGGAGGAGCGCAGGCTTCTCGCGTCGGCCGAGAAGCGGCGGGCGGCGGCCGAGGCCGCCCACGAGCTGCTCTACGGCGCCGAGGACTCGGCCGTGGCGAAGATCGGCGAGGCGCTCGAGTCGGCCCGCGTCCTCTCGCGGCTCGACCCCTCGCAGGAGGCCGCGGTCGCGGACCTCGAGTCGGCGCTGCGAACGGTACAGGAGCTGGGCGTCGGCCTGCGCAGCTACGCCTCGAGCGTCGACGCCGAGGCGGGACGGCTCGACGAGGTCGAGACGCGCCTGGCGCTCCTCTCGCGGCTCAAGCGCCGCCACGGCGTGCAGAGCGTGGCCGAGCTGTTGACCCTCGCCGCCGGCATGGCGGAGGAGCTGGCGGCGCTCGAGGCGCTCGAGTCGCGCATCGCCGAGGCC
>DASVDK010000139.1:0-13828 GCA_036381125.1 Thermodesulfobacteriota bacterium | reverse complement strand
GTTGGCGCGCCGCAGGCGCGCCGACGAGCGGAGGCCGGGTTCACCCCGGCCGGAGCGGAGGCCGGCCGCGAGCCGTTGAGGGAGGCGGCGCCGTGAGGCGCCGCCGAGGCGAGCGGCCTCAGGCGGTTGGCGGCCCGCAGGGCCGCCGAGGAGCGGAGGCCGGGTTCACCCCGGCCGGAGCGGAGGCCGGCCGCGAGCCGTTGACGGAAGCGGCGCCGTGAGGCGCCGCAGAGGCGAGCGGCCTCAGGCGGTTGGTGCGCCGCAGGCGCGCCGACGAGCGGAGGCCGGGTTCACCCCGGCCGGAGCGGACGCCGGCCGCGAGCCGTTGGAGGAAACTGCCGGTGCTTAGGCTCGAAGACGTCCACACGAGCTACGGCCACATCCGCGCGCTCAAGGGGATCTCGCTCGAGGTCCAGGCGGGCGAGATCATCTGCCTCATCGGCGGCAACGGCGCCGGCAAGTCCACCACCCTCATGACCATCAGCGGCATCCTCCGCCCGCACCGCGGCCGGATCGTCTTCAAGGGCGAGGAGATCCAGGGGGCCGCCGCCGACGGCATCGTGGCCCGGGGGATCAGCCAGGTGCCGGAGGGACGCCGCATCTTCCCGCGGCTCACCGTGCGCGAGAACCTCGAGATGGGCGCCTTCCTGCGCAAGGACCCGGGCGGGATCCGGGAGGACCTCGATCGCGTCTTCGGCCTCTTCCCGGTCCTCAAGGAGCGACAGCGGCAGCTCGGGGGCACGCTCTCGGGCGGCGAGCAGCAGATGCTCGCCATCGCGCGCGCCCTCATGGCGCGGCCGGCGCTCCTGCTGCTCGACGAGCCGTCGCTGGGGCTCGCGCCGCTGATCGTCCAGCAGATCTTCCAGATCATCCGCGAGATCAACGCGCAGGGGACGACCGTCTTCCTCGTCGAGCAGAACGCCCACATGGCGCTGTCCATCGCCCACCGTGGCTACGTCATGGAGACCGGCAACATCGTCCTCGTGGACGAGGCCAGCCGGCTCCTCAAGAACGAGACGGTCCGCAAGACCTACCTCGGGGAGGCCTGATCGTGGCGACGGCCGCTCTCCTCGCCCGAGCCGGCCGGAGCGCCGGCGTTGCCGGCGCGGTCCGGGCAGACGCGAGGGCCGGGTCGTGAGGGTCCTCTCCCGCGCCGATCTCGAGAGCCTGCTGACCCCCCGCGCCGCGCTCGACGCGCTCGAGGCGGCGTTCCTCGCCTCGGCCGAGGGGCGGATGGACGCGCCGGTCCGGCTGCCGGTGGCGGTGCCGGGCGACGGCGCGGCGGCCGGCGGCGTCATCCTGTACATGCCGGCGGTGCAGCGACCGGGCGGCGCCGGGGGCGGCGCCTCGGGGGCCAAGGTCGTCTCGGTCTTCCCCGGCAACCCGGCGCGCGGGCTGCCGCTCATCCACGCCGTCTTCCTGCTTCAGGACGCGGCAACCGGGCGCCCCGTCGCGCTCCTGGAGGCGGGGTGGCTCACCGGCCTGCGGACGGCCGCCGCCTCGGCGCTCGCCGCCACCCGGCTGGCTCGCGCCGACGCCTCGACCCTGGCGCTCCTCGGAGCCGGCGTCCAGGCGTCGTCCCACCTCGAGGCGATGCTCGGCATCAGGGCGATTACCCGCGTCGTCGTCGTCGCCCGCTCGATTGCCAGCGCGGAGCGCTTCGCCGCCGCGGCGCGCGCCAGGCACCCGGGGCTCGTCGTCGAGGCGACGACCGACGCGGACGCGGCCGTGGCGGAGGCCGACATCGTCGTCGGCGCCACCACGAGCCCGACCCCGGTCGTGCACGGTGTGGCCCTCAAGCCGGGCGCCTTCGTCGCCCTGGTGGGGGCCTTCACGCCCACGACGCGGGAGGCCGACACGGAGGCGATCCGGCGCGCCCGCGTGTACGTGGACACGTACGAGGGTGCGCTGGCGGAGGCGGGCGACCTCCTCATCCCCATCGGGGAGGGGGCGTTCGGCCGCGAGGACATCGCCGGCGACCTCGCCGATCTGGTCTCGGGGCGAGCCGAAGGCCGCCGCGGGCCGGACGAGGTGCTGCTCTTCAAGTCGGTCGGCGCGGCCATCGAGGACCTGGCCGTCGCCACGCTCGCCGTCCGCCTGGCCGAGGCGCGGGGGGTCGGTCGCGAGGTCCCCCTCTGACCGTGCGGGCACGACGCCTCGCCTTCGGGCAGGCCGGGTCCTGGCCGCCGCTCGACTCCCGCTTCGGCAACCTGGACCGGGAGCCCGAGCAGGCGGCCGCGGTCCGGCGTCTCGTCGGCGAGCCGCCCGAGGGGGGCGACCCGGTGCCGGTGACGCACCGGTCGAGCCTCTCGGCCCTCACCGGCGTCTACCCTGCGTCGGGGGAGGCGGTCGTCCCGACCCCGCGGCGGGAGGGCCGTTTCACGGCGGCCGGCCGCCTCTCGCCGGCCGACCTCGACTGACCACCGCGAGCTGTCGAAGGAGCCTGATGAAGACGGTGAGGATGGGCCGGACGGGCCTCAAGGTATCGGAGATCTGCCTCGGGACGATGACCTTCGGCGTGCAGTGCGACGAGGCGACCTCGTTCCGCATCATGGACCGTGCGTTCGACGGCGGCGTGACGTTCTTCGACACGGCCGACGTCTACCCGCTGCCCCACAGCTTCGCGACCGTCGGCCGGACGGAGGAGATCGTCGGCCGCTGGCTGCGGGAGCGCCGCCGGCGCGACGACATCGTCCTGGCGACCAAGGGGCACGACCCGATGAGCCCGCGCCCCACCGACCGGGGCAGCTCCCGCAAGCACCTGACGGCCGCCCTCGACGCGAGCCTGCGTCGCCTCGGGACCGACTACGTGGACCTCTACCAGGTCCACCGCTGGGACCCCGAGACGCCCATCGACGAGACGCTGCGCGCGATGGACGACTTCATCCGGGCCGGAAAGGTGCGATACGCCGGCTGCTCGAACTTCAAGGCCTGGCAGCTCGCGAAGTCCCTCTGGGTGAGCGACCGCCTCGGCATCGCCCGGTTCGACTGCCTCCAGCCCCGCTACAACCTGCTCTACCGGGAGGCCGACGCCGAGCTCCTGCCGCTCTGCCGCGCCGAGGGGATCGGGGTGATCGCCTACAACCCGCTCGCCGGCGGCTTCCTGTCCGGCAAGTACCGGAAGGGACAGGCGCCGGTGGAGGGCACCCGCTTCACGCTCGGCAAGGCGGGGGAGACCTACCGGGAGCGCTACTGGGAGGCCGCGCAGTTCGAGGTGGTGGAGACCCTCAGGCCGCTCTTCGAGCGGCGGGGCCAGTCCCTGGCGACGGCAGCCGTGGCCTGGGTGCTGCGCCAGCCCGGCATCACGTCGGCCATCGTCGGCGCCTCCCGGCCCGAGCAGCTCGACGCCACCCTGGCGGCGACGAGCTTCACGTTCGACGACGAGACGCTCGCCGCGTGCGACGCCGCGTGGTTCCACGTCCCCCGCCGCGTCCACGCGCAGTAGACCCGCCGATCTGCCCTTGACACCTGCCGGGGACCGTGCCACGGTCCCCGGCGGGACGAGGCGCGCGCGCGCCGTTCGGTGGGGATCGCGATGGCAGGGCGTCACACGTTCGGCGGGCGCCGATGACGATCGACCTCTCGCCCGACGCCGCGCCGATCGGGCCGTCCGAGCTGGCCGACGCCTGGCCGGTCCTCTCCCTCGAGGAGCGGCTCGAGGGCTTCAGGCTCCTGCCGCGCCCCGAGGCCGAGGACTTCTTCCTGAGCCTGCCCGCGCGCGATCAGGCCGAGCTGCTGCTCGCCCTTCCGGCGTCGGACCGGCGGTCGTGGATCCGCCTCGTCCCCCCGGACGATGCGGCCGACGTGATCCAGGCGTCCCCCCCCGAGCATCGGGACGGGCTCCTGGCCCTGCTCGACTGGACCACCCGCGTGGAGGTCACCGCCCTCCTGGCCTACGCCGAGGACGCCGCCGGCGGCCTCATGAACCCCCGGTACGCCCGCCTGCGCCCCGAGATGACCGTGGACGAGGCGATCCGCTACCTCCGTCGCCAGGTCCGCGAGCAGCTCGGCACGATCTACTACCTCTACGTCATCGACGCCGACCGGCGCCTCCTCGGCGTCGCCTCGCTCCACCAGCTCTTCGCGGCGCCTCCCGAGCGCAAGGTCCGCGACATCATGCGGACCGACGTCGTGACCGTCCCCGAGCAGATGGACCAGGAGGCCGTGAGCCGCCTCTTCGCGCAGCACGACCTCATCGCCATCCCGGTCGTCGACGCCGACGGCCGCATGAAGGGGATCGTCACCGTCGACGACATCGTCGACGTGGTGCAGGAGGAGGCGACCGAGGACATCCAGAAGATCGGCGGCACCGAGGCGCTCGAGGCGCCCTACCTCGAGGTCGGCTTCGCCGAGCTGCTCCGGAAGCGGGCCGGGTGGCTCTCGGTCCTCTTCCTCGGCGAGATGCTCACCGCGTCCGCCATGGCCGGCTTCGAGGACGAGATCGCTCGGGCGGTCGTGCTCGCCCTCTTCGTGCCGCTCATCATCAGCAGCGGCGGCAACTCCGGGTCGCAGGCGTCCACCCTCGTGATCCGGGCCATGGCGCTGGGAGAGGTCCGGCTGCGGAACTGGTGGCGGGTGCTCCGGCGCGAGGCGTTCTCCGGCCTCGCCCTCGGCCTGATCCTCGGCCTGGGCGGCCTCGCCCGGGTGCTCGCGTGGGAGTGGCTCTTCCGCGCGTACGGCGAGCACTACGTCCTGATCGGTCTCACCGTGGCGGCGAGCCTCGTCGGCGTCGTCCTCTTCGGCACCATGACCGGCGCCATGCTCCCCTTCGTCCTGCGCCGGCTCGGCTTCGACCCCGCGAGCGCCTCGGCCCCCTTCGTGGCCACGGTCGTCGACGTGACCGGCCTCGTCATCTACTTCACCGTGGCGATGCTGATACTCGGCGGCGTGCTCCTCTAGTTCCACGGGGTCAGGTCTTTCCATTTTCCATGGGGTCAGGTCTTTCCATTTTCCACGCGTCGTTTGCCGCCTCGAGCGGCTCTGCCCGGTCCACCGCGTCGCCGTGACCGTCTGCCGGCGGTCGGCGCGCGCCGGTTGGTCTCGCCACCGGCCCGTGCAGCCGGGCACTAGACGCCGAAGAGGGTGTCGAGGGCGGCCCCGGCGCCCCGGACGGGCATCGGGATCGACGCCGCCATGCCGGCGCGCTCGAGGTAGTAGGTGAGCAGGCCGACGTAGATCCGCTCGATGAACGGGTCGGCGTAGCGCATGTAGGCCAGGTAGTTGTCCTGTCCCCAGATCGTCGGGAACGGGTTCGCCTCCCAGACGACGAGCCGCCCCTCCGCGTCGTAGCTGTAGTCGAAGGCGACGATGTCGAAGCCGAGCGCGCGTCGCGCGTGCTGCAAGGCGTCGTGGTTCGGGTCGTCCCCGTTCAGGAACGCGAGTTCCTCCTCGACCGCCGTGTCCGTCGGTTCGTCCTCGCCGCGCGCCTCCCACGACGGTGACACGGCGAGGAAGCAGGGGAAGCCGCGGTCGCCGATCGCGAGGTAGCGATAGGCGCGGTAGAGCCCGTCGGGGCTGCGGACGTCGACGAACTCGACGGCGACCGGGGCGGAGAGCCGCTCGAACGGCACGCGATCGAGGTCGGCCGGGCGCTCGACGAGGAACGACGCGCCGCGATGGCGGTCGTCCTCGCGGACGATGACGGGCGGCGCCAGGCCGCCGAGCGTCTTCCGGAACACCTCGACGTCCGCGATGGGCACCATGCGCGGCGTGCGCACGCCCGCGGCCCTCATGATCTCCGAGGCGACCGACTTGACCGAGCGCGACAGCGCGTCGACCGGGTTCACCACGGGGATCCCGAGCGCCTCGCACCGGCGCTCCATCTCCCTCGCGTAGCGATAGAGCCGGGGGTCGAACCGGTTCAGGGGATCCTGGAGCCAGGGGAGGAAGAGCGCGTAGCGCCGCCAGTCGCCGACGCGGCACGGGAGCCGGCGGAGCTCGAAGAGCGGCGCCGCGGCCGGCACGCGGGCGCGCACCCACGCGAGGAAGTGCGAGTTGTAGATGCGCTTGTACCGGGCGGCGTGCCGGACCACGAGGATCCGACGGCTCGCCCCCCGGTATCGGAGGTTGTGCAGCGCGTCCTCGATGCCGATCCTCAGGCTGCGCCGAAGCTGCCGCCCCGTCACCGCGCGCTCCCGGGTTGCCTTCGCGCCCAGCGTCGCACGGCCGGCCGCGCCGCGCAAGCAGACCGTGCCCGATCGGGAGTAGATTGGGCCGGTGCAGTTGCGCGCTCAGGTGCTGCGAGGCGGGCTCTATCTGGCGATCCGGCATGGGATCGTCATGCCGATCGGTCTCGTCGGCCTCCTCGTGCTCAGCCGAGCGATCGGTCCGGCCGACTACGGGCTCTACGTGGCAGCCGCGGGGGTCTTCGAGTACCTGCGCGGGCTCTGCGAGTGGGGCGTGGCGACCTACCTGGTACGCCGCGAGGGCGAGGAGCGCGAGGAGGAGTACGCGCAGGGGTTCACCCTGCTGCTCGCGCTCGGCGTCGCGGGCGCGCTGATCGGCCTCGCCGGCCTCCCCCTGCTCGAGCGCTGGATCCGCATCGAGGGGTTCGGCCGCGTCGCGGGGGTCATGCTTCCCTGGCTGCCGCTCTGGCTCGCCGGCGACGTCGCGCTCGCGCGCCTGGAGCGGCGGCTCGACTTCAAGCGGGTGGCGATGATCGAGGTCGGCACCCGCCTGATGTACTTCGCCGCCTCGCTGCCGCTCGCGGCCGTGGGGGCGGGCGTCTGGGCCGCCGTCGGCGGATGGTGGGCGCAGAACCTGCTCGCGCTGGTGCTCCAGCTTCGCGGCGCCCGGTTCCGGCCGCGCCTGCACTGGGACCGCGCCGTGGTGAGGCGCATGCTCGCCTACGGCGTCGGCTTCTCGGTGTCCGGCTGGGTCTGGGACGCGCGGGGCCTCGTGAGCCCCTTCATCGTCGGACGCTACGCCGGGGCGGAGGCGGTGGGGGCCGTGGCCCTGGCGGGCCGCTTTGCCGAGGCGCTGAGCTTCATCAAGAACGCCGCGTGGCGCATCTCCTTGCCGGCGCTCGCCCGGCTGCACGGCGACAGGAGCCGGCTGAGCCGGGCGATCGGCGAGGGGATGCGGCTGCAGGTGCTGGCCATCGGACCGCTCCTCGTCGGCTTCGGCCTGGCGGCGCCCTGGGCGATCCCGCTCGCGCTCGGGCGGAGCTGGGACGCCGTCGCGCGGATCTACCCGTTCCTCGCGTTCGGCCTCCTCACCAACGCCTTCTTCAGCCTGCACTCGTCGGCACTCTACACGCTCGGCCGCAACTGGGACGTCGTCGTCTTCCACGCGGTGCACACGGGGCTCCTGGTGGCGGCGGCCTGGCTCCTGGTCCCGGACCTCGGCGCCGTCGGCTACGGGTGGGCCGAGGTGGCGGCGATCGCGAGCTACAGTGTCGTCCACGGGTCGGTCGTGCGGCAGGTGGGCCGCCCGGAGTACGGGCTCGCCGCGGTCTGGTGGGCCGGCTTCGCGCTCGCGCTCTTCGAGCCGTACCTGGGGTGGTGGGCGCTCGGCGGTCTGGCCGTGCCGGCCCTGCTGCCGGCGACGTGGCGGGAGCTTGCGCGGCTCGCCCGGAGCGTGCGCGGGTGATCGATGACCGAAGCGCCCTCGGTCGACATCGTCGTCAACAACTACAACTACGGCCGGTTCCTCCGCGCCGCCATCGACGGCGCGCTCGGCCAGACCTACCCGCACACCACGGTCATCGTGGTCGACGACGGCTCCACCGACGAGTCCCGCGACGTGATCGCCGGCTACGGGGATCGGATCGTCCCGGTGCTCAAGGCCAACGGCGGGCAGGCGTCCGCCTGCAACGCCGGCCTGGCGGCGGGCCGGGGGGACCTGGTGATCTTCCTCGACGCGGACGACTGCCTGTCGCCCGAGGTGGCGTCGCGCGTCGCCCGGGCGTGGCGTCCGGGCGTGGCGGTGGTCCAGTACCGCCTCCAGATCCTGAACGGCGAGGGGGTGCCGGAGCCGGCCTTCAACCCCACGGCGCGCTCCCCGATGCCGAACGGAGACCTGCGGCGCCTGCTCCTCTCGCGCTTCGAGTACACGAGGCCCCCCATGAGCGGGTGCTGCTACAGCCGCGAGGCGCTGACGCGGTTCTTCCCGGTCCCCGAGCGGTCCTGGCGCTACTCGGCGGACGCGTACATCAGCGGCCTCGCGGCGCTCCTGGGCGAGGTCGTCTCGCTCGACGAGCCGCTCGGCTTCTACCGGGTGCACGGGGAGAACGCCTGGGTCAACTTCCGGCCGAGCTTCGAGGAGCGCCTCGTCCACGAGGTCCGCTGCGCCCTCGAGCGCGAGGCGGCCATGGTGGCGCTGGCGCGTACGCTCGGGCTTCCGGTCGAGGAGCACCTCGCCCTTCGGAGCGTCTTCCACGCCAAGCTCCGCGTCGCGCTCCGGGTGGCCTACCCGGAGCGCTACCCCCGACCCGGCGAGAGCCCCCTCTGGCTCGTCTCCCGGAGCATTCGCGCGGCGTGGCAGCCGCCGCGCGGCGGCGTCCGGGACCTCGCCGGGCGGCTCGCCGTGACCGCGTGGCTCGCGCTCCTGCCCGCGTTGCCCCGTCGCTGGGCGCGCGGCTTCGCACGGTTCACGCTCGTGCGGCGGCGGGTGTCGCAGTTCAGGCGGCAGCGGCGCGTCGTCGCGGCCGCCGCGCGCAACACCGGTCCCGCGCGCGCCGGGGGATGACCTCGGGACGGCCGGCTGCGGACCGCCGGGGCTTCGCCCGGGCGTGCGGGCGCGTGTCCGGAGCGACACATCGTGGCCCGTACGCCGCATCGGCGACGCCGGTTCCCGGACGCACGAGGCCGCCGAGGTGCCCCGCGGCGGCAACCTGAGGCCCCCGTCACGGGGGTGGCCGCCCGATCCACGACCGCGCCGGATCGGCGCGCGTGCCTGATTCCGCGGACCTGGAGGGTGAAACGCGGATCACGGCCCGGCCCTTGCAGCCTGGCCGGCCAGGGGAAGGACGAGTCGGGTGGCGAGGGCCCGGTCCCGAGCGCCCGGCGCGCTGGAAAGGGAGGTACCCGTGCTGGACCATCGCGACGACATGTACATCCGAGACGGCGGGGGCGACCGCGTGAAGCCGGAGCACCTCGTCGTCCTCTTCGCCTTCCTGGTCGTCCTCTACGTTGCCGGCTCGGCGCTGCTGAGGCTGCTCGGCCGGATCTAGCCCGCGCCCTCGTCCGGGGCGGCGCCCCGGACCCGTCTCGTCAGGTCGCCTCGAGACCGCCCGTCGGTGGCACCGTGGCCGCGCGCTCACGGGAGCGCGCCCGCGTGCCGCGCCGGGCGGGGCGCGGCGTCCTACTGCAGCCGGAGCCTGGGGTCGAGCACGTCGCGCAGCGAGTCGCCGAGCAGGTTGAAGCCGAAAACCGCCGCGCTGATGGCGAGACCGGGGAAGACGCCCATCCACGGCGCCCGCTCCGCGAACTCCACGGCCGCGCCCTTGAGCATGAGGCCCCAGGCGGGCGTCGGTTCGGCGACGCCGAGGCCGAGGAACGACAGCGACGCCTCGAGGAGGATCGCCTGTCCGAGGAAGGCGGTGAGGAGGATCAGGATGGGGGCGACGACGTTCGGCAGCATGTGGCGGAAGATGATCCGGGTCGGCCCGAAGCCGCAGGCGCGGGCCGCGTCCACGTAGGGCATCTCCCGGATGGCGAGCGCGCTCGACCGGATGACGCGCGCCGCGCGGGGGATCATCGGGATCGCGATGGCGAGGATGACGTTCGTCGCGCCGGTGCCGAGCACCGCCACCACCGCCATGGCGAGGACGATGATGGGGAAGGAGAGGATGACGTCCATGAGGCGCTGGACCAGGAGGTCGATCTTCCCGCCGAAGTAGGTCGACGCCACGCCCACGACGGAGCCGACGGTGGTCCCGATCACCGACGCGCCGAAGCCGACGAGGAGCGCCGTTCGGGCCCCGTAGACGATCCGCGAGAGCACGTCCCGGCCGAAGGCGTCGGTGCCGAGCCAGTGGTCGGCCGACGGCGCGGCCAGCATGGCGGCGTAGTCGGTCTCGAGCGGGTCGTAGGGGGCGATCCAGGGCGCCAGCAGCGCCGCCACGACCATGGCGAGGATGAGCGCCCCGCCCGCCGCGCCGAGCGGCTTGGTCCGGCAGAAGCGGAGGACGGCCCGAAGCGCGCGGGAGGCGCGGCCGCGCTCGTCGAGGACGGCGACGCCGGTGTCGGCCGCGACCGCCATCACCGGTACCGGATCCGCGGATCGAGCCAGGCGTACAGCAGATCCACGGCGAAGTTGACGACGATGAACACGGCCGCCGTGAGGAGCACGAGGGCCTGGGTCATGGTGTAGTCGCGACGGATGATCGACTCGACCATGAGGCGGCCGATGCCGTTCAGGTTGAAGACCTGCTCGGTGACCACGAGCCCGCCGATCAGGAAGGCGAACTCGAGGCCGATGATCGTGACGACCGGCAGGAGGGCGTTGCGCATGGCGTGCCGGACGACGATCACGCGCTCCCAGAGCCCCTTGGCGCGCGCCGTGCGGACGTAGTCCTCGCGCAGCACCTCGAGCACGGTCGCCCGCGTCATGCGGGTTGCCACGGCCGAGTAGCGGTAGCCGACGGCGAGGGCGGGCCAGATGAGCTGGGAGAGGTTCGTCCACGGGTCGCGGAAGAACGACACCGTGGCCATGGGGGGCAGCCACCGGAAGACGATGAGCAGCCCCAGGATCATGATGATGCCGAGCCAGAAGGAGGGTGTCGCGAGCCCCGCGATGGAGAAGATCCGGATGGCGTAGTCGACCCAGGTGTCCTGCTTGAGCGCCGCCAGGGTCCCGAGCGGGATCGAGAGGAGGATCGCGAAGATCGTGGCCATGATGGCCACCTGCAGGCTCACCTGGAACCGGATGCCGATCTCGTAGCTGATGGGCCGCCCGGTCCACATGGACTGGCCGAGGTCGCCGGTGAGGAGCCCGCCCATCCAGTCGACGAACTGTGCGGGGATCGACTTGTCGAGCCCGAGGCGGGCCCGCTCGGCCGCGAGCGTCTCGGCCGATACGGACCCGCCGTCGGCGGTGTACCGGAGGGCCACGATGTCCCCCGGCACGACCCGCATGAGGAGGAAGATCAGCACCGCCACCCCGAACAGCGTCGGGATCATGAGGAGCAGGCGCCGGATGATGTAGCGGTGCACGTCTGCCGGCCTCCGGCCGCTACTCGCTCAACCAGACGTCGCGCAGGTCCTGGTTGAGGTAGTGGCTGGCCGAGACCTCCCAGCCCTTGACCTTGTCCCAGTGCGGGACGATCCGCTGCCACCAGATGGTCGGCACCTGGTAGGCCTGCTCGAGGACCCGCTTCTCGAACTGGCGGACGATCTTGCGGCGCTCGGCCTCGTTGGTCGCCCGGGCCTGCTTCACGTAGAGGTCGTCGAGGACCGGGTCCTTGTAACGCCCGTAGTTGGCCGGGCTCTTGTCGGCCGAGAGGTACTTGAAGAGCTGCAGGTCGGGCTCGTCCATGAAGTCGCAGGCGTAGTCCATGGAGACCTCGTAGTTGCCGTTGCGCAGGTCCCCCTGCCACGTGGCCGTCTCGGACGGGCGGTGCTCGGCCGTCACGCCGATGCGCCGCCACTGGTCGATGAGGAAGATGCCGACCGGCTCGTAGGGCATCTGCGTGTCACGGTTCTTGAAGACGAACTTGAGGTTCTCCTGGCCGGCCTCCTTGAGGAGGCGCCGCGCCTCGGCCCGCGCCTTCTCGATGTCCTTGCCGTAGCCGGGGTACTCGACCAGCTCCGACTCGCTGGCCGCGTACTCGGAGCCGGGCCGAAGGACGCCGCCGACCTCCTTGACGATGGCGATCTTCGAGAGGACCTGCGACCCCTGCCACCGGTCGATCGCCATGGAGAGCGCGCGACGCACCCGGGCGTCGTTGAACGGCGGCTTCTCGTTGTTGAAGACGACCGTCAGGACGCAGGTCCAGGGGCTCTCCTGCACCCGGATCTTGTCGCCGAGCGCCCTGACCAGGTCGTCGCGCTGCGCCGGCGAGAAGCCGCGGAACTCGATCTGCGCCTGACCGCTCCGCACGGCGGCGACGGCGGCGGAGGCGCTGCGGATGAAGACCGCCCGGTACCCGTCGAGGTAGGGGAGCCCCTTCACGAAGTAGTTCGGGTTCCTCTTGGCCACCCAGTGGGAGCCGGGGACGTGCTCGACGAAGACGAAGGGGCCGGTGCCGAGGATGTTCTTCTCCGGGAAGCGCGGGTCCTCGGCGAGCTTCTTGGCGTTGTAGATGTAGTTCCAGGGCGAGGCGAGGTTCGCGAGCATCGAGGCCTCGGGCCACTTCAGCCGCACGACCACCGTGAGGGGATCGGGCGCCTCGATCCGGTCGATCGCCTGGTACGACGCCTTGCGGGCGCTCACGACGCCCGGCGGCGGGTTGACGATGCGCTCGAGGCTGGCCTTCACGTCGGCCGAGGTGAGCGTGTCGCCGTTGTGGAACTTGACGCCGTCGTGCAGCTTGAAGGTGTAGGTCTTGCCGTCCGGCGAGATCGTCCAGCTCTCCGCCAGGTCGCCGACGATCTTGTAGTTGTTGGCGACGTCGATCCGGAGCAGCGTCGAGTAGTGCGGCGCCACCGGGTGGATGTGCGCGAAGCTCGTCTCCCGGTGCCCGTCGTACGAGGGCGGCTCCGCGCTGACCACGAAGGTCAGCTCGCCGCCCCTGCGCGGCTGTTGCGCCAGGGCCTCGGTGGGTAGCGTGGTCGCGGAGACGAGGAGCAGGGCCGCCAGGGCGGCGAGCCAGCGATGGATCGAGGGTGCGCGCATGGTGGTCTCCCCCGCAAATGGACGTAACCGTTCAAAAATAGCGTTCTAGACCTGGGCCGTCAAACGACCGGCCGCGCGGTCCCGCCGCGCCGGGCGGGCGCCGGCGCCGCGGACCGGCGCCTCGTCGAACGGCCGCAGCCGCTCGATCGCGGCCACCGGATGTCGGCGATGGTGCCGTAGCGGTCGAAGGTGAGGGCGTCGGCCCGGTCGCGAGCGGCCACGGGGGCTCCGTTCAGACCCGGATGCAGGCCACCCGGTGCCCCGGGCGGACCTCGCGAAGCTCGGGGACGACCGTGCGGCACTCGGCGACCGCGATGGGGCACCGCGGGTGGAACACGCAACCCGACGGCGGGTTGAGCGGGCTCGGCACCTCGCCGGCGAGGACCGTGTGGGCGCGCGCCGCCTCGACCCTGGGGTCGGGCACCGGCGCCGCGTCGAGGAGCGCCTGCGTGTACGGGTGAAGGGGTCGGTCGTAGAGGCTGCCGGCGGGCGCCGTCTCCACGATCCGCCCGAGGTACATGACCGCCACGCGGTGCGAGAGGTGCCGTACGACGGCCAGGTCGTGCGCGATGAACAGGTAGGCGAGCCCGTACTTCGTCTGCAGGTCCTCGAGCAGGTTGACGATCTGGGCCTGGATGGAGACGTCGAGCGCCGACACCGGCTCGTCGCAGACGATGAACGCCGGCCTCAAGGCCAGCGCGCGCGCGATGCCGACGCGCTGGCGCTGTCCGCCCGACATCTCGTGCGGGTAGCGGCGCGCCATGGAGGCCGGCAGCCCCACCTCGCCGAGCAGCTCGGCGACGCGCGCCTCGGCCTCGGCCTTCGAGGCGACCAGCCGGTGCACCCGCATCGGCTCGGCGATGATCTGGCCCACGGTCATCCGCGGGTTGAGCGAGCTGAAGGGGTCCTGGAAGATCACCTGCAGCCGCCGGCGGATCGCCCGCAGCTCGGCCGGCGACGCGCCGGCGAGGTCCCGCCCCTCGAAGATCACCTGGCCGGCCGTCGGCGACTCGAGCTGGAGGATGCAGCGCCCGGTCGTCGTCTTCCCGCA
>DASVDK010000138.1:0-19132 GCA_036381125.1 Thermodesulfobacteriota bacterium | reverse complement strand
TCAGACCGCCAGGTACCGCCGGCGCAGGCCCTCGTCCGCCACGAGCGCCTCCATGGTCCCCTCCACCTGGACGCGGCCCTTCTCGATGATCGCCGCGCGACCGGCGAGCCGGCGGGCGAAGTGGACGTTCTGCTCGGCGAGGAGCACCGAGAGGCCCTCGGCGGCCAGTCCCGAGAGCGTCCGCGCCAGCTCCTCGACGACCAGCGGCGCGAGCCCCTCGGACGGCTCGTCGAGGAGCAGGAGCGACGGGTTGCCCATGAGCGTCCGGGCGACGGCCAGCATCTGCTGCTCGCCTCCGCTCATCCGGCCGGCCGGCCGGTCGGCCATCGGCGCGAGGCTCGGGAAGAGGGCGAAGAGCCGGGACGCCGACCAGGCCGGCGCGCCGGGACGCGGCGGCTGGCGGCCGACCTCGAGGTTCTCGCGGACGGTGAGGGTGGCGAGGATGCGGCGGTCCTCGGGCACGTAGCCGATCCCGAGCCGGGCGATCCGGTGAGTCGGCAGCCCGGTGAGATCGGTGCCGCCGTACTCGATGCGACCGCGCCGCCTCGGCACGAGGCCCATGATCGCCCTGAGCGTCGTCGTCTTGCCCGCGCCGTTGCGGCCGAGGAGCGCCACCACCTCGCCGGGCGCGACGCGCAGCGACAGCCCGAAGAGGACCTGGGCCGCGCCGTACCAGGCGTCGACCCCCTCGAGGACGAGGGTCTTCGTCACGTTCCGCCCCCGAGATAGACGGCCTGCACGCGGGGATCGGCCCGCACGACGTCGGGCGGGCCGTCGGCGATGATCTCGCCCCGGTGCATGACGAGCACGCGCGCGGCGTGGCCGAAGACGACGTCCATGTCGTGCTCCGTGAAGAGCACGGTGAGCCCGCGGTCCGCGACGAGAGCGCTCACCAGGGCCATGAGCGCGTGCCGCTCGGGCGGCGCGAGCCCAGCCGTCGGCTCGTCCATGAGGAGCAGGTCCGGCTCGTGCGCCAGCGCCACCGCCAGCTCGACCCGCTTGAGGTCGCCGTAGGCGAGGACGCCGCACGCGCGGCCGGCCTGGTCCGCCATCCCGACCCGCTCGAGGAGCGCGTCGGCCTCGGCGGCGAAGCGCCCCGCGGCCGGCCTCACCAGGCCGGTCAGCCGGCGGTGCCTCGCCAGGCAGGCGACCTGCACGTTCTCGCGGACGGTCATCGAGGCGAAGGCCGCCGTGACCTGGAAGGTGCGGCCGACGCCGAGCCGCGCGAGATCGTGCGGCGGCCTGCCGGTCACGTCGCGGCCGCGGAGCCACACCCGGCCGGCGTCCGGCCGGAGCTGTCCCGTGAGGAGGTTGAAGCAGGTCGTCTTGCCGGCGCCGTTGGGGCCGATCAGGGCCGCGACCTCCCCGCGGCGTACCGCGAGGTCGACGCCGCGTACCGCCTCGACGCCGCCGAACCGCTTCGCGAGCCCGCGGGCTTCCATCAACGGCTCGCGGCCGGCTTCCGCTCCGCGCGGAGCACGTCCGCGCTCCGCTCCACGCGCGGCTGCGCCGCGCTCCACCCGGTGGCCGCTCGCCTCTGCGGCGCCTCCCGGCGCCGCCTCCATCAACGGCTCGCGGCCGGCTTCCGCTCCGGCCCGGCCCAGCCGGGCCTCCGCTCCTCGGCGCGCCTGCGGCGCGCCAACCGACCGGGGGCCGCTCGCCTCACGGCGCGGCTGCCGCCGCGCCTCCGGCAACGGCTCGCGGCTGCTGCTCGCCGGATCGCTCACGGCCGAGCCTAGCCTGCCCGCAGCCGACCGACGGCGAAGCCGACCAGGCCCTGCGGGAAGGCGACCACGAGCGCCACCAGCGTCGCGCCGACGACGAGGCGCCAGTAGTCGGTGTAGGTCGCGAGGATCACCTGGAGCACCTTGTAGACCGCCGCCCCCACGACCGGCCCGGCCACCGTGTGGACGCCGCCGAGGAGCACCATGACGAGGGCGTCGAGGGAGGTGGCGATGCCGAGCGACTCCGGGAAGACGCTCCCCTTGAGGAAGGCGTACAGCGCGCCGGCGAGCCCTGCGCCCGCGCCGGCCAGGGCGAAGGCGAGCGCCCGCTGGCGGCGGACGTCGATGCCGCTCGCCTCGGCACGCGCGGCCGCGTCTCGCGCCGCCCGGAGCCCGTAGCCGAACGGCGCGAAGACGACCCGCCGGAAGAAGAGGACGGCCCCGCCGCAGAGCGCCAGCGCCACGTAGTAGAAGCCGGCCGGCGTGGCGGCCCAGCCGGGCGGCCAGACGCCGAGGATCCCGTTGTCGCCGCCGGTCACCGGCACCCACTGGAAGGCCACGGCATAGGCGATCTGGGCGAAGGCGAGGGAGAGCATCGCCAGGTAGACGCCGCCCAGGCCGACCGCGAATCGGCCGAAGAGGAGCGCCCCCGCGAAGGCCAGGGCGATCCCCGCGGCCAACGCGACCGGCATCGACAGGCCGAGCCGCGTGGCGGCGAGCGCCGCCCCGTAGGCGCCGAGGCCGAAGTAGGCGGCGTGGCCGAAGGAGACGAGCCCGCCCGGTCCCATGAGAAGGTGGAGGCTCGCCGCGAAGAGCGCGTAGACGAAGACCTCCGAGAGCACGCCGAGGGCGTAGGCGTCGAGCGTGAGCGGCGCGACCGCCAGGAGGGCGACGAGACCGACCTCGACCGCGACCGCTTGCCGGGACGGCGGCAGCAGGAGCGGCGCGGCGAGGGCCGAGGCCCGGCCCGGCGCCGCGGTCTCCGGGCGTCCGAGGAGCCCGGAGGGCCGGACGACGAGCACGATCCCCATGACGAGGAAGACCAGGACGAGCGTGATCTCGGGGAAGACCAGGATGCCGAAGGCGTGCAGCTCGCCGATCAGGACGGAGGCGAGGTAGGCCCCCCAGAGGCTGCCGAGGCCGCCGACCACCACGACGACGAACGCCTCGGCGACGACCTGCACGTCCATCGCGGGGTGAACCGGCTCGCGCGGAAGCTGCAGCGCGCCCCCCAGGCCGGCGAGCGCCGTGCCGAGGGCGACCACGCTCGTGAAGAGCCAGGCCTCGTTCACGCCGAGCGCCGCCACCGTCTCGCGGTCCTCGGTGGCCGCGCGGACGAGGATGCCCCACCGCGTCCGCCGGAAGAGGAACGCGAGCGCGGTCGCGACGGCGAACCCGAGGAGGATGAGAAAGAGGCTGTAGGCGGGGAAGGCGCGCCCGAGCACCGACACCGCGCCCTCGAGTCCGGGCGCCCTCGGGCCGAGCCGCTCCTCCGGGCCGAAGAGCAGGAGCACGGCGTCCTGCACGACCAGGACCACCCCGAACGTCGCGAGGAGCTGGAACAGCTCGGGCGCCCCGTAGACGCGGCGCAGGAGGAGCCGCTCCATGACGATGCCGAGCGCCCCCACGACGAGCGCCGCCGCGAGCACGGCGGCCCAGAACCCCGCGGCTCCGCCGCCGAGGTGCGGCACGAGGGACACCGCGACGTAGGCGCCGAGCATGTAGAAGGCGCCGTGCGCGAAGTTGACGATGCGGGTGACGCCGAAGATGATCGAGAGCCCGGCGGCTACCAGGAAGAGCGAGGAGGCGGTGGCCAGTCCGTTCAGGAACTGGACGACGTAGGGCCCCACCTCGCAGCGCGGCGCGCCCGGCGCGCCCTACTCGGCCGGCCGCATGGCCGCCGCGGCCCGCTCGTCCGGGAGGTACCGGGCCCCGTCGGCGTAGCGCCAGTCGACCATCACGCCCTTGCCGTCGCGGACCGCGAGGCGGCCCACGAACGCCCCCATCGTCGACTGGTGGTCGCTCGGGCGGAAGGTGATCGGACCGATCGGCGACTGGAAGGTGAGCCCCTTCATGGCGGCGACGAGCGCGTCGGTGTCGGTGCTCCCCGCCTTGCGCAACGCGGCGGCGATGGCGAGGAAGGTATTGTAGCCGACGAGCGAGCCAAGCCGCGGCGTGTCGTCGAACCGCTCGCGGTACGCGGTGACGAAGCGCCGGTGCTCGGGCGTGTCGATCGCGTACCAGGGGTAGCCGGTGACGATCCAGCCCTCCGGCGCCTCGGCGCCGAGCGGGTCGAGGTACTCGGGCTCGCCGGACAGCAGGCTCACGACCGACTTGCCCTTGAAGAAGCCGACCGTCTGTCCCTCGCGGACGAGCCGCGCGAGGTCGCCGCCGAAGGTCACGTTGAAGATCGCCTCGGGCTTCGCCCGGGCGAGCGCCTGGATGGTCGCGCCGGCGTCGATCTTGCCGAGCGCCGGCCACTGCTCGGCGACCCACTCGACGTCCGGGCGCTTCTCGGAGAGGAGCTTCCTGAACGCGGCCACCGCGGCCTGCCCGTACTCGTAGTTCGGCGCCACGGTCGCCCAGCGCTTCGCCGGCAGCTTCGCCGCCTCCTCGACCAGCATCGCCGCCTGCATGTAGGTGCCGGGCCGCAGCCGGAAGGTGTACCGGTTCCCCTTCTCCCAGATGAGCGCGTCCGTGAGCGGCTCGGCCGCCACGAAGAGGACCTTTCGCTGGTTGGCGAAGTCCGACACGGCCAGGCCCACGTGCGAGTAGAAGGTCCCGGCGAGGAGCGCCACCCCCTCGCGCGCCACCAGGTTGTTGGCCGCCGTCACCGCATCGCCCGGCTTGCCGGCGTCGTCGCGGAAGAGGACCTCGAGCTTGCGCCCCAGGACCCCTCCGGCGGCGTTGACCTCCTCCACGGCGAGTTGCGCGCCGTTGCGGTAGGGGAGGGTGAAGGCCGGGATCCCGCTGTAGCTGTTGATCTCGCCGATGCGGATGGTCGACTGCGCCGACGCCGGAACGGGAGCGAGCCCGACCGCGAGCAGGGCGACCACACCGAGGGCCAGGATGAGCGGACGCGCCATGGAACTCATCCTAGCGCACGCCCAGCCGGTCGTGACCGGCTTCCCACCGGTGCCGGTTTGCAATGCCGTTTTGTTTCGGGATCGGGGTCAGGTCTTTCCGTTTTCCAGCCTGGAAAATGGAAAGACCTGACCCCGCGGAAAATGGAAAGACCTGACCCCCGGGTGTCGTTACGGCCGGGCTTCGAGGACGATGTTGAAGGGGGTCTCGGCGGCGCGCCGGAAGCGGCGGAAGCCGGCGGCGGTCGCGATCTCGCGCAGGCGCGCCTCGCCTGCCTGGGCGCCGAGGGCCGGGCCGTCGCCCGCGAGCGACACCGGCACGCAGATCATCGTGGAGGCCGCGTAATAGACCCGACCCACCGGGTTCAGGTTCTGCTCCACGCGGTCGCCCGCGAAGGGCTCGACGAGCATCCAGGTCCCGTCGCCGGCGAGCGCCTGGCGGGTGTGACGCGCCGCGCCGACCGGGTCGGCCATGTCGTGCAGGCAGTCGAAGTAGGCGATCAGGTCGTACCCCCGCCCGGGGAAGTCGGTGGCGTGCGCGACCTCGAAGGTCACCCGGTCGGCGACGCCCGCCTCCCGGGCCCGCTCCCGGGCCGCGGCGATCGACGGGGCGTGGTAGTCGAACCCGTGGAAGCGCGAGTTCGGGTAGGCCCGGGCCATGAGGAGGGTCGAGGCGCCGAAGCCGCAGCCCACGTCGGCCACCGTGGCGCCCGCCTTCAGCCTGGCCTCGACGCCGTCGAGCGCAGGGATCCACGAGCCGACGAGGTTGCCGACGTAGTTCGGCCGGAAGAACCGCTCCGTGCCCTCGAAGAGGACCTGGTCGTGCTCGCCCCAATCGAGGCCGCGGCCGGTACGGAAGTTCTCCGCGATGCGCGGCTCGGCCTTGAACGCCGCCGAGATCACCTGGAAGGCGCCCGGCAGGAAGGCCGGACTCGACTCGTCGGCCAGCGCGGCCGCCTGCTCCGGCGGGAGGCGATACGTCCCGGCGGCCGCGTCGTACTCGACGTAGCCGCCGGCCGCCTGGTTGGCCAGCCACTCCCGAATGTACCGCTCCGCGGTCACGGTCTTCCGTGCCAGCTCGGCCGGCGTGATCGGCTCGCCGTCGGCCATCGCCTTGTAGAGGCCGAGCTTGTCGCCGATCAGGACCAGCGCGGCGCTCATCGCCGCGCCGATGTCGCCGACCGCCGTACCGAGGAACGCGTTCAGCTTCGCCTGATCGATCGCCATGGTAGTGCTCATGGTGGGGCTCCCTGGCGCCTGCCGGCGCTCGTCCGTCAGATCCGCCTCATCTCGCTGGTGATCCGGTCGTACTCGAACTCCACCCGGTGGAGCGCCTCGGGCGGCCTCGCGGCGAGGGCGGACCGGACGGTCGCCTCGTCCGGCGCGTCGAACACCGCCACCACCACCCCCGCGCTGAGGTTCCAGTAGTGCGCGTACTCCAGCGCCGGCTGCCTGAGCGGCGTCCCGGTCAGGGCGTCGAGCGAGGTGCCGGGCGAAAGCGTCCAGCGGGCGATGAACCTGGGCATGGAGGCGTTGTACGACGCCGGAGGGACGGGCGAATCGGGGGAAGCTCCCAGGCGCGATATTTTTCTCGGCGGCCGGCCCTGGGAGGTTCTCCCTAGTCGGGCAGGAGCCGGTGGCGGAAGGCGAAGGCGGTCGCGGCGGCGCGGTTGTCGACGCCGAGGCGGTTGAAGAGGGCCGTGACGTGGTTGACGACGGTCTTCTCGCTCACGTCGAGCGCCTCGGCGATCCCCCGGTTCGAGCGCCCCTCGGCCACGAGCCGCAGCACCTCGAGCTGGCGCGGGCTCAGCGTCACCCGCGGTCGCGCGGCCGCGGGGCCGTCGGCCCCGGCGCGCCCGATGAGCGCGCGCGCGTCCCGCTCGGCCGCGGCCATGCCGAGCGCCGTCGCGAGCGCGAGCCCCTCGCCGAGGTCGGCAACCGCGCGGTCGCGATCGGCCCCGCCCGCGCGAGCGAGCCTTGCCCGGCCCGACTCGAGCCGCGTGCACGCCAGCTCCGGCCGGATCCCCTCGCGCCGCGCCAGGGCGGCGGCGCGCTCGAAGTGCTCCGCGGCCGCGTCCACCCGGCCCAGCGCCGCGGCCAGCATCCCGAGCACGCGGTCGCAGAGGACGTAATGCTGCTGCCCCGCGTAGGCGCGAAGCCGGGCGTAGGCGGCCTCCGCCCGCGTCCGGTCGCCCAGCCGCGCGGCCGCGATGCCGAGGAAGTTGAGCGCCGGCGCCCGGGGCAGGCCGCCCGCCGGCATCCGCTCGACGAGCGCCGACAGCTCGGCGATCGAGGCCTGCGCCTCCTCGGCGCGGCCGAGTTCGAGCCGCGCCAGCACGAGCCAGCCGAGGTACCAGACGAGGACGCCGGGATCCATCCGGCGGAACTCCCGCATGGCGGCGTCGAAGTGCGCGAGCGCCTCCGCGAACCGGCCCTGCTGGAAGAGGACGATCCCCCGCAGCTTCGTCTGGAAGGCCCTCGGCTCGGGGCTCTCGAGCCGGTCGAGGATCGGCTCGGCCCGATCGAGCCACCGGTCGGCCTCGTCCCACTCTCCGCGCGAGGCCGCGAGGAACGCCAGCCAGCCATGGACGTGACGGAGCTGATAGACGTCGCCCGAGCGCAGGGCGAACGCCTCGCGCCGCAGCGCCGCATCGCGCGACGCGCCGACCCGCCCCTGCCAGTAGGCGACGACGGCGAGCTGCGCCGATGCCTCGGCGGCGGTCACCGGATCGTCGGCCTCGGCGGCCAGGGCGAGCGCGTCCCGGAGGAGGCGCTCGCCCACGCGCAGGTCGTTCGCGCGGCTGACGACCGTGGCGAGGGCGACGGCGGCGACGGCCCGCAGCCGCCGGTCGCGCAGTCGCGCCGCGAGGGCTACCGCCGCGCGGGCGTGCCGCTCGCCCTCCACGTAACTCGCCTTGCCGGTCGCGTGGATGTGCGCGAGCCGCACGTGCACCTCGACCACCTCCGGGGTCCGGCTCCCCGCCCACGCCTCGAGCGCGAGGCCGAGGTCGGCGAGCGCCCGGTCGAGCGATTCCTGGCGGGCGTGGACGATCCCGATGCGGTGAAGGGCCCGGCCGCACGCCGCCCGATCCCTGCCGGCCTCGGCGAGCGCGAGCGCCCGCTCGAGGCTCGCCAGCGCGCCCTTGAGGTCGCCGGCTGCGGTCAGGGCGTCGGCGAGCTCGAGCCGGATGTCCCCCTCGTCCGGGATGCCGGGGCCGCGCGGCGCGTCCGCGAGGAGCTCGATGGCCATGCCGTAGTGCGCCGCGGCGTCCGCGTACGCGTGCGCGGCCGCCGCGTCGCGGGCCGCGTCGAGCGCGCAGGCGATGCCCCGGCGCGCGTCGCCCGCGAGGCCGTAGTGGAACGCCAGCTCGGCCGTCGGCACGCGGTGTCCGGCACGCTTGCGGCGCTCGAGCGAGCGTGCGAGGCGCCCGTGCAGCTCGCGCCGGCGAGTCGGGGGCACCTCGGCGTAGATCACCTCGCGGATCTTGTCGTGGGCGAAGCGCCAGTCGCCGCCCGGCTCGCGCGTCAGCAGGCCGGCGCGCGCGGCCTCGGCGAGGCGGCCGTCGAGCGCCGGCTCGGGCAGCCCCGCGGCCGGCGCGAGGACGGCGGGCCGGATGCGCCGGCCGGCCGCGGCGGCCGCCTCGAGGGCGGCCAGTACCCCGGGCGGCAGCCGCGCCGTTCGGCGCAGGATCGTCGCCCGCAGGCTCGGCGGCAGCCAGGACGACGTCCCGCCGTCGAAGGTCCACCCGGACGCCCCTTCGCGAAGCCGTCCCTCCTCGACCAGAAAGTGGAGGCACTCCTCGACGAAGAAGGGGTTCCCCTCGCTCTGCTCGAAGAGGCGGCTCGACAGCCCGGGGCTCACAGGGCCGCCGAGAAGGCGCTCGGCGAGCAGGGCCGTCTCCTCGAGCGACAGGCGGCGAAGGGGCACGCGCACGAGGCGGCGCTCGCGGTTGAGGTCGTCGAGGAGGCGGGCGAGCGGCGCCGCGCCGTCGAGGGCGGCGTCCCGGTGCGCGAGGACGACGAGCAATCGCGCACCCGCGGCACGCCGCGCGAGGAACCCCAGGAGGTCGAGCGCGGCGGCGTCGGCCCACTGGACGTCGTCCACCACGAGGACGACCGGGACGCTGCGGGCCGCGGTCGTGACGAGGGCGACGACCGCGTCGAAGAGGCGCAGGCGCCCCTCGGCCTCCGGCAGCCGATAGCTCGGCGGCAGCGGGCCGAGGCGGTCGACCAGCTCGGGGAACCAGTGCGAGAGGTCACCGGCCGCGAGACCGAGGGCCCGGCGAAGCTGCGCGACCGGAAGGGCGAGCAGGGGGCGCAGCGCCTCGATCAGCGGTCGGTAGGGCGGGATCCCCTCGGCCTCGTAGCCGCTTCCGCTGAGCACGCGCGCGCGGCGCCGCCGCGCGAGGGCGGAGAAGTCCGCGATCAGGCGGCTCTTGCCGATCCCGGGCTCGCCCGAGACCGCCGCCGCCAGAACCTCGCCTCCCGCCGCCCGGTCGAACGCCCGCGCGAGCGCCTCCATCGGCTCGCTTCGGCCGACCAGCTCGGCCCGCGCGGTCCTGACGACCGGCGGCGTGCGCGCCATTGGTGGGTCTCCGCCTCCTTGGCGGACCCCGGGGCCCGCGGTTCACGGAGCGATCTCGACCCGATTGGAAAGTGTCGCACAGAAGCGGGGCGCCGTCAGCCGTCCAGTCGCGACCGCCCGGCTACCGACGGCCGGGTCTCGGCGACGATCCGGCCCGACTCGAGCTTCACCACCCGGTCGGCCGCGTCGTAGTAACGGTCGTCGTGGCTGATGACGACGACGGCCTTCCCCCGCCGCTTGAGGTCGGGCAGGATCTGCCGGTAGAAGACCGCCTTGAACACCGGGTCCTGGTCGGAGGCCCACTCGTCGAAGAGGTAGGCGGGCCGGTCCTCGAGGTAGGCGGCCAGCAGCGCGAGTCGCTTGCGCTGGCCTTGCGAGAGTGCCGTGGTCGACAGGACCCCGCCCTCGATCGTCACCTTGTGGTCCAGCTCGAGGCGGCGGAGGTAGTCGCGGGCGCGCGCGTCGAGGTCGGGCGAGGCGAGGCCGAGGAGCCGGTCGAACAGGAAGCCGTCGGAGAAGACCGCCGCGAAGAGCTCCCGGTAGGCCGGCCGGGTCTCTTCGGTCACCGGCTCGCCGTCGAGCCGCACCTCGCCCGTCTCGGGCGCGTAGAGGCCGGTGAGGAGCTTGGCAAGCGTCGTCTTGCCGCTGCCGTTGCCGCCGACGAGGAAGAGCAGCTCGCCCGAGCGGACGGCGAGGTCCACGGGGCCGAGCGTGAAGGTCCGCTCCTCGCCCTCGCGCGCGTACCGGTGGGTGACGCCGACGAGGTCGATCCGCACGGCGCGCGGGCGGGTCGTCGGGACGGGGTCGGGCTCCGCCGCCTCGGCGAGCGACAGGCCGAGCGCGTCGAGCTTGCGCACAGCCACGTCGGCGCGCGAGATGAGGGGCGACCAGTCCATGATCTCGTCGAGCGGCGACAGGATGAAGAAGAAGCCGAGCACGAAGCCGGTCGCCGTCTCCTGCGGCAGGTCGGTCGCGACCGGCAGGGCGAAGACGAGGAGGCCCAGCACCGTGAAGTAGAGCGCCTGGGTGGCGCCGCTCGCGCTCGTGTAGAGCGTGCGGCCGCGCGTCACGCGCCGGCGGTACGCCTCGGCCGCCGGCTCGAGCACGTCGGCCATGAAGGCCGCGCGCCGGGCGGCGCCGAGCTTCAGCTCCTTGAGCCCCTCGGTGAGGGCCCGGAAGTGCGCGAAGAGGCCGTCGCGCTCCTCCCGGGCGCGCTCGAACGCGCGCATGGCGGCCTCCGCGACGAACCGGAAGCCGAGGGCGCCCACGGCCACCACGCCGAGCACGGCGAGGAGCACCGGCCAGGCGAGCCAGCCGAGGTAGATCAGGACCCCGGCGACGGTGGCGACGTTCGTGGCGAAGATCGGGACCGCCGGCAGCGCCTCGCCGATCGCCTGCACGTCGTCGGTGAGCGCCGCGAGGAGCCGCGCACTGCCCGCCTCCTCGAGCCGCCGGTACGGCGCCGCGAGGATCCGGCGCGCGATGCCGACCTGCAGGTCGAAGATCGACCGCTGCGTCAGGTGGACGAGGATGACGCGCGAGGCGGTGCGGGCCACGAGCACGACCAGTGCGAGCGCCACGAAGGCGGCCAGGAAGGCGGTCGGCGCGCGACCGTACCGGGCGAGCGCGGCGTTGCTCAGGGCCACCAGGCCGGCGCTGCCGGCGCCGCTCACGAGCGCGGCGGCCACGGCGAGGACCACGGTGCGCCAGGAGGCGCGGAGCAGGAAGGCGAGAAACGTCACGGGTGTCTCCGGCGCGAAGCCGACATGATGCGGCGACGAAGACGCGCGCGCAAGCCGCGGCTCGGAGATATCGCTACCGGCCATCGGTATCCTGCTCGCATGTGATCGGCCACCACCCCGGGGAGGGATCCGCCGTGGGTGCGACCCCGGATCCGACGCTGAGCGCCCGGCAGCGCCGCGAGATCGACTACCACCGCGAGCGCGCGGCCGAGTACGCGAGGACGAGCCTCGACCCGGTCTCGCTGCACATCGCCCGTGCGACGCGGCGGCGCTGGTGGAACGCCTACTGGCACGCCTGGACCTGGCTGCGTGCGGCCGATCCGGCCGGCCGGCGAGCGCTCGTCGTCGGCTGCGGCTTCGGGGACGACGCCGTCCGCCTGGCGGCGCTCGGCGCGCGCGTCTCCGCCTTCGATCTCTCGCCCGAATCGCTCGAGATCGCGCGCCTGCGAGCCGCGGCCGCGGGGTACGGGGACATCGAGTTCCGTCGGATGCCGTGCGAGGCGCTCGAGTACCGCGACGGGTCCTTCGAGATCGTCCTCGCCGTCGACATCCTCCACCACGTCGACATCCCGACGGCGCTGCGCGAGCTGGCGCGCGTGGCGGCGCCCGGCGCCCTGCTCGTCTGCAACGAGCCGTACACGCACCGGAGCCTCGAGCGCCTGCGCCGGACGCGACCCGTCGAGCGGTGGGCCTACCCGCTCGTCGCCCGGTGGATGCACGGTGCGGCCGAGCGCAGCGCCCTCTACATCACCGAGGACGAGCGAAAGCTCTGCGAGGCCGACGTCGACGAGCTGCGGCGGGCGGTTCCCGGGCTGCGGGTGGCGTATTTCAACGCCGTCGCGGGGCGGATCGTCCCGGACCGGCTGCGGGTCGTCGCGCGGGCCGAGCGGGCCGGCCTGCGCCTGATCGGGCCGGCGGCGCGCGTCCTGGCCGGCCGATTCGTGGCGTCGGGCCGGTTCCCCGCGCGGGCCTGAGCCGCGGCAGACCCCTACGACGCGGCCGCGCGCAGCCGCTTCAGCAGCGCCGGCAGGAAGAAGACGAGCGCCGACAGGATCAGGATCGTCGCCGAGACGGGCGACGAGACGAGCACGGTCGGGTCGCCCTGGCTGATGGCGAGCGCCCGGCGCAGCTGCGTCTCCGCAAGCGGCCCGAGGATGAGCCCGATCAGGACCGGGGCGATGGGGAAGTCGTAGACGCGCATCACGTAGCCGACGAGGCCGACGACCACCATGAGCACCAGCTCGAGCCAGGAGTTCGACGCGCCGTAGACGCCGATCATGGCGAAGACCAGGATGCCGCCGTAGAGGTACTTGCGTGGGAGCAGGAGGAGCCGCACCCAGAGGCCCACGAGCGGGAGGTTCAGCACCAGGAGCATGGCGTTGCCGATGTAGAGCGACGCGATGAGGCCCCAGACGAGGTCGGCCGAGTTGATGAACAGGAACGGCCCCGGCTGCAGGCCGTAGTTCTGGAAGGCGGCCAGGAGGATGGCCGCCGTCGCCGAGGTCGGCAGCCCCAGCGTGAGGAGCGGCACGAGAATGCCGGCCGCGGCCGCGTTGTTGGCCGCCTCCGGCCCCGCCACGCCCTCGATGGCGCCCCGCCCGAACTCGTCGGGCCGCTTCGCGAGGCGCCGCTCGATCGTGTACGACAGGAACGTCGGGATCTCCGAGCCGCCCGCCGGCAGCGCCCCGATGGGGAAGCCGACGAGCGTGCCGCGCAGCCACGGCAGCCACGACCGCTTCCAGTCCTCGCGGGTCAGCCAGGCCCCGCCCGCGAGCGGGTTGATCTGGGGCGGCTGGCTCGAGAACCGGCTCGCCACGTAGAAGGTCTCGCCCACGGCGAAGAG
Source organism: Thermodesulfobacteriota bacterium (assembly GCA_036381125.1). GTDB lineage: Bacteria > DASVDK01 > DASVDK01 > DASVDK01 > DASVDK01 > DASVDK01. The sequence continues at coordinate 6,155 of DASVDK010000138.1, read as the reverse complement.
CCCGACGAGCACGGTCGTCAGCTCCATTCCGTCGAGCAGCTCGGGCGAGCCGAACGTGAGCCGCGCCTGGCCGGTCTGCGCGTCGATCCCCATGACCCCCATGGCGAGGCCGATGAAGAGGGAGACGAAGCCGCGCACGCGCGAGGCGCCGAGCACGACCGAGACGGACGTGAAGGCGAGGACCATCAGCGCGAAGTAGTCGGCCGGCCCGAACACGAAGGCCAGCTCGGCGATGAGCGGCGCGGCGAAGGTCAGCGCCAGCGTCGCGAGGGTGCCGGCCACGAAGGAGCCGATGGCCGCCGTGGCCAGCGCCGCCGCGCCGCGCCCCGCGCGCGCCATGCGGTTGCCCTCGAGCGCGGTCATGATCGAGCCGGCCTCGCCAGGCGTGTTGAGGAGGATGGAGGTCGTGGAGCCGCCGTACATGGCGCCGTAGAGGACGCCGGCGAACATGATGAAGGCGCCCGTGGGCGCGATCCTGGTCGTGACCGGCAGGAGCAGCGCGATGGTGAGCGCCGGGCCGATCCCCGGCAGCACGCCGATGGCCGTGCCGAGCACCGAGCCGACGAACGCGAAGACCAGGTTGATCGGCTGGAGCGCGACGCCGAACCCCTGCGCGAGGGCGCCCAGGGCCTCCACGTCAGCGGTCCAGCAGGACGGGCGCGAGCGGCAGCCCGATGCCGAGCAGCTCGGAGAACCCGTACCAGCAGATCAGGCCGATCGCGAGGCCGATGGCGAGGTCGCGCAGGAGCGTCGCCGAGCCGAAGGCCCGTGCGACGAGCGCGAACGACAGCGCGGCCGTGACGGGGAAGCCGAGGCGGCGCATGGTGAAGATCGGCACGGCGGACGCCGCGATCGCCGTGCCCAGAGCCCGCCAGGAGACCGGCGCGTCGACGTCGACGTCCTCGGCGTCCTGGGGCGCGAAGCGCTCGCCGCGCGCGATCTGCACGAGGAGGAGGAGGCCCAGCACCACGAGGCCGGCCCCGACGAGCAGCGGGAAGATGCCGGGGCCGACCACGGCGTATCGCACGGTCTGCGGGAGGGCGAGCGCCCCGTAGAGCCACGCCCCGCCCGCCGCGAGCACGGCCAGACCGAGCCACCACGGGCGCGGCGTCGCGGGACCGGCGGGCGGGGTGCGAGTCATGCGCGCTACTTGAGCAGGCCCACGTCCTTGAGGACCTGGGCCACGCGCGTGTTCTCCTCCTTGAGGAACGCGGCGAACTTGTCCCCGGAGAGGTAGGCGTCGTCCCACCCCTGCTTCTTCAGGGTCTCCTGCCAGGTCTTCGAGCCGTGCATCTTGTCGAGCATGGCGATCATCTTCTCGCGGCCGCCCGGCGACATCCCCGGAGGACCGGCGAGGCCGCGCCAGTTGCCGATGACGACGTTCACGCCCGACTCGCGCAGGGTCGGCGCGTTCACGCCCGGCAGGCGCTGCTCGGCGGTGACGGCGAGCAGCCGGAGCCGTCCCGAGTCCACGTACTGCTTGAACTCGGAGACGCCCGAGATGGCCGCCGCGAGCTTGCCGCCCGCGAGCGCGGCGATCATCTCGCCGCCGCCCTGGTACGGCACGTAGTTGATCTTGTCGGCCGGGACGCCGACCTCCTTGGCGACGAGGGCGAGCGCGATGTGGTCGATGCCGCCGGCCGAGCCGCCGCCGACCGCCACGGCGCCGGGGTCCTTCTTGAGCGCGTCGGTGAAGTCCTTGACCGACTTGAAGGGCGAGTTGACCGGCACGGCGATGGCGTCGTACTCGTTGGTCAGGCGGGCGAGCGGCGTGACCTGGTCGAGCGTCACCGGCGACTTGTTGGTGAGGATGCCTCCCACCATGATCGCGCCCATGACGATGAACGCGTTGTCGTTGCCCCGGTTGGCGTTGACGAACTCCGCGAGGCCGATGGTGCCGCCGGCGCCGCCCCTGTTGGTCACCTGCGAGCCTTCCGTGTGGATCCCCTCGGCCTGGAGGGCGTTGAGGACCGCGCGGCCGGTCGAATCCCAGCCGCCGCCCGGGTTGGCCGGAACCATCACCTTGAGCGGCTCGGCCGCCGCCGGAGTCACGCCGGCCGCGGCGACGGCCAGCGTCAGCGCGGCCGCCAGAACGCGTAGACGAGTCATGCAGGACCTCCTGTACGACCGTGCTCTCCCGGTCGGTTGTCTCGAACGGAATTCTACTACGACTGGCGGCCGAGTGCTCCCGAAGCTCTGACGGCTGCCGCGGCGGCCGCGTCGAAGCCCGCCTCGACCAGGACCTCGTCCGTGTGCTCGCCGAGCCGCGGCGGCGGGCGGTCGACGGACGCCGGCGCGGCGGAGAAGCGGGCCGCCGGGCCGACGACCTGGATCTCGCGCCCGAGGCTCGGCACGCGAACGGTCCGCAGGAGCCCGCGGTGGAGCACCTGCGCGTCGGCCGCCGCGCTCCACCAGGCGGAGGATGTCGCGCAGGCCAACCACGCCACGCCGATCAGGCTTTTCCCCTGATCGCTTCGCCGGAGTAGCCGTCGTGGTCTGCTCGCGCCCCTCGAGGTGCACCGAGGTGGCCCGGCTGTCACGCGCGGCCTGCGCGCGAACCCGGCGTAGGGGCGATGCGCTCGCCAGTTGCCGGTCACCGGGCCCCGTCGCTGGCCCGCCGGTCGGCGCGGGCGCTCCGGACGATCCGGCCCACCGCCGGCCCGAGCAGGACCGCCGCCGAGGCGAGCCACATGAGCGCGGCGAGCGGGCGGCCGAAGAACTGCGAGAGGTCGCCGCGGGCGACGACGAGCCCCTGCCGGAGGGCGATCTCCATCATGGGGGCGATGACCATGGTCAGGACGAACGGCGCCGGATCGAACGCGAACGACCGCAGCACGAAGCCGACCACGCCGGCCAGGACCATGATCAGCACGTCGCTCGGATCGTTGTTCAGGCTGTACGCGCCCGCCATGGAGAAGAGGACGACGAGCGGACCCAGCAGCCGGTACGGCACGCGGGCGATCTGCACGAAGAGCGTGATGAGCGGCAGGCTGAGGACCAGCAGGATGGCGTTGCCGACGTACATGCTGGCGATGACGCCCCAGAAGATGTCCGGGTGCTGACTGACGAGCAGCGGTCCCGGCGTCACCCCGTGGATCATCAGCGCCGCCAGCATCAACGCGACGACCGCGTTCGACGGGATCCCCATGGCCAGCATGGGGATGAACGACGCCGAGGCTGCGGCGTTGTTCGCCGCCTCCGGCCCGGCGACCCCCTCGATCGCGCCCCGCCCGAACCGCTCGGAATCGGGCGCGAGCCGCTTCTCGAGGGCGTAGCTCAGGAACGAGGACAGGACCGCGCCGCCGCCGGGAAGGAGGCCGACCAGGAAGCCGAGCAGGCTGCCGCGCAGGATCGGGCCGCGGGCGCGCGCGCGCTCCTGCCGGTCGGGCAGGAGGCGTCCGATCCGGCTGGCCACCACCTCGGGGCCGCCGGCGGCGCCGGCGGCGTGGGCCAGCACCTCCGCGATCCCGAAGAGCCCCATCGCCACCGGCACGAAGCCGATCCCGTCGATCAGCGCCGGGATGCCGAACGTGAATCGCTGCTCGCCGGTGACCGGATCGAGCCCGACCAGGCCGAGCAGGAAGCCGAGCGCGGCCATGACGGCCGCCTTCACCCGAGAGCCCTGGGCGAGACCGAGGACCAGGCATACGCCCAGGAGCATGAGGGCGAAGTACTCGATCGGCCCGAAGAGGAGGACCAGGGCGGCGAGCGGAGGGGCGAGGAGGCCGAGCGCCACGACGCCGAGCGTCCCGGCGACGAACGAGCCGATGGCCGCGATGCCGAGGGCGACGCCGGCGCGCCCCTGCCGGGCCATCTCGTAGCCGTCGAGGCAGGTCACCACGGACGCCGCCTCCCCCGGCAGCCTGACCAGGATCGAGGTCGTCGAGCCGCCGTACATGGCGCCGTAGTAGATGCCCGCGAGCATGATGATCGCGGAAGACGGCCCGAGGGTGAACGTCGCCGGCAGGAGGATCGCGATCGACGCCGCCGGACCGAGCCCCGGCAGGATGCCGACCAGCACGCCGAGGAGCGCGCCGAGGAGGCAGTAGAGCAGGTTCCCGGCGCTCAGCGCGACCTGGAAGCCGAGGAGGAGGCCCTCCATCAGAGACGCCAGGACCCTCGCGGCAGGGCCATGCCGAGGAGGTCCGAGAAGAGGACGTCGGAGCCGAACGCGGCGACCGCGCCGAAGGCGGCGGCCACGAGCCACCGGCGGACCCCGAGGACCCGGGCCAGGAGCGTGACGGTCGACAGCATCGTCACCCGATACCCGAGCGGCTCGAGGGCCAGCGCGGCGCAGAGCAGCACCAGCGAGGCCGCGAGCCGCTCGGCGCGACCGACCTCCCGGACGGCCTCGTCGGGCACCCGATCCCTCGCGACGACCGCCGCGCACGACCCGACGAGGACCGCCGCGGCGGCGAGCGGAAGGAGCCCGGGCCCCGGCTCGACCGGACGGCCGATGCCGAGGCGGAGCGACTCGACGGCGGCCACGACGCCGACGCCGGCGAGGGCGACCGCGGCCCAGTTGATGCCGGCGAGCCTACTTCGGCTCAAGCCCGAAGTCCTTCACGAGCTGGGCGTAGAAGCGGTACTGGTCCTCGAGGTACCGCCGCGTCTCGGCGGCGTCGCGGACCGAGACGTTCACGCCCGCCTTCCGGAACGCCTCCCGGGCGGCCGGCTCGTTCACCCCCTTCAGGAGGGCGGCCTCGAGCGTCCGGACGACCTCCGGCGGGGTCCCGGCGGGAGCCGCGACGATCCGCCAGACGCCGACCGGCAGCGGGACGCCGAGCTCCGCGAACGTCGGCACGTTCGGCAGGAACGGCGAGCGCGCCTCCCCGGTCACCGCGATCGGCCGCACCGTACCGGCGTCGTAGTGGCCCTTGAACTCGCTGATGTAGGCGACGGCCGCGTCGATGTGACCGCCGATGAGGGCCGTGACGGCCGGCGCGCCGCCGGGGAAGGGCACTCGCGCGAACCGGACGCCCGCCTCCCGCTCGAGGAGGGCTCGCGTGATGTCCTGGGCCGACCAGTTGCCGCCGGCGCCGATGCGGATCTGGCCCGGGTTCTTCCGCGCGGCGTCGAGGAAGCCCTCGAGCGGGAGGTCGTAGGGTCCCCCCTTCTTGACGACGAGGACCGCCGGGTCGAACGCCACCTGCAGCAAGGGCGTGAAGCTGCGGTAGTTGTATCGGGCCCCCTTGACGAGGAACTCGTCGCTCAGCGCGGCGTTGGTCATCATCGTCAGCGTGTAGCCGTCCGGCCGGGCCTGCGCGCCGGCGGTGAAGCCGACGGCGCCCCCGCCGCCCGTGCGGTTCACGACGACCATGGGCTGACCGAGGTGCGCCTTCGCGTGCTCCGCCAGGATGCGCGCCGTGAGGTCGACGCCGCCGCCGGCGGAGTACGGCACGATGATCTCGACCGGCTTCGCCGGATAGGTCTCGGCCGCGAAGGCGGGCAGGGCCGCTCCGAGCCCCGCGATGAGCAGTCCGATCAACAGTCTCTGCATGGCATACCTCGATGTGGGCATAGGGATCCGTTCAGTGCCGGTCCAGCTTTGCCAGGAACGCTTCGGAGGACGTGACCGTCCCGAAGAGCGGCAGCATCTGCTCCACCGAGAAGCGGTGCCACTCGGGGTTCGGCGAGGCGCAGCAGTCCTCGAGGACGACGACCTCGAAGCCTGCGTCGTCCGCGAACCGGGCCGTGCTCTCGACGACCAGGTTCGTCGCCACGCCGCAGAGCACGACCCGGCAGACGCCCCGCCTGAGCAGCCAGGTCAGGAGCCCGGTGTTGAAGAACGGGTTGACGCAGGCCTTCGTGACGACCAGCTCGCCGTCGGCCGGTGCGACCGCCGGCGGGAACTCGGTGCCCCAGGTGCCGACGATCGCCGCCCCGGCCTCCCTGAGCCGCACGACTCGCGGGGCCACGCTCAGGGCGTCCAGATAGTCGGGCCGGAAGCCGAGCCGCACGTGGACGACCGGCAGACCGCGGCGCCGAACGGCGCCGAGCACGGCGGCCACCCGGTCGAGGAGCCGCCGCTCCTGGACGACACGGGCGAGGCCGCCCGCGCCGATCTTGCCGTTCGGATCGACCATCTCGTTCTGGAGATCGAGAAGAAGCAGCGCCGTGCTCGTGTCGTGGCCTGGCATGCGGATTGATCCTCC
>DASVDK010000137.1:0-4217 GCA_036381125.1 Thermodesulfobacteriota bacterium | reverse complement strand
CGGGCGAGCCAGTTGGGCGCATGCGGCGGGTCGGCCGCGACGATCGGGCAGTCGACCCCGCAGACCGCGGCCGCGAACAGCTCGAGCCGGCGGCGGAGGTCGGCGAGCCGCGGGCGGCCGGTATCGGCCGGCGGGCGGGCGCGCCGCCAGAGGTCCCGGGCCGCGACGGTGGCGATGCGGCTCGCCTCGATGAGGAGACCCTCGGGCTCGCCCACGGCGCTTACAGGCAGGCGTCGATCAGGTCGTCGATCGCCGCGACGAGGTCCGGGTCGTCGGACAGGGGTGCGGCGAGCGCCGTCCGGCAGGCGAGCCGGAGCGGGACGCCGCCGCTCGCGAGGCGCGCCGCCGCGACCAGGACGCGGGTGCTCGGCCCCTCGGCGAGGCCGCGGTCGCGCAGGGCGCGGACCCGCCCGGCGAGGGTCACCAGCGCCGCCGCGGTCGCCCGGTCGACGCCCCCCTCGTGCGCGACGATCTCGGTCTCGCGCGCCGGCTGGGGGACGTCCAGCTCGATCGCGACGAAGCGCTGGCGGGTGCTCGGCTTGAGGTCCTTGAGGACGTGCTGGTAGCCGGGGTTGTAGGAGACGACGAGCTGGAAGCCGGCCGCCGCCTCGACCGTCTCGCCCGTCTTGTCGATCGGCAGGATCCGGCGGTCGTCGGTGAGCGGGTGGATCACGACGACGGTGTCCTGGCGCGCCTCGACCACCTCGTCGAGGTAGCAGATCGCTCCCATGCGGACGGCGCGCGCGAGCGGGCCGTCCTGCCAGACCGTCTCCCCCCCTTTGATCAGGTAGCGCCCCGTCAGGTCGCTCGCCGACAGGTCGTCGTGACACGCCACGGTCACGAGCGGCCGGCCGAGCCGCCACGCCATGTACTGGACGAAGCGGGTCTTGCCGCAGCCGGTCGGGCCCTTGAGGAGCACCGGCAGGCCGCGGCGGTGGCAGACCTCGAAGACGTCGACCTCCTGCCCCTGCGGCAGGTAGAACGGCTCCCGAGGGGTCGGGGTCACGCCCGCACCGCAGAGCCGCCTGGCGGCCGCGCGGGAGAGGCGGCGGCCACGGGCCGGCCCGCGAGGAAGAAGAAGTCCCAGAGGAAGAGCGCGACGCCGAGCACGAAGACCGCCCCGGTGATGACGAGCATGATGAAGTGCACCTGGAGCTTCGCCTGCGTGTCGAGGTAGCCGATGCTGAGGATCCGCTCGAGATAGGTCTGCGTCATCCCCGCCGCGGCGAATGCCATCGTCATGCCGAACATGCCGCCCGACTGCAGCCAGAAGGCCCAGAGGCCGACGCTGTTCTCACGGTCCTCGTCGCGGTCGCCGGTGAGCCCCGGCAGGGCGTAGGTGATCATGGCGAGGACGATCATCACGTAGGCGCCGAAGAAGGCCATGTGACCGTGCATCGACGTGATGTGCGTCCCGTGGGTCCACCTGTTGACGCTGGCCCAGGTGTGGGCGAGACCGAGCACGCCGGCGCCGAGGGCCGAGAAGACGGCGCTGCCGATCGTCCAGTGCAGCGCGAGGCGGTTCGGGTGCGCGAGACCCGAGCGGCGTATCGCGTAGTACGCGTACATCGCCATGCCGAGGAAGACGAGCGGCTCGAGGGCGCTGAAGAAGCTGCCGATCGGCAGCCAGTAGGCCGGCACGCCGATCCAGTAGTAGTGGTGTGCCGTGCCGAGGATGCCCGAGATGAACGTGAGCCCGACGATCACGTAGAGCCACTTCTCCATCACCTCGCGGTCGACGCCCGACAGCCGGATCAGGAGGAACGCGAGGAGCCCCCCCTGGATCATCTCCCAGACCCCTTCGACCCAGAGGTGCACCGTCCACCAGCGGTAGAAGACGCTCACCGTGTAGTTGTCGAAATCGACGAGCGCCGGCAGGTAGAGGACGGCCGCCAGGAGGAGCCCGGCCACCAGCACCCCTTCCGTCGTCGTGAGCCGGCGCGCGCGCCAGATCGTCATGATCAGGTTGAGCCCGAAGAGCACCATCACGACGACGATGGCGAGCTTGATCGGGTACGGCTGCTCGAGGAGCTTGTTGCCGGCGGTCCAGCCGAAGAGGTAGCCGACGACGGCGACGACCCCGGCCGCGGTGAAGAGCGCGAGATTGAAGTAGGCGAGCCGCGGGCTCCAGAGTTCGGTCCGCGACTCCTCGGGGATGACCCAGTACGCGCCCCCCATGAACCCGATCAGCAGCCACACGATGAGGAGGTTCGTGTGGGCCGCCTTCGCGCGGTCGAAGGGCAGCACGTCGATCAACGGGTCCGGGCCGAGGTACTTGGCCGCCATCAGGAGGCCGAACACCATCTGGAGGCCGAAGAGGAGGAGCGCCACCGCGAAGTACGGATAGGCGACACGCTGGGAGGCGTAACGCATGGGCCGGACCTCTCACTTCAGGGTCATGAGATAGGCGACGAGCTGATCGAGCTGCTGCGGGGACAGCGTGGTCCCGTACTGCGCCGGCATGAGCGAGCGGCCGTTCGACGAGTACGTCACCCCCTTCAGCACGTACTCGTTCGGGTCGGTGATCGATTCCCTGATGTATCCCGCCGCATCCGTCGCGTGGCCCAGGTAGTCGGGCGCCTTGATCCGCTCGGCGGCACGGGTCCCGATGCCGGCCAGGCTCGGCCCCACCAGGTTCACGCCCGGCGCGACCGAGTGGCAGGCGGCGCAGCCGGTCGTCTGGGAGTTGAAGAGCGCCTGCCCGAGGGCGACCGGGTCGTCCGAAGCCGGCGCCGGCGGGGCGCCGCCCACGTTGGCGCCGGGGATGGCGCTGCCCCGCACGAGGATCGGCCTGGGCGGCCAGCCCTGGGTGTCGATCCGGCTCACCCACGCCAGGAAGGCGATGACATCGGTGATCTGCTGGTCGGTCAGGTTGGGGTTGGGCATCAGGCGACCGTCGCGCTCCTCCGAGTAGAACCTCGCCGGGTCCTTGAGGAACTCCCGCAGGTACGCGTCGCCTCGTAGCTGCGCGATCTTGGTCAGGTCGGGCGCGTAGTAGGCGCCCTCGCCGAGGAGCGTGTGGCAGTTGACGCAGTTCTTCGCGTGCCACACGTTCTTGCCCGCGACGACCGACGGCGTGAGGTCCGCCTCGTTCGTCAGCGTCGGGAACTGCCGGTGGCTGTCGACCGTGAGGACCAAGAAGACGAGGACGCTGAGGGCCGTCCCGATGTAGAAGAAGAGCCGAGCGCTGCGCCGCGTCATGGCCGCCCGCTCACACGCCGATCCGGTGGTAGTTCGTCACCGTGATCCAGCCGCCGTAGAGGCCGGCGAGGAGCATCAGGGCGAGGACTGCCCAGGCGAGCCCCCTGAGCCACGACATCGGGTTCCGCGGTCCCTTGTGCACGAGATCACCTCCTGCGCATCGCGACACGACGTCGTCGAGGGCAGGATAGCATAGGCTCGCGGGGCGGCCGTACGGTCGTCACGAACCGAGCAGCGGCCGGCGCCGCGCGCGCATCTCGGCGCCGATCACCCCCAGGTCCTCCGGCACCAGGACGCGGGCCGCGATCGGGAAGACGACCGTGTTCTCGAGGCGGATGTGCGGCGTGTAGAGGCTCCGCAGGCGGCCGGTCAACTCACGGAAACGCTCGATCTCGTCCGCGCCCGCCGAGCCGTCGCGCGGGATGCGGGCGACGAGGGCGTCCAGGTCGCGGTGGACCCCCTCGGCCGTGCGGTGCTCGGCCTCGAGCCCCACCATGGCGGCGAGCGCGTCGTCGCCGGCGGCCCGGTCCCGGCGACGGAGTCGGGGGAAGAGCGACACCTCCTCGTCCTCGGTGTGGAGGACTCCGGCGACGGCGAAGTGCCGCACCGCCGCGTCGACCTCCCGGAAGAGGGACGCGAGCACGGCGTGCGGGGCGCCCGCGAGCAGCTCACCCGCCCGCTCGAGCGCGTCGAGCCGCGACTCGATCCGGGCGTGACAGTGGACCAGCAGGCCGAGCGGGTCGGAGAAGTCCGGGGCCGGCCCCGGGAGGCCGTGGAGGCGTGCGAGCGGGATCATGCGCGTCATCCTCCGCCGCACGCCGCTCCCCCGCCTTGATACAGGTCAAGGCACCGCGCGCCCGGCCGCGCGAGAATCCGTGGCCTGGAGGCAGCCATGGCGTTCGTGATCACCGAGCCCTGCATCGACGTCAAGGACAAGGCCTGCGTCGACATCTGCCCGGTCGACTGCATCCACTCGACCGACGAGGAGCGGATGTACTACATCGACCCCTCCGAGT
>DASVDK010000136.1:0-3926 GCA_036381125.1 Thermodesulfobacteriota bacterium | reverse complement strand
CACGACGAACATCCCGTTCCACCTCGCGGTGCTCGACGAGCCGGAGTTCCGCGCCGGCCGCATCGACACCGGGTACATCGCGCGGGTCTTCGGCGACCGGCCGGCGCCGCGGCCGGGACCGGACGCCGACCTCGCGGCGGCGCTCGCGGCGGCGGCCGCCGCCCTCGAGGCGTCTCGCGACGGCGCGCCCGCGCCGGCGCCGGCGGGCGCCGCCGGCGGCCGGCCCTCCCCCTGGCGGCTCGCCCTGCGCCAGGCGCGGCCCTCGGCCTGACGCCGATGGCCTTCCTCGTGCGCTTCGGAGGGCGCGCCCTCCGCCTCGACGCCACGGTACGCCCGGACGGGCAGGCGACCGTGCGGCTCACCGAGGGCGAGACCAGGCAGGCGCTCGCCTTCGAGGTGGTGCGCCGCGGTGGGCTCCTGGCCGCTCGTCTTCCGGACGGCCGGTCCATCGAGGCGTTCGTCGACCGCCGTGAGGGGCGCGTCACGGTCTGGCTCGACGGCGCCGTCTACGATATGGAACTGGTCGACGAGCGGTGGGGGGCGCGCCGCCGCGGCGGGGCGGCTGCCGGGGACGGGTCGCAGACGGTGAGGGCGCCGATGCCGGGCAAGGTCGTCAAGCTCCTCGTCTCGGTCGGCGATCGCGTCGAGGCCGGGCAGGGCGTCGTGGTGGTCGAGGCCATGAAGATGGAGAACGAGCTGCGCGCGGGCAGCGCCGGCGTCGTGAAGGCGCTGCCGGCCGCGGAGGGGAGCGCGGTCGAGGCGGGGGCCGCGCTGGTGGTCCTGGAATGACGGTGCGAGACGCACGCACCTCCTCCGGCGCCCCGCTGCCGGTCGCCTTCGGGCCGAACGACGCCGCCGGCGACCCGGCCCGCATCGGCGCGCCGGGCGAGTACCCGTTCACCCGGGGCATCCACCCGACGATGTATCGCGGCCGGCTCTGGACCATGCGCCAGTACGCCGGCTTCGGCACGGCGGTCGAGACGAACCGGCGCTTCCGGTACCTCCTCGACCACGGCCAGACCGGCCTGTCGGTGGCCTTCGACCTGCCGACCCAGATGGGCCTCGACTCCGACGACCCGCGCGCCCGGGGGGAGGTCGGCCGCACCGGCGTCGCGATCAGCACCATCGCCGACATGGAGACGCTGCTCGACGGCCTGCCGCTCGACCGCGTCTCCACCTCGATGACGATCAACGCGACGGCGGCGACCCTCCTCGCCCTCTACGTGGCCGCGGCCGAGCGGCGCGGCTTCGCGCGGGCGAGCCTGTCGGGGACGGTCCAGAACGACATCCTCAAGGAGTACGTCGCGCGGGGGACCTACATCTACCCGCCCGGTCCCTCCATGCGCCTGGTCGTCGACAGCTTCGACTTCTGCCGGCGCGAGGTGCCGCGCTGGAACCCGATCTCCATCAGCGGCTACCACATCCGCGAGGCGGGGGCCACGGCGGCGCAGGAGATCGCCTTCACGCTGGCCAACGGGCTCGCCTACGTGGAGGCCGCGCGCCGGGCCGGCCTCGACGTGGACGCCTTTGCCGGGCGCCTCTCGTTCTTCTTCAACGTCCACAACCTCTTCCTCGAGGAGGTGGCCAAGTTCCGCGCGGCCAGGCGGCTGTGGGCGCGCCTGATGCGCGAGCGGGTGGGGGCGAAGGACCCGCGTAGCTGGATGCTCCGCTTCCACTGCCAGACCGCCGGCAGCACCCTCACGGCGCAGCAGCCCGACACGAACGTGGTCCGCGTCACGCTCCAGGCGCTGGCCGCGGTCCTCGGCGGCGCGCAGTCGCTCCACACCAACGGCAAGGACGAGGCGCTCGCCCTCCCCACGGCGGAGGCGGCGAGGCTCGCCCTGCGGACGCAGCAGGTCATCGCCTATGAGAGCGGCGCCGCCGACGTCGCCGATCCCCTCGGCGGCTCCTACACCGTCGAGGCGCTGACCGATCGCCTCGAGGCGGAGGCGCAGACGTATCTCGACGCGATCGACGCGCGCGGCGGCGCCGTTGCCGCCATCGAGCAGGGGTACGTGCAGCGCGAGATCCAGGAGAGCGCCTACCGCGACCAGCAGGCGGTCGAGTCGGGGACGCGGGTCGTGGTCGGCGTCAACCGCTTCACCACCGACGATACGCCGCCGGCCGACATCCACCGCCACGACCCCGCCCTCGAGACGGCTCGCGTGCGCGACCTCGCGGCGTTCAAGGCCGCCCGCGACGCGCGGGCGGTCGAGCGCGCCCTCGAACGGCTCGAGGAGGCCGCCCGCGGCGATGCGAACCTGGTCGCGGCCATCCTCGACGCCGTCGTCGCCCGCGCGACGCTCGGCGAGGTGGCCGGCCGCCTGCGAAAGGTCTTCGGCGAGCACCGAGAGATCGTCGTCCTGTGAATCTCGCCCTTCGTGTCCTTCTCACGGCAGCCGCCCTCGTCGTCGCGGCGCCCGGCGCCGCGCGCGCCGAGGCGTCCGCCGCCCCGGTGCCCGTCGTCGAGGCGTTCGCCGGCGAGCGGTTCGACTACGACGTCTCGTTCCTCTTCTTCGGGCGCGCGGCCGTCGGCCGCATCTCCCTCGCGCCCGAGACCGAGCCGGGTCCCGACGGCCTCGGCGGCCCCGGCTCGGGGCGCTACGTCGCCCGGCTCTCGGCCGAGACGAAGGGCTTCGTCGGCTTCTTCAAGAAGATCCGCCACGTCTACACCTCCACGCTCGTGCCGTGCGAGGGAGGAACGCGCTGGTGCTCGCGGGTCTTCGTGAAGGACCTCGAGGACCGCGGCGGCCGCGAGGTGACGACGACCTTCCTCAACGAGGCGCGCGGCGTCATGACCTGGACGATCCGGCGCGACGGGGTCGTGACGGAGATCGGGCGCGAGCCGATCCCCGAGGGGGTCCGGTACGACGACATGCTGGCCGCCCTCTTCAACTTCCGCGCGGGGCGCTACGGGCCGATCGAGAAGGGCCGGCGATACGAGCTCGACATGATACCGGTCGAGGGCATCCGCACCTTCACGCTGCGGATCCTGGGCGGGGAGGAGGAGGCGCGCGCCCGCAGCGAGTACGGGATGGGGGAGAGCGGCGTCGTGATTGCCCTCGAGCTGCCGGAGGCGATCTTCAAGAACGAGGGGGAGATCGTCGTCTGGTTCTCCCCCGAGATGGTGCCGGTCACGGCCACCGTCGTGAACTACCTCGGGCTCGGCGACGTGACGGGACGTCTCGTCCGGGCGGTGCGTCCCGCAGGCCGGCCGCTGGTGCCGGTCGCGGAGTTCGAGCGGGAGCGCCGCGAGCGCGAGCGGGACCAGGCGCTCTCCGAGGCGATCCGCCGGCAGCAGAGACGTTGACCCCATGCGGGACCGGGACCTCGTCCTCTGCCTCCACGCCCACCAGCCGGTCTTCGACCTCGAGCCGGCCTTCGAGGCCGCCTGGCGGCTGCACGTCGGCCCGCTCCTCGACGGGCTCGGCCGCCGTCCCGGCGTGAGGGTCGCCCTCCACGTGAGCGGCGTCCTCCTCGACTGGCTCGCCGACCGCCAGCCCGAGGCGCTCGGCCGCCTGGCCGCCCTCGCGCGACGCGGCCAGGTGGAGCTGCTCGCCTCCGGACACTACGCCCCGCTCCTCGCCGCCATCCCCGAGCGCGACCGGGTGGGACAGCTCCGGCGCCACGCCGACACGCTCGAGCGGCTGACCGGCCGGCGCCCCTCGACCGCGTGGCTCGCCGACGGCGCCTGGGAGCCGCACCTGCCGCGCGCGCTCGTCGAGGCCGGCATGACGGGCGTCGTCGTCCCGGCGGCCCTGCTGCCCGGCCTCGGCGGCGGCTACGTCGTCACCGAGGACCTCGGCGCCGCCCTCGCCGCGTACCCGGCCCGGCCCTGGCCGGACGCGCCGGGCCCGGTGTCGGGCGCCGCGGGCTTCGAGACCCTGCCCGCGCCGGCCGCCCGCGACGACGAGGACGGCCCGGAC
>DASVDK010000135.1:0-13272 GCA_036381125.1 Thermodesulfobacteriota bacterium | reverse complement strand
CCGGGCGGCGCTCGTGGCGATCCTGCCGCGCGGCAGCGGCGACGCGCGGCGCGCGGCGCTCGAGCGGCTCGCGCCGACGCTCCACGAGGCCGGCGTCGACGTCGTCCTGCCGCAGGACGCCGAGACGGCCGGCGTGTATGCGCGGCTCGGCGGGGCCGGCGAAGGACCGGTGGAGTTCCTCGTGGACGCGCGGGGGTTCGTGCGCGCGCGCTGGCGCCCCGGCGAGACGCCCTCGTGGGACGACCCGGAGCGGCTCGTCGCCCTCGCGCGAGCGGCCCGGGGTCAGGCCTTTCCATTTTCCATGGGGTCAGGCCTTTCCATTTTCCCGGCCGGGCCGGGCCGGACGGGTGGCGCCTAGCGTGTGGTGCGGAGGGCCCGCTTCTCCTCGGCCCGCTCGAGGGCGAGCGAGATGAGGCGGTCGACCAGTGCCGGGTAGGAGAGCCCCGACGCCTGCCAGAGCTTCGGATACATCGACGTCCGCGTGAAGCCGGGCATGGTGTTGAGCTCGTTCAGGTAGACCCGCCCGCTGCGCTTCTCCATGAAGAAGTCCACCCGCGCGAGCCCGGCGCAGTCGAGCGCCAGGAAGGCGCGCCGGGCCATGTCGCGCAGCGACTCGGCCGTCCGGGCGGGGATCTCGGCCGGGATCACCACGTCGGTGAGGTCGGGCGTGTACTTGGCCTCGTAGTCGTAGAACTCCCTCTTCGGCACCACCTCGCCGACCACCGAGACCTCGGGCGCGTCGTTGCCGAGGACCGCGCACTCCAGCTCGCGCGCCTCGAGCCCTTCCTCGACGATGACGGTCCGGTCGTACTCGAAGGCGAGGGCCACGGCCGCCTCGAGGTCCTGCGGCCGCTTCACCTTGGTGATGCCGACCGAGGAGCCGGCGTTGGCCGGCTTCACGAAGACCGGGAAGCCGAGGAGGTCCCCGATCTGCCCGAGCAGCTCGCCGCGCCGGGCGCGCCAGTCGCGCGCGCGGAGGGCCAAGTAGGGCACCAGCGGCAGCCCGGCGTGCTGGAAGAGCCGCTTCATGGTGAGCTTGTCCATGCCGACGGCCGAGCCGAGGACGCCCGACCCGACGTACGGCAGCCCCGCCAGCTCCAGGAGCCCCTGCACGGTGCCGTCCTCGCCGTAGGTGCCGTGGAGGACCGGGAAGACGACGTCGATCTTCTCGGGCGCCGCCGCGGCCTCCGCCACCGTCCGGTCCGGCATCCGGATGAGCCCCGGCGCCGTGGGGTCGCCCGCGAGGATGGCCGTCCGGTTCTCGCCGTTGAGGTGCCCCGACCGCAGCGCCGCGAGCGGGTCGCCAGCCGTGATCCAGCGTCCCTCGCGCGTGATGCCGATCGGCAGGACGTCGTACTTCGCGCGGTCGATCGCCTCGAGGACCGAGGCGGCGGAGTCGAGCGAGACCTCGTGCTCGCCGGACCGGCCGCCGAAGAGGACGGCGACTGTAAGCTTGCGCATCGTGGGGACCCGGACCTCCCTGGCGCGGCACGCCGACGTGAGAAGGGGCCTTCCTAGCACGCCCCCGCGGCCCGGGACAAGGACTTTCTGCCCCGCTGCGGCGCGGCGCGCGGCCCTGTTCTACCGGAGCGCCGAGTCCAGGTCTCGCCAGAGGTCCTCGACGCCCTCGATGCCGACCGAGAGCCGGATGAGCCCGTCGCCGATCCCGAGGGCCCGGCGCGCGTCGGCCGCGAGCGGCCGATGCGAGGTCGATGCCGGATACGAGGTGGTGGTTGCCACCCCTCCGAGCGAGGGGGCGAGCCGGATGAGGGCCAGCCGGCCGAGGACCCGATCGGCCCCCTCCCGGCCCCCCTGCACCTCGAAGGCGAGCATGGCGCCGAAGCCGCCCGCGAGGAGCGTGCGCGCCCGCACGTGCTGCGCGTGACCCGGCAGACCCGGGTAGTGCACCGCCGCCACCGACGGGTGCCCCGCGAGCCGCGCCGCCAGCTCGGCCGCGTTGGCCGCGGCCCGCTCGGCCCGCAGCGGCAACGTCCGGAGCCCCCGCAGGGCGAGCCAGGCGTCGAAGGCCGAGAGGGTCGGCCCGAGCCGCACCGCCGTGGCCCGGATCCGGGCCGCCAGCGCCGGTGCCGCCACCGCCAGGCCGCCCCCCACGTCGTCGTGGCCCGAGAGCATCTTCGCCGTGGAGTGGACCACCACGTCCGCGCCCCGCGCGAGCGGCCGGCAGTGGACCGGCGTCGCGAACGTGTTGTCCACGACGAGCGTCGCCCCCCGGCCGCGGGCCACGCGGGCCGCCCCCTCGAGGTCGGCCACCCGGACCAGCGGGTTCGACAGCGTCTCGACCAGCAGGAGCCGCGTCGTCGGCCGGCACGCCGCCTCGAGCGCCGCCGCGTCGGTCGCGTCCGCGAAGGTCGTCTCGATCCCGAGCCTCGCCCCCTCTTCCTCCAGGAGGGCGCGCGTGACACCGTACAGGTCCGACTGCGCCACCACGTGGTCGCCCGCGCGGCAGAGGGCGAAGAGCACCGCCGCGATCGCCCCCATCCCCGACGCCGCCGCCACCCCCTCGGGCGGCTCCGGCGCCCCGTGCCCCTCGAGCGCCGCCACCGCCGCCTCCAGCGCCGCCTGGTTCGGGCCGCCGTTGCGGTAGTAGATGTAACCGGGCGCGCGCCCCTCGTAGAGGTCGTCGACCTGCCCGAGCCCCTCGAACTCGTGCACCGCCGCCGGGACGATGGGCGGCGCGTGGGGGCGCGTGACCGAGGGGGCCGCATCCCGCCCCGCGTGGACCGCTGTCGTGTCGAGATCGCGCATGGCGGATAGAATACCCCTCCGGAGGTCTTCTCGATGCCCCTCGTGCCGCCGACCCTCGACGACGTGAAGGCCGCGCGCCCGGTCGTGTCCCGTCACGTCCCCCCGACGCCGCTCCTCAGGCCCGCGCCTCTCGCCGAGCGCCTCGGCTTCGACGTCGCCCTCAAGTGCGAGACGCTCAACCCGACCGGCGCCTTCAAGGTCCGCGGCGGCGTCTACCTCGCCTCGCGCCTCTCCGACGACGAGCGGCGCCGCGGCCTCGTCGCCTCCTCCACCGGCAACCACGGGCAGTCCATTGCCTTCGGCGCCCGCCTCTTCGGCACCCGCGCCACCATCTACGCCCCGGTCGGCGCCAACCCCCTCAAGGTCGCCGCCATGCGCGCCCTCGGCGCCGAGGTGGTCGAGGTCGGCCGCGACTTCGACGAGGCGCGCGAGGCCGCCGAGCGGGCCGCCCGGCAGACCGGGGCCCGCTACGTCCACTCCGCCAACGAGCCCGACCTCATCGCCGGCGTCGGCACCTACGCCCTCGAGATCCTCGACGAGCTACCCGACCTCGACGCCGTCATCGTCCCGGTCGGCGGCGGCAGCGGCCTCTGCGGCACCGCCATCGTCATGAAGGCCGTCAACCCGAAGATCCGCGTGATCGGCGTCCAGGCCGAGGCGATGCCGGCCGTCTACCGGTCCTGGAAGGCCCGCCGCCCCCTCGCCCTCGAGGGGGGCCGCACGTTCGCCGACGGCCTCGCCACCCGCGTCGCCTTCGAGCTGACCCACGACATCTACTGCCGCCTCGTCGACGACATCCGCCTCGTCTCCGAGGACGACATGCGCCGCGCCATCGGCGAACTCCTCGAGACCGCCCACGTCCTCGCCGAGGGGGCCGGCGCCGCCCCCCTCGCCGCCGCCCGCCAGCTCGCCCCCGAGCTTCGCGGAAAGACGGTCGCCCTCGTCGTCAGCGGCGGCAACCTCACCCTCGACACCCTCCGCTGGGCCCTCGCCGTGGACCAGCCGCCCCGGGAGCGCCCCTCGTGATCGACCTCGCCCGCGCCCGGCGCGACACCCCTGGCTGCGAGACCGTCCTGCACTTCAACAACGCCGGCGCCTCCCTCATGCCCCGCCCCGTTCTCGACGCCGTCGTGCGCCACCTCGAGCTCGAGGCCCGCATCGGCGGCTACGAGGCCGCCGACCAGCGGCAGGCGCAGATCGACGCCGTCTACGCCTCGGCCGCGCGCCTCGTCGGCGCCTCGGCCGACGAGATCGCCCTCGTCGAGAGCGCCACCCGCGCCTGGCAGATGGCCTTCTACTCGCTCCCGCTCCGCCCCCGCGACCGCGTCCTCACCGGCATGAACGAGTACGGCAGCAACTACATCGCCTTCCTCCAGCAAGCCCGCCGCACCGGCTGCGTCGTCGACGTCGTGCCGAACGACGAACACGGCCGCCTCTCCGTCGACGCCCTGCAGGGGATGCTCGACGAGCGCGTGAAGCTCGTCGCCGTAACCCACGTCCCCACCAACGGCGGCCTCGTCAACCCCGCCGCCGACATCGGCCGCGTCGTCCGCCACGCCCGCGCCCGCGGACTCGACGTGCTCTACCTCCTCGACACCTGCCAGTCCGTCGGCCAGATGCCCATCGATGTCGCCGCCATCGGCTGCGACATGCTCTCCGCCACCGGCCGCAAGTTCCTCCGCGCCCCCCGCGGCACCGGCTTCCTCTACGTGCGGCGCGACCTCATCCCCCGGCTCGAACCCTTCGTCCTCGATGACGAATCTGCGCACTGGGCGGCCAGGGACCGCTACGCGGTCCGAGCCGACGCCCGCCGCTTCGAGAACTTCGAGCGCAGCATCGCCGGCATCCTCGGCCTCGGCGCCGCCATCGATTACGCCATGAGCTGGGGCGTGCACATCACCTACGCCCGCCTCGCCGCCCTCGCCGTCAGCCTCCGGAACCTCCTGGCGCAGATCCCCGGCGTCGTCGTGCGCGACCTCGGCCTCGAGCGCTGCGGCATCGTCACTTTCACTGCCGATGGCCACGACCCCGAGGAGGTGAAGCGCGCCCTTGCCGCGCGTCGCATCAACGTGAGCGTGACGCGCGTGTCCTCCACGCGGCTCGACATGGAAGCCCGCGGTCTCGCCGCGATGGTCCGGGCTTCCGTGCACTACTACAACACCGAGGAGGAGGTGGAGAGGTTCGTGGCGGCCGTGAGGGAGATCCTGAGGTAAGCATCCTTCTTTCTCTCAGGTCCCGGTCTCGCTCCGGAGTCCCGTCGTCGCTCCGGGGTCCTGTCCTCTCTCAAGGTCCCGGTCTTTTCTCAGGTTTCCTGCTCTTTCCGGGTTCCGGTCTTCTCTCAGGCCTCCTGCTCTCTCTCCGGGTTCCTGTTTTCTCTCTCGATGCCTATCTTCTTTCAGCGCTCCCGCCTCCTCTCCGGATTCTCGTCTTTTCTCTCGAATGTTCTTGCGTCACACATCGACCGTCGATAGAATAGTGCCCAATCAAGCGACGCGTCCTTCCCGGCTCTTCCCTCCTCTCTTCGGTCGGCTTTCCCACGCGTTTACCTGATCCCGCTTCGCGAGAAGGTTCGCGCATGCGACAGCTGGCTTTGTCGCTCCCCAACACCTGGGGCGGCCCGCGTCCGGGCGCCGGCCGTAAGCCTCGTGGTCACCGGCCGAACGTGGCGCATCGGACGCGCCCCTACCACGACGCCCGGCACCCCTCGCACATCACGCTTCGGGCACGTCCCGGGCTCCCCAGCCTCCGGGGCGTGCGCGCGTTCGCCGCACTGCGTGAGGCCATACGACTCGCCCAGCGCGAGCGCGCCTTCCGTATCTGCCACTTCTCCGTTCAGAGCAACCACATCCACCTGCTCGTCGAGGCAACGGACCGCCAGGCGCTTTCTCGCGGAGTGCAGGGCCTGGTGATCCGGATGGCCCGCGCCGTGAACCGCGCGCTGCAGCAAAGGGGCAAGGTGTGGGGAGACCGCTACCACCGGCGGGACCTCGCGACGCCGCGCGAGGTGCGAAATGCGCTCGTGTACGTGCTCAACAACTTCCGGAAGCACGGCGCCCCTCCGCGGGTGGTCGATCCGTGCTCATCCGCCCGGTGGTTCGGATGGGTGGCGTGATGTGCGGGCCTTTCCTACGGCCGGGGTACTGACGCCGATCGCCAGAGCCACCACCTGGCTCCTGAACGCCGGCTGGCAGCGGCACGGACTACTCGACTCCGCGGAGTTCCACGCGGCGCCTAGCTTCGGCGCCTCGCCCGACATCCTCAACCAAAGCGCACGAGAGCCCAACGACCTGTCCGCTGGCGCCGTGCAAGATTCCGCGTCAAAAAGCGCTTGCTCTACTACTTAGAAGGCAATAGGATTTGCCGATAGGTAGCCTCGCTCTGCGCAAACCGCGTGTGGCGTGGTCATCACCTCGGGCGCCGTCGTCTCTCTGCTCGCTCTCCGCGTACGGCTCCGGCGGCAGTACGATCCCAACGGGCGCGCCACACCGGCGCGCCCCTAAAGCACGAGCGGCGTCCGGATCAAAGGCCGGTATGCCTACTGCGAGGCCCTGGCTCGAAAGCGCGGGGCCGCAGCCGCAGACTGCACGACGCCTGTCGTGACGCGATGAGCCGTTGTCGCATATCCCGAGTGGATCCAACAGGTCCCGCAAGCCCTAGGAACGAGATGAGATGCCGAATGGCTCGCAGCCGCTATCGGATCGGCCAGGTCTCGATACTACGCGCCAGGCGGCGCCTTCAAAGGTCGCTCTATACTGGGAGCCAATGGGCCTAGCAGATCGGCCCGCCCAGATAATGGGGTAGTAGGAGCCAATGGGTACGCCCGTCACTGGTGTTAATCCACGGATGCTCGTCTGGGCGCGTGAGCGCGCGGGGCAGTCGGTGGACCAGGTTGCGGACACGCTCGGCAAGACGGCTGACGTCATCGAGAGCTGGGAGGCTGGTACTGCCGCCCCCACGTATCCCCAACTCGAAGCTCTCGCCTACCGTGTCTATAAGCGGCCGCTCGCCCTCTTCTTCTTTCCGGAGCCGCCCGACGAGCCTGATCCGGAGCACGCCTTTCGGACGCTACCCGAGTTCGAACTCGAGGACCTATCTCCGGATACCAGGTACAAGATCCGACAAGCCCTCGCGCTTCAAGTCTCGCTTCAGGAACTCAATAGAGGGACCAATCCGGCAGAGCGAAAGATCCTCAAGGATCTTCGACCAAGTCAGAATCTCTCGGCGCCAATGGTGGCCAAGCAGGTACGGTCTTATCTGGGCGTCGACCTCCTGACCCAAAAGTCGCAATGGAGCAGTGCGGATGAGGCGCTCAAATCATGGCGTCAAGCGGTCGAAGAGGTCGGCGTCTACGTCTTCAAGAACAGCTTTAAGCAGAAGGATGTGTCGGGCTTCTGCCTCTACGACGACGAGTTTCCCCTGATCTACCTCAACAACGGCACATCCAAGACTCGCCAGATCTTCACGATCTTCCATGAACTTGCCCATTTGCTGACTCAGACGAGCGGCGTCACTAAGCGAGATGATCGGTATATTCAGCAACTAACGGGTCATTCGAAGCGGATCGAGATCTTCTGCAATCAATTCGCCGCCGAGATCCTCGTGCCGGCTGACGAACTTCGCCACCTCGTTATTGGCCGGCGGCCGAGCGACGAGCAAGTCGGAGACATCGCTGCGAGATTCAAAGTCAGTCGCGAGGTCGTGCTTCGCCGCTTCCTCGACTTGGGGCTCGTGTCGAAAGCCTACTACGAGTCGAAGGCAGCGCAATGGAAGGCAGACTACGAAAATCACTCGGCGAAGGGCGAGGGCGGTGGAAACTACTACCTCACTCAAGCGGCGTACCTGGGAGAACGCTACATGCGCCTGGCCTTCCGCAGGTACTACGAAGGATCGATCTCCCTCGATCAACTGGCTGACTACCTGAACGTGCGCGTTGGCAGCGTACCGGGCCTCGAGCAACTCGTGCTCAACAGTCCGGAGCGAGGCTGATGGCACCGCTGTACGTGTTCGACACGAACAGCATACGAGTTCTCGGCAACTATTACCCTCAGCGATTCCCTTCCTTCTGGCGGCGGTTCGAAAAGGCCACTCAGGATGGACTCATCCTCTCGGTTCGAGAGGTCTACAACGAACTCGAACGGCAAGTGACTGGCTGGCTGTGGGACTGGGTTCGGGCTCATCGTGATCTATTTCCGGTTCCCACTTCCCAAGAGTTGGAGTTCGTCAGCGAGATTTTCAAAATCCCCCACTTTCAAGCGCTGGTTGGTACGAAGCAACGGTTGACCGGGCAACCGGTTGCCGACCCTTTCGTAATCGCTGCAGCACGGGCTCGAGCAGCATGCGTCGTGACTGAAGAGGCGACCAAGCCCAATGCGGCCAGGATTCCCAACGTTTGCCAGCACTTCGGCATTCCGTTCCGAAACATGGAGGGATTCCTTGAACAGAACGGGTGGGAATTCTGAGGTGATCGGTCCCTTCTCGAACGTTAGCCGGGCTTGCCTCTCCCGCGCCGCCTAACGACACGCTGCACCGGCAGGGCATTTCATGAGGAAGTTGGATGTGCCCGACGGTGAGCGCGGGCATTAGATTCCTGCTGGGGTCGGAAGCCGCGAGCCGAACCCGCACGCACAGAACCCAACACCATCAAGGCCTATCTCAACTACCGAGACGCCGCGGAAGGCGTCCGGGCTGCGTGCAACCTCCGTCAGCATCGTGCGGTACTGTTTATCTTGGCGCACGCACTGGGGGACCCAGTGCTGGATCGGTACGTCCGTACATCGAAGCACATCGGACCTGCCTCGCGGCACAGCCTAGAATCAGTCTTGCTGCATACAAGCTGTCGCGATGCTCAACCCCGGCACAGTGGATCTTCGAGAGGCTGGCGAGATCATTCGGGCCACTAAGAGTCTCGCCAGGCGCTACGAATCCCTCATCGGCCGCCCTCTCGGAACGGCCGGGAGGTCGCCGAGTACGAGACAGCACGCCTCCTAGAGCCTGACTCACAACAGTGCGCGAACGTGGCTATGGCGCGATTCAGCGGCGAGGTAGACGGATCGAGCGACCTCAGGTGAAGGGCAGGCGCATTCTTACGGCAAGCCCAGGTCAACGCATCAGTCGAATCGATATAGAGAAGGAATGGGACGGCGTCCTGCTCGTCGTGATGAACTCCGAGTCTGAAACTACGGCCGTCTATGAGGCTCGGCGGGCGGTCGTCGTCGAGGCACTGCTGAAACCGGGCTTGAAGGCGAGAAACGAGCGCGGCTCGCTCAATATCAGCCAGTTCAAGGCTATCGGCAGACTCGTCTGGAAGCAGAGAGTGTGATAGACCGATGTCGACGAGCGATCTTGGGGGGTCACCGCGTATACCATCCATCCTGGCGCCGACCCAACGTCGCGCCTGACCGGATGGCACTCGCGATGAGCTTGCGACGCACCGGCGGCTCGGCGCGAGCGTCGTTCCATACGGCGCTTCTTGGAGTATCGCAAGCCACACCCGAGAGGGTTCATGTGGGAGTTGCATGCCAGCGTGCCGCTATGTCCTTCCGAGAGAAACTGCGCGGCCGACACACCCCCCTTCACACCCTCAGCAGCAGTTTCCTTAGCCTGTCAAACGCGATATTGGCAATCCGCAACTGCTCGTCCGGCCTGACGCCCCCGAACCCGAAGTCGAACGGATTGGTCCCCTGGCGGGTGGCGATGCAGAAGTAGGACTTGCCGGACGCGAGCTCGGGCTCGCCCGGCGCGGGCGGCACGCCCACCTGGGCCAATGCCACGTCGGCCCCGAAGACCTCCCGCGCCCGAGACGCGAGCGCCTCGGCCAGCGCAGCCGGCGCGGCGGCCAGGGGGATGAACTCGCCGTCCCCGACGCCGAGCCAGCGCCGCGCGGCCTCGCCGGTGGGGAGGACGACCCCTCCGGCAAAGCCCGCCACCCGCGCCTGCACCAGGCGCTGGGCGACGAGCCCGCCGCCGGTCGTCTCCACCACGGCGAGCATCAGGCCCCGCTCGGCGAGCAGCGCCCCGACGACCCCCTCCAACGTATCGTCGTCGGCGCCGAAGACGGCCTCGCCGAGGCGGCCGCGGATGCGCTCCTCCATGCCGGCGATCAAGGCCCTGGCGGTGGCCTCGTCCGCCGCCTTGGCCGAGACGCGCAGCCTGATGATCCCGGGCGAGGCGTAGATGCCGACCGTCGGGTTGGAAGACTCGCGGATCAGGTCCCCGACGACGTGGTCGACGCCAGACTCGGTCATGCCGCCGACCTTCAACGTCTTCGAGACGATGGTGGCGGCAAGGCCGTAGCGACGCTTGAGGTAGGGCAGCACGGCGGTCTCGGTCATCCACTGCATCTCGGAGGGGACGCCGGGCATGGCGATGATGGTCCCGGCGTCTCCCTCCAGGATGAACCCGGGCGCGGTGCCGCGCTCGTTCTCGATGGGGATCGCGCCGGCCGGCAGGAAGGCCTGCTTGCGGTTGTTGGGCGAGACCTTGTAGCCGCGTCGCGAGAGGCGCGCCTCGATCATGTCCATGAGGCGCTGGTGGAAGACCAGCTCCCGCCCCATGACCCGCGCGGCGACCTCGCGCGTGAGGTCGTCCTCGGTGGGGCCGAGCCCGCCGCTGCAGATCACGAGGCCGGCGCGCTCGAGCGCGATGCGGAACGCGCTCTCCATCCGCCCGGGGTTGTCGCCGACGGTGGTCTTGAAGTAGAGGTCGCAGCCGATCTCGGCGAGCTGGCGTGCGAGATAGGCGGCGTTGGTGTCGACGAGCTGCCCGAGGAGCAGCTCGGAGCCGATCATCATCAGCTCCGCCCGGACCGGCGCGGCGCTCATGGGCGGTCCCCCAGCGGCCTGGCCGGGTTGCCGGCCACCCGGGCGCCGGCGGGGACGTCGCGGGTCACGACGCTGCCGGCGCCGATCACGGCGCCGTCCCCCACCGCGCCGCAGAGTTCCCGCAGGATGGCCATGCGCCGGCCCGGCTGGTCCGCGCCGGACGCGTTGTAATCCCGAAGGCGCCGCACGGCGCGCGCGTGATCGGCGGCAAGCTCCGGATCGACCGGGCGGTACAGCTCCCCTGCCAGCATCTTCCCCTTCTCGCTCCGGCCCCCCATATCGCTCCCCGTGGCCCGCAGTGCGCCACGGGCGAGGATACCGCACCCCGGGCCGGGAGGCGAACGGCGCCCGTGGTAGACTTCGGCCATGTCGTCCGCGTTCTACGAAACGCTCCACTCCCGGATGGCGCGCGACGGACGCGTCGCGGTGGCCACGGTCATCGAGCGACGCGGGTCGGTGCCGCGTGAGGTGGGAGCCAAGATGCTCGTCTCACCGCTCGGCGAGACCATCGGGTCGATCGGGGGCGGCTGCGGCGAGGCGCTCGTCAAGCGCGACGCGCTCGACGTGATCCGCACGGGGCGGCCGGTCATCACGCGCGTCGACCTTACCGAGCCGATCACGGACGACAGCGAGACGAACTGCGGCGGCATCATGGACGTGTTCGTCGAGCGGGTCGGCGCCGACGAGGCGCCGGCGGGCGGCGGGCCGACGCCGGGTCGGCTGCTGGAGGAGCTGGCCCGTGCCCGCGCCGGACGGCGGCCGGCGGTGGTGGCGACGGTGGTGGGGGGCGAGGCGTCGCCGGTCGGCACGCGGCTCCTGGCCCTGCCCGACGGCGAGTGGATCGGCCCCGAGGTGCCGTGGCGCGAACCCCTCGCCGGCCCGATCGGCGAGGCGCTGGCGAGCGGCAAGAGCCGCCGCGTCCGGTTCCTCGGCGGCGCGTCGGTGGACGTCTTCCTCGAGGCGCTCCCGCCGGCGCCGGACCTCGTCATCGTGGGGGCCGGCCACATCGCCCAGCCGCTCGCGACGATCGGCAAGGCGCTCGACTTCGAGGTCACGGTGATCGACGACCGGGCCGACTTCGCCTCGCGCGCCCGTTTCCCGGGCGCCGACCGGGTGATCGCCGACGACCTCGTCGCAGCGGTCGATCGGCACCCGATCGGCAGCGGCACGTTCCTCGTGCTCGTCACCCGCGGGCATCGTCTCGACGAGCAGGTCCTGCGCCGCGTCGTCCACCGCCCGGCCGATTACATCGGCATGATCGGCAGCCGCCGGCGCGTGAGCGCGGTCCTCGACCACCTGCGCCGCGCGGGGGTCGACGAGGCCACCCTCTCGCGCATCCACGCGCCGATCGGCCTCGACATCGGCGCCGACACGCCGGGGGAGATCGCGGTCGCGATCGCGGCCGAGATCGTGAAGGTCCGGCGCGGCGGGCGCGCCGCGTCGCTGGCCGACCGCCGCCGCACCGCCGGAGCGTAGCGCCAGGTGCCCGGCGCATACCCCAGGATTCGGGCGGCCGGAGACCGCGCGATCGTCGTCGAGTTCGGCGAGACGATCGACCCTGCGATCTCCGCCATGGTGACCCGCCTCGACGCCCGGCTCGCCGCGCTTCGCCCCGCGGGCCTGGTCGAGACGGTGCCGACCTACCGCTCCCTCATGGTCCACCACGACCCGGTGGCGGGCGACCCGGAAGCGCTCGCGGCGACGCTCGAGCGCCTCGCGGTCGAGGCCGCGCGCGAGCCTCGGGCGTCGCCGAACGGCGCGCGCGTCGGACGCCTCGTCGAGGTTCCGGTCGTCTACGGCGGCGACGAGGGCCCCGACATGGCCTACGTCTGCGAGAGGACGGGGCTCTCCCCCGAGGAGGTCGTCCGGCGCCACACGGCGCCGACCTACGTCGTCTACATGCTCGGCTTCCTGCCCGGCTATCCGTACCTGGGCGGCCTCGACCCGAGCCTCGCCGTCCCGCGGCTCGCGACCCCCCGCCTCAGGATCCCGGGCGGCAGCGTCGGCATCGGCGGGCAGCAGACCGGGATCTACACGCTCGAGAGCCCCGGCGGCTGGGCGATCATCGGCCGCACGTCGCTCACGTTGTTCGACCCGCTGCGCGAGGAGCCCTGCCTCATCCTCGCGGGCGACCGGGTGCGCTTCGTCGCGGTGGCGCGACAGGAGCGGTAGATGGCGCCCGCGCTGCGCGTGATCGAGCCGGGCCCCCTCACGACCGTCCAGGACCTCGGGCGCTACGGCTACCAGTCGCGCGGCGTTCCGGTGGCCGGCGTCATGGACCCCTTTGCGCTCCGCCTCCTCAACCGCCTCGTCGGCAACCCCGACGGCGCGGCCGGCCTGGAGGCGACCCTGATCGGCCCCACGCTCGTCGTCGAGGCGGAGGCCGAGGGGGGCGTCCTCGTCGCCCTCGGCGGCGCGGAGTGCCTGGCGACGGCCGACGGCGTGCCGGTGCCGCCCTACAGGGCGACCTGGCTGCCGGACGGCTGCCGCCTGGTCATCGGCCCCGCCCGCGCGGGCCTTCGCCCGATCCTCGCCGTCGCGGGCGGCATCGACGTGCCGTCCGTCCTCGGGAGCCGCTCGACCTTCCTGCGCGGCGCCTTCGGAGGCCTCGCCGGCCGCGCCCTGGCGCCGGGCGACCGTGTTCCCGTCGGGTCGACCGGCGATCCCCAGGCGCTGCCCGGACGCG
>DASVDK010000134.1:0-14915 GCA_036381125.1 Thermodesulfobacteriota bacterium | reverse complement strand
TCAACGACGAGGACATCCGGTTCCTCGAGGGGCTCTCGACGCCGGTCCCGGCGACGGCCGACCTCTCCATCGTGCCGGCCATCGCCGGGGGGACCGCGCGGTGAGGAAGGTCACGCGCCGGGTCTGGCTCACCTACCCGCCCCACCTCATCGGCGAGCCGATCCTCTACCGCGCGACCCGGCGGTTCGAGGTGGAGACCAGCATCCGTCAGGCGTCGGTGACCGACCAGGGGGGGATCATGGCGCTCGAGTGCAAGGGCGACCCGGGCGAGATCGAGCGCCTCTGGGCCTTCTTCCGCGACGCCGGCGTCCGCGTCGACCCCGTCGAGCAGGACGTCGTCGCCGGCTAGACGGGGGGTCAGGCCTTTCCGTTTTCCACGCCCCTCGAGACCTGGCCCCTGCCGCCAGCCCCTCGAGCCGGTGACGAGCCGACGGCGCCCGCCGTAGCCCGCGGGGGCCGGTCCGGAATCGTGACCGTCGAGGGAAGGGGGGGCCAGGCTCCTGCAGCGCCGAACGGAGCGGTCGCTCGTCAGGCCTGGCCGCGGCCGAAGGCGACGACGTGCGTGGGGCGCGCGATCACGGCGACGCGGGCCCCTTCGGCAAGCGCCGAGGTCGACGGCAGGCTCGCGCGCAGCTCGAGGCCCGACGGCAGCCGGACGGTGTAGACCCGCTCGGAGCCGTGGAAGACGCGGGCGGTCACGATCCCGGGGCCGTCGGGGTCGGCCTCGAGCTGCACGTTCGACGGCCGGAGCATCACGTCGACCGGCGTCCCCGGCGCGAGCCCCGGCTCGTTCGCGAGGCGGCCCACCTCGGTGTCGATGCTCTCCCCGTCGACGAGGCCGGGGACGAAGTTCGCCTGGCCGACGAAGAGCGCGACGAAGCGAGTGGCCGGGGCGTAGAAGATCTCCTCCGGCGTGCCGATCTGCTGGAGCCGGCCGTGGTCGAGGACGCCGACCCGGTCGGCGATCTCGAACGCCTCGTCCTGGTCGTGCGTGACGAGGATGGCGGTCTTGCCGGCCTGCTTGAGCGTGCGCCGGATCTCGCCGCGCAGCGTGGCCCGGATCTCCGGGTCGAGGCTCGCGAGCGGCTCGTCGAGGAGCACGACCTCGGCGCCCGGCGCCATGGCCCGGGCGAGCGCGGTGCGCTGCTGCTGCCCGCCCGACAGCTCGTGCGGGAAGCGCCCCTCCATCCCCCCCAGCTCGCACAGCTCGATGACCGTGCGGACGCGGGCCGCGCGCTCGGCCTCCGGCATCCGCCTGAGCCCGAAGGCGATGTTGTCGCGCACCGTGAGGTGCGGGAAGAGCGCGTAGTCCTGGAAGACGAACCCGATGCCGCGTTGCTCCGGCGGCAGGTGGACGCGGTCGTCGTCGACGACCCGGCCGCCGACGACGATCCGGCCGGTCTCCGGCGTCTCGAAGCCGGCGACGAGCCTGAGCGTGGTCGTCTTGCCGCACCCCGATGGGCCGAGGAGGGCCAGGATCTCGCCCGGCGCCACGTCGAGCGACAGGTCCGCCACGGCCGGCGCGGAGGCGGCCGGGTAGGTCTTCGTGACCCCTTCGAGGCGGACGCGCGACTCTCGGGTCATCGCCGCCTGAGACGCGTGAGGAGGACGACCGGCAGGACGCCCACGGCGACGATCGTCAGCGCCGGGAGCGCGGCCTCCTGCCAGAGCGACTCGGTGGTCCGCTGCCAGACCTCCACCGCCAGCGTGTCCATCCCGAAGGGACGGATCAGCATCGTCGCCGGCATCTCCTTCATGACCTCGACGAAGACCAGGATGAGGCCGGTGAGGAGCGCGCCGGACACGAGCGGCAGGTGCACCTCGCGGAGCGTGCGTCCGGGGCCGGCGCCGAGGCTCCTGGCGACCTCGTCCATGCTCGGCGCGACGCGCGCGAGACCCGACTCCGCCGCCTGGAAGCTCACCGACACGAACCGGACCAGGTAGGCGAAGACGAGGCCGGCGGCGGAACCGGTGAGGAGCAGCCCCGTCGAGACGCCTGCGATCCGGCCGGCCGCCGCGCCGATGGCGTGATCGAGACCGGCCAGGACGAGCAGCACGCCGACCGCCACGACCGATCCGGGGACGGCGTAGCCGAGCGCCGCCACGCGGACGGCCCCCTGGAGCAGCCGCGTCGGCGCCATCCGGATGCCGTAGGCCAGGACGAGGGCGGCCGTGACGGCGACGACGGCCGTCACCGCCGACAGGCCGAGGCTGCGGGTGACGAGCTGGGGATAGGTGGACGCCACGCGCCCGGCCGCCCAGGCCTCGAGGCTCCAGGCCACGAGGACCCCGGTGGGCAGGACGAAGGCGGTCAGGAGCACGAGGGCGCACGCACCGGTGGCAGCCGCGGCCCGCCAGCCGGTGAGTCGGGGCAGCTCGGCGGCGAGCGCCCGGCCGTGGGTCTGGGTGAAGCGGGCGCGGCCCCGCGCCCGCCGCTCCGCCACGATGAGCCCCGCGGCCGCCACCATGAGGACCGCGGCGAGCTGGCCGGCCGCCACCCGGTCGAACATGCCGAACCAGACGCGGTAGATGGCGGTCGTGAAGGTCCGGTAGCCGAAGGTGGCCACGGTGCCGAAGTCGGCGAGCGTCTCCATGAGCGCCAGCGCGGCGCCGGCCGCGATGGCGGGCCGGGCGAGCGGGAGCGCCACGCGGAAGAAGGCGCCGCGCGGCGTCTCGCCGAGGCTGCGGGCCGCCTCGAGGAGCGTGAGGCGCTGCTCGCCGAACGCCGTGCGGGCGAGGAGGTAGACGTACGGGTAGAAGACGAGGGTCATGACGGCGACGACGCCGCCGTAGGAGCGGATCTCGGGCAGCCGGAAGCCGGCGCCGAAGAGGCTCCGCAGCGCGGTCTGCAGCGGCCCCGAGAACTCGAAGACCCCCACGAACACGAAGCCGATCACGTACGCCGGCATCGCGAGCGGCAGGATCAGCGCCCAGTCGAAGAGGTCGCGCCCGGGGAACCGGCGCGTGGCCACGAGCCAGGCGAGCCCGGTGCCGAGGACCGAGACGCCCACCCCCACACCGGCCAGCAGGAGGACGGTGTTGAGGACGAGCTCCGGGAGGAGCGTGGCCGCCAGGTGCGCCCACACCTCGCCCCTCGGCACGAGCAGGTTGGCCGCGACGAGGCAGACCGGCAGCGCCACCACGCCGGCGATGACCAGCGCGGCCAGCGGGAAGGCGCGGCGCACGCGGGCCTTGCGCCGCGCGCGGACGGGCCGCGCGGGGAGCGCCGCGCGGCCCGTGAGGTCTCCCGCGAGCTGCCGGTCGGCGATCTGGCTACTTGTACCCGACACGGTCGGCCAGTCGGACCGCTGCCGCCTGGAACTCGCCGGCCGACGCGACGCCGATGTCGTCCGCCTTGAACGTCCCCCACTTCGCGAGGAGCGGCGCCGGCTCGACCTTCGGGTTCACCGGGTACTCGAAGCTGCCGTCCGCGAAGTAATTCTGCGCCTCGACCGAGCTGAGGTACTCGATGAGCTTGACGGCGTTGTCCCGGTTCTTCGCGTGGGCGGTCACGCCGGCGCCGGAGACGTTGACGTGCACGCCCGCCCCCGACTGGTCGGGCCAGAAGGGCGCCACCGGGAAGTCGGGCTTCTTGGCGAGGATGCGCGCGAGGTAGTAGGTGTTGGTGATGCCGACGTCGCACTGGCCGGCGGCGATCGCCTCGAGGATCTTGGTGTCCCCGTCGATGATCGTCGGCTCGTTCGCGACCCATCCCTTGACGATCTGCTCGACCTTCGGCTCACCGTATCGCTTGATCCAGGTGGCCAGCAGCGACTGGTTGTAGGTGCTGTTGGAGGTGCGCAGGCAGAGGCGCCCCTTCCACTTCGGGTCGCCCAGCGCCTCGTAGGTGGACAGCTCGGACGGCTTCACGCGCTCGGTGCTGTACATGATCGTGCGCGCGCGGACCGCGAGGCCGAACCAGCGGTTCTCCGGATCGCGCAGGTGCTCCGGGACGTTGGCGTTGATGATGCGCGACTCGACCGGCTGCAGGAGCCCGGCGCGCGCGGCGTTCCAGAGGTTGCCGGCGTCCACGGTGACGAGCACGTCGGCCCTGGTGTTGGCCCCCTCGGCCTTGAGCCGCTCGAAGACCTCGTTGTTGTTGCCCCCGAAGATGTTGACCTTGATGCCGGTCTTCTTCGTGAACTCCTCGAAGACCCTCTCGGACCCGTAGTGGGAGCGTGACGAGTAGACGTTGACTTCCTGGTCGGCGGCCGACGCACGGTCGCCCGACCAGGCTGCGACGGCAAGGGCGACCAGGCCCACCAGGCCGGCGGCGCCGACGCGCATGGCACGGATGTGCACGGGAAGTGCCTCCTTCTCTTTCGGTCGGGTGTCGGGATCGGAGATCCACGAGTAGGGACTCGGGAGGGAGCATAGGGGGTAATGCGCGGAGTGTCAAGCAGAAGGTTAATCTCTGACTTGATTCCTGCAAAGCCATGGACTTAGGCAATCCTATCTTCCTCCGGTCCCGGCTGGACAGGCCTCGCGGCGTGCGCCAGACTGCCAGCATGCTCATGCCGATCGACGCCAAGTACGGCAGGCTCCAGCGCATCCTGGCCGAGGGCGGCCCTACCCTGGTCTGCTACTCGGGCGGCGTCGACAGCGCGTTCCTCCTCAAGGTGGCCGTGGACGTCCTCGGCGACGGCGCCGTGGCGCTGACCGCCGTCTCCCCCTCGCTCGCCGCCGAGGAGCGGGAGGCTGCCGCCCGCCTGGCCCGCGAGATCGGCGCCCGCCACGTCGAGGTCGAGACGCACGAGATGGCCGAGGCGGGCTACGTGGCGAACTCGCCGCGCCGCTGCTACTTCTGCAAGGGTGCCCTCTTCACGGAGGCGAAGCGGGTGGCGCGCGAGCTGGGCCTCTCGACGATCGTCTACGGCGTCAACGCGGACGACGCGGCCGACTTCCGGCCCGGCATGGAGGCGGCGCGCGAGCACGGTATCGGCGGTCCCCTGCTCGAGGTCGGTCTCGGCAAGGCGGAGATCCGGGAGCTGTCGCGCCGCCTGGGGCTCGCGACCGCCGACAAGCCGGCGCAGCCCTGTCTCGCCTCGAGGCTGCCGTACGGCACCAGAGTGACGGTCGAGCGGCTGCGGACGGTCGAGCGGGGCGAGACGGCGCTGAGAAGGCTTGGCTTCCGGGAGCTCAGGGTCCGCCACCACGGCGACGTGGCGCGCATCGAGGTGCCGGAGGCCGACCTCCCCCGCCTCCTCGAGCCCCGCACGCGTCAGGCCGTCGTGGCGGCGCTGCGCGACGCGGGGTTCCGGCACGTCGCCGTCGACCTGCAGGGGCTTCGCTCCGGGTCGCTCAACGAGGGCATCGCACGGGCCTGACGACATCCAAGGGAGGTGCGCGCATGCGGGCGGTCTACTTCGAGCGGCACGGCGGCCCCGAGGTCCTGACGGTCGGGACCCTCCCCGACCCGACCCCCGGTCCGGGCGAGGTCCGGCTGCGCGTCAGGGCGGTCGCCCTGAACTACCTCGACATCTGGGCCCGCCGCGGCCTGCCGGGCGTTCCGATCCCGCTGCCGCACGTGCCGGGGAGCGACGTGGCGGGCGTCGTGGACCAGGTCGGGCCCGGGGTGACCGCGTGGAAGCCGGGCGACGAGGTCCTCGTCGACCCCTCGCTCAACCCGGTGGAGGACGAGTTCACGCGGCGGGGCGAGCGGACCCTCTCGCCCGCGTTCCAGATCTTCGGCGAGCACACCAACGGCGGCCTGGCCGAGTACGCGGTCGCGCCGGCCTACACGCTCGTCCGCAAGCCGGCGACGCTCTCGTTCGAGGAGGCGGCCGCGCTCCCCCTCTGCGCCCAGACCGCCTGGCGCGCGATGATCGTCCGGGGGCGGCTGCGTCCGGCCGAGACCTGCCTCGTCCTGGGCGGCGCCGGCGGCGTCGCGTCGCTGGCCATCCAGATCGCAAAGCTCGCCGGCGCGACCGTCCTCGCCACGGCGAGCAGCGAGAAGAAGGCCGCGGCGGTCAAGGCGCTCGGCGCCGACCACGTGATCCCGACCGGCGAGGGCGCGGAGCCGATCTCGAAGCAGGTCAGGGCCCTCACCGGCAAGCGGGGCGTCGACCTCGTGCTCGAGAACGTCGGTGCGACGACCTGGCTCGAGTCGCTCAGGTCGTGCGCCAAGGGCGGCCGGATCGTCACCTACGGGGCCACGACCGGCGCCACACCGCAGACGCAGCTCCAGATCATCTTCTGGAACCAGCTCGACATCCTCGGCTCCACCATGGGGAGCCGGGGCGACCTCGAGGCGGCGCTCCGCCTCGCCGCGGCCGGCCGGCTCAGGCCGGTCGTCGACCGCGTCGTGCCGATGCACGAGGCGCCGGCCGCCTTCGACGCCCTCGAGGGGCGGCAGGTGGTCGGCAAGATCGTCCTCGTCCCCTAGCGCCGCGGGGGTCAGGTCTTTCCATTTTCCACGGGGTCAGGTCTTTCCATTTTCCATGGGGTCAGGCCTCAACGTTTTCCGTCCAAGACCTGGGGCCGTTCGAGATCGACGCCGACACGGCCTGCGCTCGCGCGCAAGACATGGGTTGACAGGCGAGGCGCTCCCACAAGCAGTCGGCGCCGCCGACGCGCTCGCAAGCCCGAAGACCTGCCGGCCCCACCACCGGGAGACATCCGGGCGGCGGTTCGACCAGAACGCCTCGCGGGAAGGCTCGCGGTCCGATTCGCCGCCTGCATCGGAGGGCTCTTCTTCGGCCGAGGAGCGGCCGGATCTCGACGCGATCGGAGGACCGCCGGGGGGTCAGGCAACCGGAGGGGCCTCGTCGCCTCGACCGGCCCGGTACGCGACGATGTCGACGTCCGACGTCACCACGAGGCCGTCGGCGACCATCTCGTCGAGTACGGGGAGGACGGTGCGGATCCGCTCCTCGGTGTCTACGACGGTGATCCTGACGGGCCGGTCGGCCGAGAGGTGCATCAGTCCGCCGCTGTGGATCCGGCGGCTCGCGCCGTAGCCGAGCATGCCCCGCTCGACCGTGGCCCCGGCAAGGTCGAGCATCCGCAGCCGCTTCACGATCGCCTCGTGGAGCGGGGCGCCCTCCCACTCGTCGGACTCATCGATGAAGACCGTGAGCATCTTGGCCCGGCCTTCGAGCCGGACGCGGGGGTGCGAGGCTGGAGACGCCAAAGGCGGCTCACCCCGGCGGGCGTACTTCACCACGCTCGTGTCGAGCACCTCGACGAGCCCCTCCTCGACCATGTCGTAAACGAACGGCAGGAGCCGCTCGATGGCCGCCGCGTCCTCGACCACCTCGATCCGGATCGGAAGGTTCTCGGTCAGCGCGAGCGCTTCACGCTTGCGGAAGACGCCGTGGGGGCCGAACCCCGCGACCGCCTTGGTGACCGTGGCGCCCGCGCAGCCCCGCTCGTGGAACAGCTCGAGCAGCCGCTCGTGGACGGGGCGCCCCCCGTAACGGTCCTGCTCGCTCACGTAGATGATCAGCTTCTTCGCCGGTCCTCGCCCCAGCATCTCACCCGCCCCCTTCCCCGCCGCCGACCGCTACTCGGGCACGACGAGCGCCGTCGGCTGGACGTCGAGCAGCCCACCGAAGGCCATTGCCCCGAGGCGGCCGACCAGCCGCTCGACCCGCTCCACCTCGTCGACGCACTCCACGGTGAGGGGGAGGTGGAAGGTCAGGATCTCGATGGCGGTCGTGTGTACGAGCCGTCGTTCGCCGAAACCCGCAACCCCTTTGGACACGAAGGCCGTACGGACGCCGGCATCGCGCGCGAGGTCGAGGAGCACCGAGACCAGCGGGCGTCCCTGGTACTGCTCCTCCTCGTCCATCAGGATCGTGGCTCTCAGGCCGGGCCGCGTCGTGAACCGCGTGGCGCCGCCGTCCATCGGGGGGTCAAAGCCCGCGTGACTCGCGACCGGCCTCTGCAGACCGCTCGCGCGGGAGCGCGCCGAAACCCGACGACGCACGCTCGGGCCGCGCGATCGGTCGGGGCGCTTCGAGGACCGACGACCAGCGCGGCAGCGGCGCCTCGCGTGCCAGAACGGCTCCCGCCCAGACACCGGCGAGGCCGATCACGACGCTGAGGACCACGTTGGTCGCGGCGCGCAGGAAGGCGCCGGTCTCGAGCAGGCGCAGCGTCTCGTACTCGAAGGTCGAGAAGGTCGTGTAGCCCCCGAGGAAGCCGGTCGCGAGGAGGAGGCGGAACGTCGGGTGCAGGCCGAAGCGCTCCGTGCCGGCCGTCAGGATGTATCCGATGAGGAACGAGCCGGTGACGTTCACGAAGAACGTACCGTATGGGAACGCGGCGCCGAGGCGAGCCGCCAGCACGGTACCGATCCAGTACCTCGCCATCGAGCCCACCGCCCCGCCGAGCGCGACCATCAGGAGGTTCCACATGCCGCCCGTGCGACTCCTTCCTCGTCGAGCCGCCCCACCCGTGACGACGTTCGGGTACGGGCGGACCGCTGGCGCCGACTTGGAACGGTAGCTTACCGCGACGGCACCGGACCGTCCGGCGCGCGCCGCGCCCGCCGGCGGGCGCGGAGGGTGGACAGGAGGGGAAGCAGCCAGAGGCCGATCGTCACGGCGGCCAGCGCGTTGCCGATCGGCCGGCCGAAGAAGGCGGTGAGGTCCCAGTGGGTCTTGATGGCGCTCGTCATGAAGTTCTGCTCCACGATCGGACCGAGCACGAGGCCGAGCACGACCGGCGCCACCGGGAAGCCGTACCGCTCCATCACGTAGCCGAGGACGCCGGTGGCGAGCATGATACCCACGTCGAAGAGGCTGTTGTTGATGGCGTAGGCGCCGACGATGCAGAAGGCGAGGATGGCCGGCATCAGGACGTTGCGCGGCACGCGGAGGATGTGGCCCGACGCGCGGATCGCGAGGTAGCCGAGCGGGATCAGGAGGAGGTTCGCGAGGATGAACGTGGCGTAGACCGAGTAGACGAGGGCCGGCTGCTGCTCGAAGATCATGGGGCCGGGCCGTAGCCCCTTCATGTAGAGAACGCCGATCACGACGGCGGTGATCGAGTCGCCCGGGATGCCGAAGACCAGCGCCGGGACCCAGTCACCCGCGAGCGACGAGTTGTTCGCCGTTCCGGCGTCGACGATCGGCTCGATGTGCCCCTTGCCGAACTCCGCCCCCTCCTTCGACCGCTTCTTGGCCACGGCGTAGGCGAGCCAGGCGGCGATGTCCGCGCCGGCGCCCGGCAGGACGCCGATGAAGGTCCCGATGGCGCCCGAGCGCAGCACGTTCCAGCGGTAGCGGGCGACGACCGGCCAGACCCCTTCGAAGATGCGCGACGGCACCCGCGCCGCAGGCGGCATGCGGCCCGGCGCCATCACGTTGCGGAGCACCTCCGAGACGCCGAAGAGGCCGATCATCGCCGGGATGAAGCTGATCCCCGACAGGAGGTCGATCACGCCGAAGGTGAAGCGCGGGTACCCCTGCGCCACGTCGATGCCGACCGTGGAGAGGAGGAGGCCGACCAGGAGCGCGATCAGCCCCTTCACGGCCGACCCGGGCGAGATGAGGACGGCGCAGGAGAGGCCGAGCACCGCGAGCCAGAAGTACTCGAACGAGGCGAAGTTCAGGGCGAACTCGGCGAGCCGCGGCGCGGCCACGATGAGGACGACGGCCCCCATGAGCCCGCCGATGACCGACGAGGCGACGTCCACGCCGAGGACGAGTCCGAGCTGTCCCTTCTGCGCGAGCCGGTAGGAGTCCTCGGTGTACGCGGCCGAGGAGGGGGTCCCGGGCATCCGGACGAGCGCCGCCGGGATGTCGCCCGCGAAGATCGCCATGGCCGACATGGTCACGATCGACGCGAGGGCCGGCAGCGGCTCCATGAAGAAGGCGAACGGCACCAGGAGGGCCGCACCCATGGTCGCCGTCAGGCCGGGGATCGCCCCGAGGAAGAGGCCGAAGACGGCCGACAGGAGGATGACCAGGAGGACGTCCGGTTGCGCGAGCGCGAGCAGCGCGGCGCCGAGGTGGTCGATCACGGGCGGCTCCGGTCAGAAGGGGATCGGCCCGCGCGGCAGCGGCACCAGCAGGACCCGCGCGAAGAGGAGGTAGGTGCCGACCGCGAGGCCGGCCGCCAGGCCGACCGCCGCCCCGAGCCGGACGCCGAGCCGCCACATGAGCGCGAACAGGAGGACGCCGAGCGTCGGGACGAAGCCCGCCCGCTCCACGACGAGGATGTAGCCGACGACCGCGGCGACGACGAGCAGGGCGTTCAGGACCCCGGCCCGCTCGGTCGCGGCGCCCCCCTCCGCCGCCTCGGCCGGCTCCCCCCTCGCCCCCTGCCACGCGAGCACGAGGCCGAAGAGGACCATGAGCCCGGCCACGAGGCGCGGGAAGAGCGCCGGCCCCGGGTGCCCGTCGGCCAGCTCGGGGAACGGCAGCGTCAGGGCGTACGCGGCGGCCCCGGCGAGGGCCGCCGCGCCGCCCGACACGACGTCGGCTCGACGCACCGCGAGACTACTTCGCGAGCCCGACCTCCTTCATGAGGGCCCCCATGGCGGCGTCGCCCTCCCGCATGAAGGCGGCGAACCCCTTCGAGTCCTTGTACAGGATGCCGAAGCCGCGGTTGCGCATGAACTCGACGAACTCCTGGCTCTCGACCGCCTTCGACACCGCCCGCTCGAGCCGCGCGATCACGTCGGCCGGGGTCCCCTTCGGCACCGTGATGCCCCGCCAGGCGCCGATCGTCCAGTCGAGGCCGATCTCCTTGAGCGTCGGCACGTCCGGGAACCTGGGGTCGCGGGTGTCGGCCATGATGGCGAGCGGCCGCACCTTGCCCGCCTCGATGAGCGAGGCCGCCTCCGGCAGGCTGCAGGTGCAGATGTCGATGCCGCCCGCCACGACCTCCTGGAGCGCCGGCGCCGCCCCCTGGCTCGGCACCCAGGGGACCGCCGTGTGCGGCAGGCCGAACGCCTTGAGCCACCCGGCCCGCGCGACGTCCCAGATGCCGCCGGGGCCGGTCCCCGAGGCCTTGAGCGCGCCCGGGTTCGCCTTGACGTAGGCGTTCAGCTCCTGGATCGTCTTCCACGGCGCGTCCTGCCGGACGCTCACGCCGGCCGGGTCGAAGTTCACGAGCGCCACGGCGTCGTAGCCGGTGTGGTCGACCTGGGCGAGCCCCATCCAGTGCATCATGGTGATCTCGACCGTGGCCATGGTGATCGTGTAGCCGTCCGGCCGGGCGGTGGCCCCTGCCGTGTGCCCCACCGCGCCGCCGCCGCCGGTGCGGTTCACGACGTTCACCGACTGCCCGAGGTCCTTCTCGAGGACCGCCGCCAGGATGCGCGCGACCGCGTCGGTCCCGCCGCCCGCGGCCCAGGGGACGATCAGCGTGACGGGGCGTTCCGGATACGCGGCGGACGCGGGCGTCGCCCACGCGCCGAGGACCAGGGCGCAGACGAATGCAAGGCCGGGGAGCAGACCGGCGCGAGGCCGAGGACGCATCACGGCACACCTCCCTGATAAATAAAACACCATTACAGACAGGCCGCAGGATAGCACAGCCCCCGGCAAGCGTCAGGACGTCGAGAGCCCGAGCGCGGCGTGGATCGCCGGGGTGATGTCCTCGAGCGAACGGACCCGCGCGGCCGCCTCGTCGGCCCCCGGTCCCAGGAGCAGCGTCGCAACGGGGTTTCGGGTGTGCGAGCGGGTCGTCGCGTCCTCGAGGTTGCCGTGGTCGCTCGTCACGACGAGCAGCGTCTCGTCGTCGAGCGCCGCCACCAGCGCCGCGAGGAACGCCTCGAGGCGCGCGACCTGGGCGACCCCGGCCTCGAGGTCGGCCCGGTGCCCGACCACGTCGGTGAGGAAGTACTCGTAGAGGGCGAGGTCGTACGGCCGGCAGGCGGCGGCGAGGAGGGCGCCGGCCGCCTCGGGCGTCCGCCGGGGCGCCTCGATGCCTCGCGACGCGAGCGTCTCGTTGGTGAAGTCGTGGAAGAGGGCGCGGCCGGCCACGAGGTCGCCGGCCCCCATGAAGGGGAGCCGCGCCGCCAGCGCGGCCCGGGTGGTGGCCGAGAGCGGGCGGCCGAGGACGCGCGACGGCGGCGCCGCCGGGTCGGCCGCCTCGAGGGCCGACCGATACGGCTCGCCGAAGGCGTTCAGGAAGCGCGCCGGCCTGCCGGCGGCCACGACCGGGAGGAAGAGGCTCGCCTCGCGGAGGACCGCGACGAGCGTCGGCCCGGGGAAGCCGTGGACGTGGCGCCCCACGATGCGCGCGGCGTTGCGACCCGTGAGGATCGTCGTCTGGCCGGTGGCGCTCTGCGGCAGCCCGGCGACGCCGAGCGTGGCGTCGGTGAGCGCCACCCGGCCGCCGCGGGGCAGCACGGCGCGCGGGTCGACGAGCGGGGCGAGGACGGCGAGGGGGACCTGGGCGAAGGGGTTCGAGGGGCCGGCCGGCGCGACGCCGATGCCGTCGACGAACACGAGGAGGACGCGGCGCGGCGCGCGGCTCACGGCGTGTCCCCCTTTCCGGGCAGGTGGGCCCGGGAGCGGACGGGACGGCCCGACCACCCCCGGGCACCGGACATCTACTTCGCGGGCATTTCGGCCGGCGACGCGTCGGCCGCCGGCGAGGCGTCGGCCGCCGGCGACGCGTCGACCGCGGCGGACGCGTCGGCTGCCGGCGACTCGGCCGGAGACGCAGCCGCCTCCGGGGTCGGCGTCGGCGCAGGCGCGAGCGCCGGCGTCGTCTGCTGCTGCGAGCAGCCGACGGCAACGAGACCTGCCGCGACGAGCGCGGCAACACCCGCGAGCTTCGTGGAACCCTGCATGATGATCGTTCACCTCCTCTCCAGGATGCAATCGTGGACTCGTCAACCCAGCGGCGAATGATAACGACCCCTCGCGCACATGCAAGCGCTGGACTGGGGGACGAGCCGAAAAAAAGCGAGAAAGATCGAATACTTGTGTGATGCTCCGCACACCGGCCGGCGCACGCGCGCTCCCGATCCCGGTGCGCGGTATGAGTGAGGGCATGGGCGAGCGACGCTTACCCTCGCGCATCGACGTGCTCGGCGTCGAGCCGCTGTACACCGGCTTCTTCCGCCTCGAGGCGGCCACCGTGCGGCACGAGCGCTTCGACGGCCGCATGGGCGAGCCGCAGCGGATCCTGCACTTCGACCGGGGGGATGCGGTCGGGGTGCTGCTGCACGATCCGTCTCGCGACGCGATCTGTCTCGTGCGGCAGTTCCGCTATCCGGCCTGGGTGCGCGGGGGGCCGGGATGGATCCTCGACGTCGCGGCCGGCATCCTCGAGGCGGGCGAGACGCCCGAGGCGACCGCGCGCCGCGAGGCGGTCGAGGAGACGGGGCTCGCCGTGTCGACGCTCACGCCGATCGCGACCTTCTACCCGAGCCCGGGCGCCTGCTCGGAGCGGGTCTTCCTCTACCTCGGGGAGGTGGACCTCGCCGGCCGGCTGGCGGGCGACGGCCCCGCGAGCTGGGCAGGCGGCGTCGACGAGGCGGAGGACATCGAGGTCGTGGCCCTCTCGCGGCGGCTCGCCATGACCTGGCTCGCCGAGGGCCGCTTCGTCGAGCCCAAGACGCTGATCGCGCTCCTCTGGCTCGAACGGCGGCTCAGCGCACCCTGAGCGGCAGGCCGGCCACGACGAGCCAGACCTCGTCGGCCGCGCGGGCGACGCGCGCGTTCGCCCGGGCGAGCCGCTCCGCGTAGGCACGGGCGCCGGCGTCGGCCGGCACGATCCCCCACCCCACCTCGTTCGTCACCACGACGGTTACGGCGCCCGCGTCCGCCGACGCCCGGAGCGCCGCGGCGAGGTCATCGGCCTCGGCCGCGAAGGCCTCCGCGTCGGCGGCCTCGAGCCGATTGGCCGCCCAGAGCGTGAGGTCGTCGACGAGCAGCGCCGACGCGCCGGCCGCCGTCGCCTCGCGCACCGCGGCGGCGAGGGCGCCCGGCGCCTCGACCGTGACGAAGCCCACCCCGCGCTCCCGGCGGTGGGCCTCGATCCGGCTCGCCATCTCCGGGTCGGCGGCCGAGCGCACCGGATCGGCCGTGACGACGCACCACCGCGGCGGCGGGGCGGCCTTCGCCCGCTCGAGAGCGAGGCGGCTCTTGCCGGCGCGGACGCCGCCGGTGACGAGGATCAGCATGCCCACCTGGCGGCCTCGAAGCGCGCGCGCACCGCCTCGCGCCCGGCGCGGCTGCGGATGACCAGGACATCCCACGGCTGCATGAACGCTAGCGCCCCGCCTCGACGTCGCCCTCGAGATCGAAGACGATCGGCGCGGTCACCGTGATCGCCTCCGCCGGGAACGGCGCCGCGCGGCGGACGGCGCGCAGGGCGGCCTCGTCGAGCGTCCGGTCGCCGGCCGACTCGATCAGGTCGACCCGCTCGACCGCGCCTCTCTGCCCGATGTGGAACCGCACGATGGCCGTCCCCTCGATCCCGCGCCGACGCGCCCTGTAGGGATAGTGCCGGGCCGCCGCCAGGCGCGCGTGGATGGCGGCCAGCACGTCGCCGCCGGACGACCCGGACGCCGGGCCGCCGGCCGGGTCTCCGGCCGGACCGCCGCCTGCGCCGCCGCCCGTGCCGCCGCCGGCCCCGCCGCCCGTACCGCCGCGGTGACCCGCCTCCGACGCCTGGTCGGCCTCCCCGCGCGTCGCGGCCCCGGAGGCCGCCGCCGCCGGCGCCTCCCCCTCGCCGGCCCGGCCGGCATGGCCGCCGGGCTCCTCCCGGTCCGCCCCATCGGCGCCCCTCGCGACGAGCGCGACGCCCGACGACGACCGGTCGGCCTCGACCGACGCGGACGCCGCCGCCGGCGCCTCCGTGGCGGGCGTTGCCGCCGCTGCCGGCGTCGCGTCGGCGAGCGCCGTGACCGGAGGGGACGCCGCGGCGACCGGCGGCCGCTCCATGGGCGGCGCGGGCGACGGCTCCGTACGCGGCGCGGGGGTCGGCGACGCCGCCGCCAGCGG
>DASVDK010000133.1:0-4987 GCA_036381125.1 Thermodesulfobacteriota bacterium | reverse complement strand
GGCCGAGCGAGCGGCCCTCCTCGACGTAGCCGGTGTCGCCGCGTACCGTCTGGTCGCCGCCCGAGCAGAAGGCCCGCTCTCCCTCGCCGGTCAGCACGACCACGCCCACCCCGGTGTCCTCGCGCGCCAGCTCCATCGCGGCCGAGATCTCGATCAGGGTCTGGGGCCGAAAGGCGTTGAGCACGTCGGGCCGGTCGATCGTGATCTTCGCGATTCCCTCCGCCGTCTCGTAGCGGATGTCCTCGTACTCACCCGCGGCGCGCCAGTCGATCGGCGCGTAGAGCTCCTCCTCGGACGGGGCGTTCTTGTGGCGCGTCGGCATGATCGGCAACGATATCCCGGCACCGATGAAGCTCGACGACTGGCTTGCCCAGAGATCACAGAGCTGCCCCGAGCGAACCGCACTGATCGCGGACGGCTCCGAGGTGACCTACGCCGAGCTCGAGGCGGAGGCGACCTGGGTCGCGCGGCGGCTGGCGGCCCACGGCGTCCGCCGTGGGTCGGTCGCCGCCGTCGCCATGCACCCGCGCCGCGAGCAGGTGGTGCTCGTCCACGCGCTGATGAAGACGGGCGCGGTCCTGCTGCCGCTCAACCCGCGCTTCACGGCGGAGGAGCGCGCCGCCGTGGTCGACGCCGTCGAGCCGGCGGTCGAGCTCGACGATCCGGGCCAGCTGACCCAGACCGAGGCCGACCTGCCTCTGCTGGGCGAGCACGACATGGACGCCCTCTGCTGCCGGGTGCTGACCAGCGGCAGCACCGGTGCGCCCGATCCCGTCGGCCTGACCTACGGCAACTTCCTCT
The DNA here is from genome assembly GCA_036381125.1 of Thermodesulfobacteriota bacterium. Taxonomy (GTDB): domain Bacteria; phylum DASVDK01; class DASVDK01; order DASVDK01; family DASVDK01; genus DASVDK01. The sequence continues at coordinate 4,186 of DASVDK010000133.1, read as the reverse complement.
GGAGCGCCGTTGCCTCGGCCTTCAACATCGGGGTTGAGCCGAGCGACCGCTGGCTCTGCTGCCTTCCCCTCAGCCACATCTCCGGGCTCAGCATCGTCGTCCGCGCAGTCATCTACGGCACGACGGCGGTCGTCCACGACGGCTTCGACGTCGACCGCGTCGCCGCCTCGCTCGAATCGGACCGGATCTCGGTGGTCTCGATGGTCTCGACGATGCTCACCCGGCTGCTCGAGGCGGATGCCGACCTCTCGGGGCCGCGGGCGATCCTGGTCGGCGGCGGGCCGGTGCCCAGGGAGCCGCTGGAGGAGGCGATCGGCCGCGGGGCCACGGTGGTGCAGACCTACGGCCTGACCGAGGCCTGCTCGCAGGTGACGACGCTGGCGCCCGCGGACGCCGGGCGCAAGCTCGGCTCCGCCGGCCGGCCGCTGCTGACTACCCATCTGCGCATCCAGGACGGCGAGATCCTGGTCCAGGGCCCGACCGTCGCGCCCGAGCGGGTCGACTCCGACGGCTGGCTGCACACGGGCGACCTGGGCCGCATCGACGACGAGGGGTTCCTCTACGTCGAGGACCGGATGGACGACCTGATCGTGACCGGGGGCGAGAACGTGATCCCGGCCGAGGTCGAGCAGGTCCTGCTGCGGCACCCGGAGGTGGCCGACGCCGCGGTGGTCGGGCGCGAGGACCCCGAGTGGCAGCAGGCCGTGACCGCCGTGGTCGTCCTCGAGGACGGCTCGGAGGTGACGCCGGACGAGCTGCGGCGCCACTGCGCCGAGGCGCTTGTCGGCTTCAAGGTGCCCAAGCGGGTCGAGCTCGCCTCGGCCCTGCCGCGCACTCCGTCGGGCAAGCTGCTGCGCAGGGCGCTCCGATAGCCTGCGCCACATGCGCACGGACGACATCTTTTACGACAAGGACGCCGACCTTTCCAAGCTCCAGGGCAAGACGGTGGCCATCCTCGGCTACGGCTCGCAGGGCCACGCCCACGCCCTCAATCTGAAGGACTCCGGGGTCGACGTGGTCGTCGGCCTGCGGCCCGACTCATCCAGCCGGGCGAAGGCCGAGGAGGCGGGCCTGGAGGTGCTTGACATCGCCGACGCGGCCAGCCGCGGGGACGCGGTCATGGTGCTGCTGCCGGACGAGAAGCAGGCCGAGGTCTGGGAGGCGGAGATCGCCGACGGCATCGCGCCGGGGAACCTGCTGCTCTTCGCCCATGGCTTCGCCATCCACTTCGAGCAGATCCAGCCGCCCCCCGGCGTCGACGTCGGGATGGTCGCCCCCAAGGGCCCGGGACACCTGGTGCGCCGGCAGTACGAGGAAGGCCGTGGCGTGCCCTGCCTGATGGCGGTCCACCAGGACGCCAGCGGGGAGGCCCACGGCCTCGTCCTCGCCTACGCGGCGGCAATCGGCGGCGGCCGCGCGGCGATCATCGAGACGACCTTCAAAGACGAGTGCGAGACGGACCTCTTCGGCGAGCAGGCCGTGCTCTGCGGCGGGGCCTCGGAGCTCGTCCGGGCCGGCTTCGAGACGCTGGTCGAGGCCGGCTACGACCCGCGCCTTGCCTACTTCGAGTGCCTGCACGAGTTGAAGCTGATCGCGGACCTGATGTACGAGAAGGGGATCCAGGGAATGCGCTACTCGATCTCCAACACCGCCGAGTACGGCGACATGACGCGCGGCAAGCGCGTGGTCGGCGAGGAGTCGAGAGCTGCGATGAAGGAGATCCTCGCCGAGATCCAGTCCGGGGCGTTCGCCCGCGAGTGGATCGCCGAGAACCGGGCCGGCGGCGAGAGCCTCGCCCGCATGCGCGAGGAAGGCGCGAAGCACGAGGTCGAGTCCGTCGGTAAGGACCTTCGCGGCATGATGCCCTGGATCGACCAGGAGTTCTGATCCTCGGCACAGCACAGATTCCCGCCGAGCTGAGGCCTGCCGACGGGCGCTTCGGCTGCGGGCCCTCGAAGGTCAGGCCCGAGGCCCTGGCGGCGCTCGCGGAGCGCGCGGACCTGATGGGGACCTCGCACAGGCAGGCCCCGGTGAGGGACGTGGTGGGCCGGGTCCGCGAGGGCCTCGCCCGGCTCTTCTCGCTGCCGGAGGGCTACGAGGTCGCGCTCGGCAACGGCGGGACCACGGCCTTCTGGGAGGGAGCGGCCGCCTGGCTCGTCCGCGAGCGCGCGCTGCACCTGACCTACGGCGAGTTCTCGCAGAAGTTCGCCAAGTCGACCGCCGCGGCCCCCTACCTCGACGAGCCGATCCTGGTCGAGGCCGAGCCGGGCGATGCCCCGGCGCCCACGGCCGACCCGGCCGCCGACGCGATCGCCTGGGCGCACAACGAGACTTCGACCGGCGTCATGGTCGCGGTGGCCAGGCCCGAGGGGGCGGGGGAGGCCCTGGTCCTGGTCGACGGCACCTCCGGCGCCGGCGGCCTGCCCCTCGACACGGGCCAGGCCGACGCCTACTACTTCGCCCCGCAGAAGGCCTTCGGGGCCGACGGCGGCCTCTGGCTGGCGCTGCTCTCCCCGGCGGCCGTCGCCCGCGTCGAGGAGCTCGACGAGCGGGACGACCGCTGGCGGCCCGCCTTCCTCTCGCTGCTCACGGCGCTCGAGAACTCGCGCAAGAACCAGACCTACAACACCCCCGCCATCGCGACGCTGCTGCTGCTCGCCGACCAGGTCGAGTGGATGCTCGCCGAGGGCGGGCTCGACTGGTGCGTCGAGCGCACCGGGGCCTCCTCGAGCCACCTCTACGCCTGGGCCGAAGCCTCCGAGCACGCCACGCCCTTCGTCGCCGACCCGGCGAAGCGCTCGCTGGTCGTCGGCACGATCGACTTCGCCGAGGAGGTCGACGCGGCGGCGCTGGCGGCGACGCTGCGCGCCAACGGCATCGTCGACGTCGAGCCGTACCGCAAGCTGGGGCGCAATCAGCTTCGCGTCGGCATGTTCCCGGCTGTCGAGCCCGCGGACGTCGAAGCCCTGACCGCCTGCATCGACTGGGTGGTCGAGAACGACGGCGCGGTGACCCGGTGAAGGTACTGGTCAAGGAGAAGATCGCCGACGCCGGGGTCGACCTGCTGCGCCGGAGCTTCGACGTCGACCTGGGCCTGGAGATGTCGGACGAGGACCTTCTGGAGGCGATCGGCGCCTACGACGCGATCCTGGTGCGCTCGGCGACGCAGGTGACGCCGGAGCTGATCGAGCGCGCAGAGCGGTTGAAGGTGATCGGCCGCGCAGGCACAGGGGTCGACAACGTCGACATCCCGGCCGCCACCCGCCGCGGGATCGTGGTCGCCAACGCTCCCGAATCGAACTCGGTCGCGGCCGCCGAGCACACCCTGGCGCTGATGCTCGCCCTCTGCCGCAACGTGCCCCAGGCCCATGGGTCTCTGGTGGGTGGAGCCTGGGAGCGCTCGCGCTTCAAGGGCACCGAGCTCTACGGCAAGACGCTGGGCGTGATCGGCTTCGGGCGCATCGGCCAGCTGGTCGCCAAGCGCGCGCAGGGCTTCGACATGGAGGTGCTCGGCTTCGACAAGTTCGTCTCCGCCGAGCGCTTCCGCGACCTCGGCGTGGAGGGCGTGGGCAGCCTCGACGAGCTGCTCGGCCGCTCCGACATCGTCACCGTCCACGTTCCCAAGACGCCCGACACGATCGGACTGATCGACGCCGGCGCGATCGAGCGGATGAGGGACGGCGCCAGGGTCGTGAACTGCGCCCGCGGCGAGCTGGTCGACCTCGATGCCCTGACGGCCGGTCTCGAGTCGGGCAAGCTGGCGGGCGCCGCCCTCGACGTCTTCCCCTCGGAGCCCTTCACCGATCATCCGATCTTCGCGCGCGAGGACGTCGTCGTGACCCCGCACCTGGGTGCCTCGACCGCGGAGGCGCAGGACCGTGCCGGCGTGGTGACGGCGGAACAGGTGACCGCGGCGCTGACCGGCGGGGTGGTCACCAATGCTGTGAACATCGCGGCGGTGCGGCCGGAGGCGATGGAGGCCCTGGCGCCCTTCGTCCCCCTCTGCGAAAAGCTGGGCCGGCTCGCTCAGGGCCTGGGCGACGGCTCGATCGACCGCGTGAGCGCCGAATTCCGCGGCCGCATCGCGAGCCATGACACGCGGCTGCTCGGGATCGCGGTCCTGGTCGGGATCCTCTCCGGCCACACGGAGGAGCCGGTGAACCTGGTGAACGCGCCGCAGATGGCC
>DASVDK010000132.1:0-2275 GCA_036381125.1 Thermodesulfobacteriota bacterium | reverse complement strand
ATGGACAACAACATGCCGATCGTGGTCTTCGACCTGAGCGGGCCGGGGAACATCCGGCGCGTCGTCACCGGCCAGCGGATCGGTACGGTCGTCCGGGGGTAGGTCATGGTCAACGACGTCCTCGCCGACCTCAGGAAGAGCTGCGAGAAGGCGCTCGAGGCGCTGCGCAAGGAGTTCGCGACGGTGCGCACGGGGCGCGCCTCGCTCTCGATCCTCGACCACGTCCGGGTCGACTACTACGGCTCGCAGATGCCGATCAACCAGGTCGCGACGATGCGGGTCGCCGACGCGCGGTTGATCGTCATCGAGCCCTGGGACCAGAAGGCGCTTCCGGAGATCGAGAAGGCCATCCAGAAGTCGGGCCTCGGCCTCACGCCGTCCAACGACGGCAAGCTGATCCGCCTGCCGGTGCCGCCCCTCACCGAGGAGCGCCGCCGGGAGCTGGCCAAGGTGCTCCACCGGATGGCCGAGACCGGCCGCGTCGCGATCCGCAACGCGCGGCACGAGGCGCTCGACATGCTGAAGGACCTCGAGAAGGAGAAGGCCGTCTCCGAGGACGAGCACCGCAAGGCGCGCGACGAGGTCCAGAAGGTGGTCGACCTCTACACGAGCCGCATCGCCGAGACGCTCGCGGCCAAAGAGAAGGAGCTGATGGAGGTCTGATGGAAGTCCAGCTCGACCCGAGCCGGCTGCCGCGTCACCTGGCCATCATCATGGATGGCAACGGCCGGTGGGCCACGGCGCGGGCGCTCTCCCGGATCCGTGGCCACCAGCGGGGACTCGAGGCGGCCAAGGAGGTCATCCGGACCTCGCGAGAACTCGGGATCCCGGTCCTCACCCTGTTCGCCTTCTCGTCGGAGAACTGGCGCCGGCCGCCGGAGGAGGTGGCGGCCCTCATGGACCTCCTCCGCGTCCACCTGCGCGAGCAGCTCTCGGAACTCCTCGAGCACAACATCCGCCTGACCGCGATCGGCCGGCTCGGCGACCTGCCGCCCGACGTCCGGGCGATCCTCGAGGAGGCGGTCGAGCGGACGAAGGGCAACGACGGCATGATCCTCAACGTCGCCCTCTCCTACGGCGGCCGCTCGGAGATCGTCCACGCCGTCCGGCGGCTCGTGGCCGACCTGGCCCAGGGCGGCCGGCTGTCCGAGCCGTCCGTCATCACCGAGGAGCTGCTCTCGGCGTACCTCGACACGGCCGGCCTGCCCGATCCGGACTTCCTGGTGCGCACCAGCGGCGAGTTCCGGCTCTCGAACTTCCTCCTCTGGCAGCTCGCCTACACGGAGATCTACGTCACGCCCACGCTCTGGCCCGACTTCCGCCGGGGCGACCTCATCGAGGCGCTCGCCGACTTCCAGCGTCGCGAGCGCCGGTTCGGCCAGACGAGCCAGCAGCTCGCGGGCGACCTGGCCGCCTCGCCCCGATAGCCGCGGGGCGCTCCGGCGTGCACCGCAAGCGTGTCGTCGTCGCCCTGATCGGGCTGCCGCTCCTCCTGGCGGTCCTGTTCCTGGCGCCGCTCTGGGCGTTCGGCTGCGCCGTCGCGGTCGCGGCGGCCGGCGTGCAGGTGGAGTTCTACCGGCTCCACGCCGCCCGGCTCCCGACGGCCGAGTGGCGCGCCGCCGTGATCTTCGGCCTCGTCACGAGCCTTGCCGCCGTCACGGGGGAGCCGGCGGCGGTCCTGGCCATGCTGACCGGGTCCACCTTCGCCGTCTTCCTCTACGCGCTCTTCCGGCCGGAGGCGGCCCGGTCGGCGGCCGAGCGGGTGGGGCTCCTCGTGTTCGGCCTCGTCTACGGCCCCGTGCTGCTGTCCCACGCCGTGCTCGCCCGCGCGATGCCGGACCACCTCGGCCCCGGGGCGGTGCTGCTCGCCCTGGCGGCCGCGTGGGGCGGCGACACCGCGGCCTATTACGGCGGCAAGTCCCTCGGCCGGCGCAAGCTCTACCCCGCCGTGAGCCCCGGGAAGACCTGGGAAGGGGCGGCGGCGGGGCTCGTCGGGACGGTCGCCGCCGCGCTGCTCGTCCGCGCGTGGCTCCTGCCGGACGTCCCGGTCCGCCACGTCCTCGTCCTCGGCGTCGTCGCCGCGGTCGTGGGCCAGCTCGGGGACCTGTGCGAGTCGCTCCTCAAGCGGGGCGCCGGCGTCAAGGACTCGGGCGGCCTGCTGCCGGGCCACGGCGGCCTCCTCGACCGCCTCGACTCGTTCCTCTTCGTGGCCCCGCTCGTCTACTATTACTTGCGGGTCCTGGAGGCGGCATGAGCCGCCTGCAAGGCGAGCGGT
>DASVDK010000131.1:0-9730 GCA_036381125.1 Thermodesulfobacteriota bacterium | reverse complement strand
CGCCTCGCTGCCGGGCGCCGACGACTCGCGCGATCTCGGCGCGCGCGTGCGGTCCGCCTTCGATCCGACGGCCGAACGGAACCTCGACCGCCTGGCCCGGTACCGCATCGGGCTCGCCGTGATCCGGGACCACCCGATCCTCGGCATCGGGCCGGAGGGGGTGGTCGCCAACTACGAGCGGTACGCGGGCCTGGCGCAGACCGAAGGGCCCTCGCACCTCCACAACACCTTCCTGCAACTGCTGGCCGAGCGCGGTCCGCTCGGTCTCGCCGCCTGGGTCGTCGCCGTGACGGCCGCGATGCTGCACGCGCTTCGCGCCGTGAGTCGGGTCGGCCCCGAGGCGCGAGGCGCGGCGGCCGGCGTCGGCCTCGCCCTGCTGGGCGTGCTGGCCCTCGGCGTGTTCAACTACCACTGGGAGGACTGGCGCGTTCGCGCCCTGACGCTCGTCCTGCTCGGCCTCGCCTGGGCGCCCGCCGTGACCGGGCCGGCGAAGCCGGAGGGCAGCCCGCCGCGGGACGAGACGTCGGGGTGAGACGAGACGTCGGCATGACCGGCCGACGAGGCCCTCGTGCGAGGCCCACGTCCGGCCCGGCTGCCGCGCGGTGAGCACCGTCGCTGCGCATCGGTACGCGGCCGGTTACGCTTCGAGCTGATCGGCCGCCGGGGCCTGTCGGCAGCCCGGCCGCCCGAGCCGGGAGCGCCCGCACGAGGACCGCCGCCCGGCGCTTGCCGGGCAGGCGGTCGGTTATACTGGCACGGTCGTCCGCGGCGGTCGGATCCGGACCGAACGCCGCACGCGGCGGCTCGGCGCGGCCCGGAAGGGGGGTCGGCCCACACGGCGCGGGCGCGCCAGCGAGGAGCGACGGAAGACCATGCCCAGAGTCCTCATCACCGGCGGAGCCGGGTTCCTCGGCTCTCACCTCTGCGACCGGTTCCTCAAGGAAGGCTGGGAAGTCATCTGCCTGGACAACCTCGTGACCGGCTCGGCCGACAACATCGCGCACATCCGGGACCCGCGGTTCACGTTCGTCCAGTACGACGTGACCAACTACCTCTACGTCGAGGGGCACCTCGACGCGGTGCTCCACTTCGCCTCGCCGGCGTCGCCGATCGACTACCAGGAACTCCCCATCCAGACCCTCAAGGTCGGCTCCCTCGGCACGCACAAGGCGCTCGGGCTCGCCAAGCACAAGAAGGCGCGGTTCCTCCTGGCCTCCACCTCCGAGGTCTACGGCGACCCGCTCGTGAACCCGCAGCCCGAGAGCTACTGGGGCAACGTGAACCCGGTCGGCCCCCGCGGCGTCTACGACGAGGCGAAGCGCTTTGCCGAGGCGATGACGATGGCCTACCACCGGGCGCACGGCGTCGACGTCCGGATCGTGCGGATCTTCAACAGCATCATGGCGGACGAAACCGTCGTGGTCTTCGACGACGACCTCATGCACGTGGGGCCGATCGAGCCGTTCGCCGATCAGTCGGTCCGCGACGGCCGTCTCGTCGCGCCGAGGCGACTCTACGTGCCGGCCTTCGATCCCCGGACCCTGCGCGTCGAGTTGCGGCTGGCGAATGCGCTCATCAAGCACCGGGCCGAGGGGAAAGACGCGTACGAGGTCAGGACCGGGTACGGGCGTCGTATCCGTGTCACCGGGGACCACAGCGTCTTCCGCCGCGGCCCGTGCGGAAGGCCCGAGCCTGTGCCGGTTCGAGATCTCGCCGTCGGCGACGACATCGCCCTCCCGGCTCGGTTGCCGGTCGTCGAGAGGGACGTTCGGGCGGTGGACATCGTCGACCACCTCATTCGACGTGCGCCGGAAGCCGAGCTGTGGAACTACGCGCTCGTCTCGGCCGACCTCGCGTCTCTCGTCGAGCCGCACGAGGCCCGGGTCGTCGAGTTCCTCGCCGCGAGCGGGCGTTTCGCCGGGAGCGGCTCGCTGCGGAACGCGATCGGGTGCGCGTGGCGGAAGTACCTCGGGCATGGCGCCTTGCCGCTCCCGGTCGCGGCGGCCCTCTGGCGCGAACAGGGCGTCCGGTGGCCGGAGAACGCCCGCCTGCGCCCGTACACGGGCGGCGGCGGTGTGGAGATCCCCAACCGGGTCGAGGTCACGAACGACCTGCTCTGGCTCCTCGGACTGTACCTGGCCGAGGGCTGCCACGTGGACGAGGACGGGGACTACCGCCTGCTCCTCGGCTCGGGTCAGCGGCAGCTCGACCGGGCGCGGCGCATCATCGAGTCGCATTTCGGGGTGACCGCCCGGATCGTGCCGGCCGACGCGAGCCGAGCGCCGCAGCTCTCGGTCGACTCCGGGATTCTCGTGTACCTCTTCCGGGCAGTGTTCGGCGTGACGGGTACGGCGAAGACCGCGCGGGTGCCCGGGTGGATCATGCAGTTGCCCCTCGCCCGCCTCGTCCATTTCCTGGAAGGCTACAGGGAGGGCGATGGTGCGCAGGCGCACTACCCGGAGCGGCGGGAGTTGACGTTCAATACCGTCAGTGAGGCGTTGGCAACGGACCTGACGCTGCTGCTGCTGCGCTTCGGGATCGTCGCGTCCGTCGGCAAGTACGCGACGACCTTCGAACGGCGGTACGGAGACCGGACGTTTCCGTTCTGGCGCGTCACGGTGTGCGAGCTGTCGAACTTCGACATCCTCGGTTGGCACGAGGGTGTCGTGCAGACGCTCGACGCGACACGATCCGGGGACCTGGTATGGGCGCCGGTGAGGGAGATCCGGCCCATCGAGCCTACCGGGTACGTGTACGACTTCAGTGTCGACGGGCACGAGAACTTCGTGGCCGGCATCGGGGTCTTCGCGCACAACACCTACGGCCCCCGCATGCGGCCGCACGACGGCCGCGTGGTGCCGGCCTTCACGCTCCAGGCGCTGGCCGGCGAGGACATCACCGTCTTCGGCGACGGGTCGCAGACCCGCAGCTTCTGCTACGTGGACGACCTGGTGGAGGGCATCTACCGGCTCCTCGGCTCCGATTACGTGGGCCCGGTCAACATCGGCAACCCGGAGGAGCGGACGGTGCTCGAGTTCGCCGAGCGCGTGAAGCGGCTCACCGGCAGCACGAGCCGGATCGTCTTCAAGCCGCTGCCCGTGGACGACCCGAAGGTGCGCCGCCCGGACATCTCGCTCGCCAGACGGCTCCTCGGCTGGGAGCCTCGGGTCGACATCGACGACGGCCTCCGGGCGACGATCGACTACTACCGGAGCCGGACGGCAGCCGGCCGTCGCGGCTGACCGGGCCGCGCCGAGAGACCACAACCCCCGGAAGACCGCAAACTTTGCGCCGTACGCCCTCGAGGTTGGCGGTCGGGCGGCTCCCCGACCGACGCCACGGTGCCTACCTGAGGGTTTCCTTCGGGCCGCAGGGCCCGAGCGCTTCGAATGGCAATGGAATTGCATGCTTCTGCGGTCCCCTGATCGAGGACCCCCTGGATGCTCGACAAGCGTGACATCGAAACCGTCCCGTCCGACGCCGACCGCCGGGCTGCCGCCGCGGAGGCGACGGCGCGGGCGGCCGGGGCCGGCCCCCTCTCGGCGGCCCTGATCGCCGAGGACGCCCGCTACCTCTCGCCGTCGTACACCCGCGGCTATCCGCTCGCCGTCGCCCGAGGGGAGGGGGCGTACGTCTACGACCTCGACGGCCGCAGGTATCTCGACTTCACGGCCGGCATCGCGGTCGCGGCCACCGGCCACTGCCATCCGCGCGTCGTCGAGGCGATCGCGCAGCAGGCGGCAACGTTGATCCACATGTCGGGCACCGACTTCTACTACGGGCCGCAGGTGGACCTCGCGCGGCGCCTGGCCGCCGCGGCCCCGGGCGATCACCCCAAGCGGGTGTTCTTCACCAACTCCGGGGCCGAGGCGATCGAGGCCGCCATCAAGCTCGCGCGCTACGCCACGGGGCGTCCCCGCTTCCTCGCCTTCCACGGCGCGTTCCACGGTCGGACCCTGGGCGCCCTGTCGCTCTCGGCGAGCAAGGCGGTCCACACGCGCGGCTTCGCGCCGCTCTTGCCCCAGGTCCACCACGTTCCGTACGCGTCGTGCTACCGTTGCGCCTACGGGCTCACCTACCCCGGGTGCCGGGTCGACTGCGTCGACGCCATCGAGCGGCTCTACTTCCACAGTCTGGTACCGCCCGAGGAGGTGGCCGCCATCGTGGTGGAGCCGATCCAGGGCGAGGGCGGTTATCTGGTGCCGCCGGCCGAGTTCCTCCCCAGGCTTCGCGCCCTCTGCGATCGGTACGGCATCCTGCTCGTCGCCGACGAGGTGCAGTGCGGCATGGGACGCACCGGCACGCTCTTCGCGTGCTCGCAGGCCGGCGTGGCGCCGGACATCCTGGTCGTCGCCAAGGGCATCGCCTCGGGGATGCCGCTCGGCGCCATGATCGCGCGCTCGGACCTCATGACGTGGGAGCCGGGCGCGCACGCCTCGACCTTCGGCGGCAACCCGGTCGCCTGCGCGGCGGCACTCGCCACGCTCGACCTGCTCGAGGAGGGGCTGATCGAGAACGCGGCGCGCGTGGGCGCCCATCTCCTCGGGCGGCTCAAGGCCTTCACCTCGACGAACCGTCTCGTCGGGGACGTGCGGGGGGTGGGGCTCATGATCGGGATGGAGCTCGTGCGCAATCGCACCTCGCGCGAGCCGGCCGCGCGGGAGCGGGACCTGGTGATCGAGCAGGCCTTCCGGCGGGGGCTCCTGCTCCTCGGGTGCGGGACGTCCTCGATCCGCTTCTCGCCTCCGCTCGTCGTGACGCGCGAGGAGGTCGACGAGGCGGTCGGCATCCTCGGGGCCTGCCTCGCCGAGGTCGCGGGGGGCACGAACGGAAGCGGGGTTCATGGAGCGCGTTAGGGAGGGACGGGTATGAACATCTGCGTCGTGGGGGTCGGCTACGTCGGCCTCGTCACCGGCGCCTGCTTCGCGGAGTTCGGCCTCAAGGTCGTCTGCGTCGACAAGGACCGGGAGAAGATCGAGGGCCTCAAGCAGGGGCGCATCCCGATCTACGAGCCGGGCCTGACCGAGCTGGTCGACAAGAACGTGCGATCGGGGAACCTGTCCTTCACCGACGACCTCAAGTCGGCGGTCTCCCGCGCGCTGGTCGTCTTCATCGCCGTCGGGACGCCGCAGGGCGAGGACGGCGCGGCCGACCTCCAGTACGTGTGCGAGGTCGCCCGGGCCATCGGCCAGACGATGGACAGCTACAAGGTCGTCGTCACCAAGTCCACCGTCCCGGTCGGCACGGGCAAGGTCATCCGGAAGATCATCGAGGAGTCGCAGCCCGAGCCGGTGCCGTTCGACGTCGCGTCGAACCCGGAGTTCCTGCGCGAGGGCTCGGCCATCGAGGACTTCATGCGGCCCAACCGCGTGGTCATCGGCACGTCGAGCGGTCAGGCGGCCGCCATCCTCAAGGACCTCTACTCGCCCCTCTACCTCATCGAGACCCCCTTCGTCGTGGCCGACGTCGAGACGGCCGAGATGATCAAGTACGCGAGCAACGCCTTCCTCGCCACGAAGATCTCCTTCATCAACGAGATGGCGCTCCTCTGCGAGAAGGTGGGGGCGGACGTCCACGTGGTGGCCAAGGGGATGGGGCTCGACCAGCGGATCGGCAGCAAGTTCCTCCACCCGGGGCCGGGCTTCGGCGGCTCCTGCTTCCCGAAGGACCTGAAGGCGCTCGGGCACATCGCCCGGGAGCAGGGGATGGAGTTCAAGCTCGTCGACGCCACCGTGGCGGTCAACGAGCGACAGAAGCGGCACTCGCTCGAGAAGGTCCTCGCGGCGCTCGGCGCGACCGACGGGGCGAATCCCGCCCGGGAGGTCCGCGGGGCGACCGTGGCGCTCCTCGGCCTCACGTTCAAGCCCAACACCGACGACCTGCGCGAGTCGCCGCCGCTCTTCCTGGTCGAGCGGCTCCTCGAGCTCGGCGCGCGGGTGCAGGCCTTCGACCCCGCCGGGATGCCTGGCGCGAGGCGGCTCTACCCCGACGTGATCTACTGCGAGGACGCCTACGAGGCGGCCAAGGGGGCGGACGTTCTGGTGCTGGCCACGGAGTGGAACCTCTTCCGCAACCTCGACTGGGACCGGCTCAAGCAGACGCTCGCGCGCCCGGTGGTGGTCGACCTGCGGAACATCTACGAGCCGGTGCGGATGCGGCGCCTCGGCTTCACCTACATGGGGATGGGACGCTAGTGGCCAGAATCCTGGTTACCGGGGGCGCGGGCTTCATCGGCTCGCACGTGGTCGATCGCTACGTCGCCGACGGGCACGAGGTCACGGTCGTCGACGACCTCTCCACCGGCAAGCGGGCGCAGGTGAACCCGCGCGCGGCCTTCCACCACCTCGACATCCTCGACCCGGCGATCGAGCGGCTGTTCGTGGAGGGCCGGTTCGACATCCTGAATCACCACGCCGCCCAGATCGACGTCCGCAAGTCGGTGGCCGACCCGATCCACGACGCGCGCGTCAACATCCTCGGCACGATCCGCCTGCTCGACCTCGCGGCGCGCCACGGGGTGAAGCGCGTCGTGTTCGTGTCGTCCGGCGGGGCGGCGTACGGCGAGCAGATCCGCTTCCCGGCCGACGAGGACCACCCCCTGAACCCGGTCTCCCCCTACGGGGTCGGGAAGGTGACCGGCGAGCACTACTGCTTCTACTATCAGGCGGTCCACGGGCTGCCCTACGTGGCGTTGCGGTACGGCAACGTCTACGGGCCGCGGCAGGACCCGCACGGCGAGGCCGGCGTCGTCGCCATCTTCACGAGCCGGCTCATCGCCGGGCAGCCCTGCACGATCAACGGCGACGGCGCCCAGACGCGCGACTACGTGTACGTCGGCGACGTGGTCGAGGCCAACGCGGCGGCGGCCGACCTCGCGAGGCCGGTGTCGGGGCCGATCAACATCGGCACCGGCGTCGAGACCGACGTGAACACGCTCTACCGGCTCCTCGCCGAGGCGACGGCGTCTTCGGCCCGGCCGGTACACGGTCCGGCCAAGGCGGGCGAGCAGCGGCGCAGCGTGATCGACCCGTCGCGCGCCGCCCGGGCGCTCGACTGGCGGCCGCGCACCACGCTCGCCGAGGGGCTGGCCGAGACCGTGGCCTTCTTCCGGGCGGCGCGGGGACGGTAGAAGCGAGGTACGGGCCTGGCCCGGCCGAGCGCGGGGGTGCGGGGGCCATGCGAGGAGGCGACGAGCAGATGAATGCGAAGCGAGTTGCCCCCGGAGCGGGCGCCCGCGGATCGTGATGCGGTACGCAGTCGGCGTCGACCTCGGCGGCACGAACACGAGGCTCGCCCTCGTGAGCGATGCCGGCATCGCCGGCGCCCGACTCAGGCACCACACCGAGGTCTCCCGGGGCCGCGAGCACGTGCTCGGGCGAATGGCCGACGCGATCCTGCGACTCGCCCGCGACGTCCCGGCCGGCGGCCGGCTCGTGGGCGTTGGCGTCGGCGTGCCGGGCGTCGTCGACCAGGCCGGCGGCGCCGTCGTGGCCTCGGCCAACTTCCCGGGCTGGCGGGACGTGCCGATCGCGGCCGAGCTGACCAGGCGGACGGGCCTCCGGGTGTCCCTCGAGAACGACGCCAACGCGGCCGCGGTCGGCGAGGGCTGCGTCGGCGCGGGCCGACCGTACGACAGCTTCGTCCTCCTCACGCTCGGCACCGGCATCGGCAGCGGCATCGTCCTCGACGGTCGCCTCTGGCGCGGCGCGCAGGGGATGGCCGGGGAGGCGGGACACGTCACCATCGACAGCTCGGACACTGCGGTCCCCTGCGGGTGCGGCAACCGGGGGTGCGCGGAGCGCTACGCGTCGGCCACCGCGGTGGCCCGCATGGCGCGAGAGGCCGGTCTCGACGGCAACCTCGACGCCAGGGCCGTGGCCCGGCTCGCCCAGACGGGCGAGGGACCGGAGGCCGAGGTGGCCCGCGGGGTGTACCGCCGCGCGGGGCGCGCCCTCGGGATCCTCGCCGCGACGCTGGTGAACATCCTCAACCCGCGCGCCATCCTCGTCGGCGGCGGCATGAGCGAGGCCTGGGACCTCATCGAGCCCCCGCTCCGCGCGGAGCTGCTCGCCCGCGCGCACCGGCCGATGGGCGAGACCACGGTCCTCGCCCGGGCCGCGCTCGGCGACGACGCCGGCATCCTCGGTGCGGCCAGCCTGGTGCTCGGAGGGACCTGAGGCGTGCGGCGCCGGGCGGCCGATCGGCAGACCACGGCCGGCCCGGGGCCTCCCGCCGCGCGAGCGGAGCCGGCGCCTGCCAGGGCCGGGCCGATCATGCCCGAGCCGTTCGGCCCGGTGTCGCGCCGGGTCGTCCTCGCGCTCCTCGCCGTCGCGGCGGTCTACCTGGTGGTCCGCCTGCGCAGCATCGTCATGCTCGTGGTGCTGTCGGGGCTGCTCGCCTACGTCCTCGCGCCGGTCGTGGACTTCGTCTCGCAGATCGTCTTCAGGGTCCTGGGGCGGCCGCTCCCCCGCCGGGGGGCGATCCTGGTGGTCTTCGTCGCGGCCGGCGCCCTCCTCGTTGCGGCCGGCCTCCTCGTCGTGCCGCCGCTGATCGACCAGGTGACGGCCCTCGTGAAGCAACTGCCGGAGTTCTACAGCCAGGCGGCCGCGATCGTGGAGGACCTGCGCCGCATCTCCCGGACGCAGTTGCCGCCGCAATGGCGCCGGACGATCGAGGGGTACCTCGGGCAGGCCGGCGCGTTCGCCATCGCCTTCCTGCAGGGCTCCATCGGCGCGGTCTTCGGCTTCCTCGCCTCGGTGCTGGCGATCGTCCTCGTCCCGATCCTCACCTGGTTCATGCTGCTCGCCGCGCCGGGCGTCCGCGGCTCGATCCTCGCCTGGTTCCCGCCGCGCCTCAAGCCCGAGGTGGACTTCCTCCTGGCCGAGGTGAACCTCGTCATGCTCAGGTTCCTCCGGGGACGGCTGATCGTGGCCTGTGTCATCGGCGTCGCGACCGGGCTCGGGACCTGGGCCCTCGGCGTGCCGTACCCCCTCGTCCTCGGGCTCGCGGCCGGGCTGCTCGACCTGATCCCCTTCATCGGGCCGGTGCTCGCGGCGGTCCCCGCGGTGGCCCTCACGCTCTTCGACGACCCGGGGCGGGCCCTCCTGGTGGTCGCGCTGTACGTGGCCGTGCAGCAGCTCGAGCAGTTCGTCCTGTCCCCGAGGATCGAGGGGGGTGAACTCAAGCTGAACCCGGCCGTCGTCATCGTCGCCGCGACGGCGGCCGGGACGCTGTTCGGGATCTTCGGCGTCCTGCTCGCCGTGCCGATCACGGCGCTGGGGCGGATCGGCCTCCTCTACCTGCGGGCCAAGCTGCGCGGCGAGCCGCTCGAGTCGGTGGGCGATCACGCGGGCGAGTGAGCGGCGAGGCTAAGGGCGCGCCTCGATTGGAAAATCGGGGCCGGCGTGGTACACTCCGCCGTCTCTCCGAGTAGTCGGGTAGATGGACCGGGTAGACTGGTAGTTGCACCGCGTAGTCAGGTAGTTGGACCGCGAGGGACCGAGCGTCCCGGGGGCCGATGCGAGCTAGTCAGGGGGTCAGCCGGCGGGTCGGCCGGGTTCTCCGTTACTACTACCTTCGGCTCGTCCGGATCGACGACTCGCCCGAGAAGATCGGCGGCGGTGTCGCGCTCGGGGTGTTCCTCGGCATCTTCCCGACCTTCGGGCTCGGGCTCCTCCTCGCGGTCGCCCTGGCGCATCGGGTCCACGTGAACCGGGCGGCGGCGCTGCTC
>DASVDK010000130.1:0-12034 GCA_036381125.1 Thermodesulfobacteriota bacterium | reverse complement strand
TCCTGGATCTTGGCCCCATGGTGGACCTCGTAGCGTTCCTTGAGCCCGCGGAGGATGGCGATCGTGTCCTCGACCGTCGGCTCGCCGACGTAGACCGGCTGGAACCGCCGCTCGAGCGCCGCGTCCTTCTCGACCCGCTTGCGGTACTCGTCGAGCGTCGTCGCGCCGACTGCGCGGAGCTCGCCGCGGGCGAGGGCCGGCTTGAGCATGTTCGACGCGTCCATCGCCCCCTCGGCAGCGCCCGCCCCGACCAGGGTGTGCAGCTCGTCGATGAACAGGACGATCTGCCCCTCCGACTCGGTCACCTCCCTGAGGACCGCCTTGAGCCGGTCCTCGAACTCCCCGCGGTACTTGGCGCCGGCGACCAGGGCGCCGAGGTCGAGCGCCACCACGCGCTTGTCCCTGAGCCCCTCGGGCACGTCGCCGTTGACGATCCGCTGGGCGAGCCCCTCGACGATGGCCGTCTTGCCGACGCCCGGCTCGCCGATCAGGACCGGGTTGTTCTTCGTGCGGCGGGAGAGCACCTGGATGACGCGGCGGATCTCCTCGTCGCGGCCGATCACCGGGTCGAGCTTGCCCCGGCGGGCCATGTCGGTGAGGTCCCGCCCGTAGCGCTGGAGCGCCTGGTACTTCTCCTCGGGGTTCTGGTCGGTCACCCGCTGGCTGCCGCGCACCTCCCGCATCGCCTGGAAGAGGCGGTCGCGCGTGACCCCGGCGGCCCTGAGCAGCCGGCCGGCCGCCCCGGTGTCGTCCACCATCGGGATCAGCAGGTGCTCGGTCGAGACGTACTCGTCCTTGAGGCTCTGGGCCTGGCGCACCGCCTCGTCGAGCATCCGCTTGAGGCGCTGGGTGATGTAGACCTGCTCGATGGCGGCGCCGTGGACCTGCGGCATCTTGTCGAGCTCGGCCCGGACCTGCGCGGCCAGGGTCTTCGCGTCGGCGCCGACCTTCTGGAGCATCGGCGGCACGACGCCGTCGGTCTGCTCGAGCAGGGCGAGCAGGACGTGCTCGGCGTCCACCTGCTGGTGGCTGCGCGCCTCCGCGTAGGACTGCGCCGCCTGGATGGCCTCCTGGGCCTTCACCGTGAACTTGTCGAGTCGCATGCCTGTTTGCCTTCCGTCTCGTCTCGGCCCCGCCCGTCCGGTGTGCCATTCTGTCCATCGGCCGGGCGCAACGCCCGATCCGGGCCGTCACGGCGGCCATTTTGGCCGGGTCGCGGGCTCTGTAACGCTCCGACGGCCGGAGGTTGCATCCGATGTGCCAGGGCTCGAAGCGCTAGCGTGCCCCTGCGGCCGGCCCCTCGCCGGCCGCCCGCTCCCCGGGAGGACCGGCGATCCGTTCGGCGACTCGCTGGACGAGGACGAAGAGCACGGGGATCACGACGATCCCCAGGACGGTCGCGGCGGTCATGCCGCCGAGCACCGTGACCCCCATGACGTTGCGGGCCGCGGCGCCGGCGCCGGTCGCGACGGCGAGCGGCACGACGCCGAGGATGAAGGCGAGGGAGGTCATGATGATCGGCCGCAGCCTGAGCCTCGCGGCCTCGACGGCCGCCTGGACGATCGGCATCCCGCGATCGCGGCGGACCTTGGCGAACTCGACGATCAGGATCGCGTTCTTGGCCGCGAGGCCGATCAGGAGGATGAGGCCGATCTGCGCGTAGACCGTGTTGGCGTAGCCGGCGAGCCAGACGGCGGCGAAGGCGCCGAAGACGCCGAGCGGCACGCCGAGGAGGACGGCGAACGGCACGGCCCAGCTCTCGTAGAGGGCGGCGAGGAAGAGGAACACGAAGAGCAGGGCCAGGCCGAAGACGACCGGCGCCTGGCCGGCGGACTGCTGCTCCTGGAGGCTCAGGCCCGACCACTCGTAGCCGAAGCCGGACGGCAGGACGCTTGCCGCCACCTCCTCCATGGCCTGCATCGCCTGCCCGGAGCTGTACCCCGGCGCGGCGGTCCCGGTGATCTCGGCGGCACGGTAGGCGTTGTACCGCGTCATCACGATCGGCCCGCTCTCCCTCACCGGCGTCACGAGCGTCGTGAGGGGGACCATCTGCCCGTCGGCGTTCCTGACGAAGAACGACTGGATGTCCCGGACGTCCCGCCTGTAGCGCCCCTCCGCCTGCATGACCACGTCGTAGGTGCGGCCGAACCGGGTGAAGTCGTTGATCCGGACGCCGCCGAGGAAGGTCTGGAGCGCCTGGAAGACGTCGCTCACCGGCACGCCGAGGGTCTGGGCCTTGTCGCGATCCACGTCGAAGCGGTAGCCGGGGGTGTCGGCCGCGAAGCTCGACAGCACGGACCCGATCTCCGGCCGCTGCTGCGCGGCGGAGACCACCCGCGCGACCGCCGCCTGGAGCGCCTCGGGCGCCTGGCCGGTGCGGTCCTCGAGCATGAAGGAGAAGCCCCCCGTGACGCCGAGGCCGGGGATCGGCGGCGGGTTGAACGCGAGCACGACGGCCTCGGGGATCTCGGCGGCGCTCGCGCGGATGGCGGCGATGATCGCCTGGACGTCCGGCCGCTCGCCCCACGGCTCGAGCGCCACGGCGACGAGCCCGGAGTTGGACTGGGCGGCGCCGGTGAGGATGTTCGCGCCGGAGACCGTGATCGTGCGAGCGACGCCCGGGATGCCGCGGATCGCCTCGTCGACCCGCGCTGCCGCGTCGCGCGTGCGGACGAGCGACGCCGCCTCCGGCAGGAGGATCGTGCCGATCACGATCCCCTGGTCCTCCTCCGGCACGAAGCCGCCCGGCACGGCGCGCGTGAGCCCCAGGGCCGCGGCGCCGAGCACGACCAGCGCCGCGACCACGACCCCGGCGCGGCGGATGGCGAGGGCCACCGTCCGTCCGTACCGCTCCACCGTCCGTGCGAAGCCGCGGTTGAACCCCGCGCCGAGCCGGCCGAGGAGTCCGCGCCGCCGGCCCTCGGCCGGCGGCTCGAGGAGGAGCGCGCAGAGCGCCGGCGTGAGGGTGAGCGCGACGAGGGCCGAGAGCAGCACCGACACCGCGACCGTCAGGGCGAACTGCCGGTAGAGCTGGCCCACGACGCCGCCGAGGAACGCGACCGGGACGAAGACCGACGCGAGGACGAGGGCGATGGCGACGACCGGCCCTTGCACCTCCTCCATGGCGCGGTACGTGGCCGACCGCGGGTCGAGGCCGGTGTCCTGGATGTGGTGCTCCACCGCCTCGACGACGACGATCGCGTCGTCCACGACGATCCCGATGACCAGGACCATCCCGAAGAGGGTCAGCGTGTTGACCGAGAAGTCGAGGACCGTGAACGAGACGAAGGTGCCGATGAGCGAGACCGGCACGGCGACGAGCGGGATGAGGGTCGCCCGCCAGGTCTGCAGGAAGACGAGCACGACGAGGACGACGAGGGCGAGCGCCTCGAAGAACGTGCGGAGGATCTCCTCGAGCGACTCCGTCACGAAGACGGTGTTGTCGACGACGACGTCGTAGGCGACGTCGGCCGGGAAGCCCGGCGCCATGCGGGCGAGCTCCGCCCGCAGGCGGCCGGCGGTCTCGATGGCGTTCGCGTCGGGGGTGAGGCTGACCGCGAAGTTCGCCGCCGGCCTGCCGTTGTAGGTCGAGACGAAGCGATACTCCTCGGCGCCCAGCTCCACCCGGGCGATGTCGCGGATGCGGACGATCGAGCCGTCGGGACCCGCCCGGACGACGATGTTGCCGAACTCCTCCTCGGTCGCGAGCGTGCCGCGGACCCGCACGGTGTACTGGAACGCCTGCCCCTCCGGGACCGGGTACTGGCCGATCGACCCGGCCGGCGCCTGGACGTTCTGGTCGCGCACCGCCTGGAGCACGTCGGTCGGCGTGATGCGCAGCCTGGCCATGGCGTCGGGCCGGAGCCACAGGCGCATGCCGAAGTCGGCGCCGTAGAGGGTGATGTTGCCGGCGCCGGGGACGCGCTTGAGCGGCTCGATGACGGTGATGTTCGCGAAGTTCTGCAGGAAGAGCTGGTCGTACGTCCCGTTGGGCGAATGGAGGGCGACGTACATGACGGTGTCGGGGGTGGTCTTGGTGGTGGTGAGGCCGGCGTCGAGGACCTCCTGCGGCAGGGAGCCGCTCGCCTGCGAGACCCGGTTCTGCACCTGCACCGCGGCGATGTCCGGGTCCGTCTCGAGGGTGAAGGTGACCGTGAGCGTGTAGTAGCCGTCGCTCGTGCTCGTCGAGCGCATGTAGAGCATGCCCTCGACGCCGTTCACCTGCGTCTCGATCGGCTGCGCGACCGCCTCCTCGACGATCTGGGCGCCGGCGCCGACGTACGCCCCGGAGGTCCGGACCGAGGGGAGCGTGATCTGCGGGTACTGGGCGATCGGCAGGCCGGCGATCAGCGCGATGAGGCCGGCGAGCGTGATGACGATGGCGACGACCATCGCGAAGACGGGACGGTCGATGAAGAAGCGCGCCATCGCCGCCTACCGGCGGTTGCCCGCCCCGGGGCCGGCCGCCGAGCCCCCGGCCGACGGCGATGCCGGCTCGCCCTCGCCGGCCGGTCCGCCTCCCTCGGGCATCCGGCCGGGCTGCTCGGCCGTCCCGGAGGCGAGCTGTGCCTCGGTGATCATGCGAGCCGCCACGCGAGTGCCGGGCTGCGCCTTCTGGAGGCCCTCGACGACCACCCGCTCGCCCGGCTCGAGTCCGTCCTCGACGATCCAGAGGTTACCGGCGCGCGGCCCGAGGGTGACCGCGCGCTGCTCCGCGGTCCCGTCCTCGGTCACGACGGTCACGAACGTCTTGCCGAGCGTCTCCTGCACCGCGCGCTGGGGCACCAGGAGGGCGTTGTCGCGGACGTCGTAGACGACGCGGACGTTCGCGTAGAGGCCGGGGCGGAGCAGCTCGTTCGGGTTCGGGAACTGCACCCGGATCTCGAGGGTCCCGGTCGTGGGGGAGACCCTGGGGGCGACGAAGTCGACGTGTCCGGGATGCGGGTAGACCGAGCCGTCCGCGAGGATCAGCTCGACCGGCGCCGCGTCGGCCGCGGTCCGGCCGGCGGCGCTGAAGCGGCGGAAGAGGTCGAGGTACTCCTGCTCGCTGATGCTGAACGTGACGTCGATGGGGTCGAGCGCCGACACCACCGCGAGGATCGTCTCGCCCGCCTGCACCAGGGTGCCGAGCTTGACCCGAGACGCGCCGATCCGCCCGGTGAGCGGCGAGGTGATCCGCGCGTCCCGGAGCCGCAGCTCGGCGGCCTCGACGACCGCCTGCTGTGCGGCCACGGCCTGGCGCTCCTGGTCGTAGGTCGCCTGGGCGTCGGTCAGCTCCTGGCGCGCGATGATCCCCTGCGAGGCGAGTGCGCGGGCGCGCCGCAGGTCCTGCCGCGCCTTGCCGAGCGCGGCCTGCGCCTCGGCGAGCCGGGCGCGCGCGTTGGCCAGGTCGGCCTGGAACGGCTGCGGGTCGATCTGGAAGAGGAGCTGGCCTTTCCGGACGCGCTGGCCGTCCCGGAAGCCGATCTGCACGAGCAGGCCGGTCGCCTTCGAGCGGATCTCCACCTCCTGGTCCGCGACGACCTGCCCGACGAGCTGGTGGTAGATGGGGGTCGTCCGCTGGATGGCCGCCATGGCGACGACCTCGGGGGGTTGCGCCGCCGCGCCCGACTGCCCCGGCGCCTCCGCCTCGGAGCCGGACCGCCCGCATGCGCCGGCCAGGAGGATGACCAGGGCCGCCAGGATCGCGCGGTCCAGCGCCCGCATATGGCGCGCCTCCTCCACCCTCCTGACCTCGGTCCAGCGCGCCACCGGGCGGCCGGGCCCTGTCGCCGGGCGTCTGGCGCCGCGTCGCGCCAGTGCCGGCGCGGTGGGACGCACGCTCCGTACCTCGTCCCGGTGACCGTGGACTGGTGGCCCCGGGGCTTGACGCCCGGCAGGCCGCTCGTATAAGGTTCGGAAGATGATCGGGAGATCGAGAGCCGCTCGCCTGCTTGCCGCCGGTCTCCTGGCGACCCTTCTGGCTGCCTGCGCCTCCAAGACGGCGATGATCCGCGCCATCCCGCCCGAGGAGCTCTACGCCCGGGCCGAGCGCGAGATCGCGCGCAAGCGGTGGGACCAGGCGGCCGAGGAGTTCAAGAAGCTCGTCGACGGCTACCCCTATCACCGGAGCACGCCGTACGCCGAGCTGCGCCTCGCCGACATGTACTTCCTCGACAGGAAGTACCCCGAGGCGGTGGCCACCTACGAGCAGTTCCTCAAGATGCGGCCGACCCACGAGCTCGCGCCGTACGCCATGTACCTCCTCGGGTCGGCCCACTTCCATCAGCGCGCCACCTACGACCGCGACCCGACCCAGACGCGCAAGGCCGCCGAGGTGTTCGAGAGCCTCCTCGAGAAGTTCCCGGGCTCCGAGTACGCCGAGCCGGCGCGGGTCAGGCTCGCCGAGGCGCGGGCCGAGCTGGCGCTCCACGAGCTGTACATCGGCAACTTCTACTTCCGCCGGGACCGCTACGAGGCGGCGCTCAGGCGCTACACCAAGGTCTGGACCACGTACCCCGAGCAGCCGGCGGCCGACGAGGCCCGGGTCCGCGCCGGGGAGTGCGAGCTCAGGCTCGCCCGGAACGAGGCGGCCCGGATGACGCTGTCCACCGTCCTGCACCGGACCGGGGACACCGAGATCGGCCGGCGCGCCGCCGCCCTCCTCGCGAAGGCGGGCCTCGAGCCGATCCCGGCCTCGGCCATGGGGTCGGCGCCCGCCGAGGCGCGCAGCCGCACCGTCGCGCGCTGATGCTCGGCGACCTCACCCGCGACGAGCTGTACCTCCTCGGGACCGAGGCGTTCGAGCGGGGCGACCTCGAGCGCGCCGAGGCGCTCCTCGAGCGCTTCCTCGAGACGGGGGCGCCGTACGCGGACGTGCTGAACCGGGTCGGCCTGGCCGCGCATCGCCGCGGGGCCTTCGGCAAGGCGCTCACCTGCTTCGGCCGGGCCCTCGAGCTGAACCCCCGCTACAACGAGGCCGCGCTGAACCTCGCCGTCACGCTCATGGACCTCGGGCGCTACGACGAGGCCGAGCGGGTCTACCGCCGGGCCGAGCCGGGCGGGCCGGCCGCCGCCGGAGAGCCGGCCTCGGCGCTCGACCCCTTCGTGCGGGGCAAGCTCGCCAACCGGCAGGCCGACCTCGCCGGCACCTACCACGCGCTGGGGCTCCTCGACCAGGCCATCGAGGGCTTCCACGCCGCGCTGGCGCTCTGCCCGACCTACCCGGACATCCGCCTCAGGCTCGGCGTGGCGCTACGGGACGCGGGGCGGTTCGACGAGGCGCTGCGGGAGTTCTCGCGCGTCGAGGAGGAGGCGCCCCACCTCCCCATGGCCGGCGTGCAGAAGGGGATCACGCGATACGCCGCGGGCGACGTCGAGGGCGCCGTGGCCGAGTGGCGCGCCGTCCTCGCGAAGCACCCCCGCCACCCTCGCGCCGAGATGTACCTCAGGCTCGTCCGCGCCCGCCGCCTCGCCGGATAGCGCCGCTCAGGCCGGCATGACGGCGAGGAAGTCGTCGCGGCCGTAGTCCAGGATCCGACGGTCTTTCGTGACGAGCACCGCGCCGAGGGCGCGTGCTGTGGCGACGAGGATCCGGTCGGCGGGATCGCCGTGGAAGTCGCCCGGCAGGCGGCTCGCCCCCACGGCCACCTCGGGAGTCAAGGGCGCGAGGGCGAATCCCGGTATCGCGAGGGCCTCGGTCACCCAGTCCAGGCAGTCCTTCGCCAGACGGATCCGTCCCTTCGTCTCGAGCATCGCCACTTCCCAGACCGAGATCGCGGAGATCCGGACCTGCCCCGCCGCGGCTGCGAGGTCGACGGCTCGGCGTACGTCGGGGGACGCAAGGCGCCGGTCACCCTCGAGGACGCCGAGCCAGACGTGCGTATCGAGGAGGAGCGGGACGGCCCGCCTACCGGTCCGCATCCCACGGCTCGTCGATCGGCTCGATCACGCGCTCGACGTCCCCGATCACGGTCGCCCGCCCCTTGAGCGCGCCCCACACGCTCTTCGGCTTCTCGTCGGCGGGAACGAGCTTCGCGACCGGGCGGCCGCGCTTGGTGATGACGATTTCCCGTCTGGTCCGCTGCACCTCGTCCATGAGCTTGAGGCATCGCGCCTTGAACTCACCCGCCGAGACCTCCATGGGTCCTCCGAGCCATGTGACCATGGTCATATGCTATGGTCATAATATACCCGGTCGAGAGGCCCGGGCAAGCACGCCCTCGCCCCGCTCCGGTGGCGCCGTGGCGGTCAGCGCTTGCGGGCGCGGCAGGCCTCGCCGCGCCGCGCCGCGCTCCGCACCACCCGCCCCTGCTCGACCACCACCGCGCCCCCCACGACGACGTGGTCGATGCCGATCGGCCGCTCGGTGGGACGCTCGTACGTGGCGCGGTCGATGACGGTGTCCGGGTCGAAGACGACGAGGTCGGCGCGCAGGCCGGGGAGGACCCGGCCCCGATCGGCGAGCCCGATGTGGTCGGCCGCCCGCCCCGTGAGGGAGTGGACCGCCTCCTCGAGCGTGAGCCGCCGCTCCTCGCGCACGTAGCGGCCGAGGATGCGGGGCGCCGTGCCGTAGGCGCGCGGGTGGGGCGAGCCGAAGAGGAGGCCGTCGCTGCCGACCGACCGGAACCCGAGCGGCAGGAGCGCCCGGACGATCGGATCGGCCTGGTTGTGGATGATGATGGAGGCGGCGAGGCGCGTCTCGCGCAGGAGGTCGATGACCGCCGTCGCCGGGTCGACCCCCGTGAGCGTCGCGATCTCGGTCAGGCGCCTGCCGACGAGGGCGGCCCGCTCCGGCGCCGCCCCCTGGAGGTCGCTGACGACGACCTCGGCGAAGCCGCCCGCCGGCCCCTCGCCCCGCGCCGCCATCTCGGCATGGATGCGCGCCCGGTCGGACGGGTCCTCGAGCCGGCGCCGGAGCGCCGCCGGGCCGCCGGCCAGCGCCCAGGTCGGCACGAGGGCGGTCATCACGGTGCTGCCGGCGGCATAGGGGTACTGGTCGCAGGTCACCTCGAGCCCCTCGGCGCGCGCCCCCTCGAGTCGCGAGATCAGCCAGTCGAGCTTGCCGAAGTTCGGGGCGCCGGCGAGCTTGAGGTGCGAGACGTGCAGCCGGCAGCCGCTGCGGCGGGCGACCTCGAGCATCTCGTCGAGCGCCGACTCGATGCCGGCCCCCTCGCTCCTCAGGTGCACGGCGAAGATCCCGCCGGCCGCCGCCACCTCCTCTCCCAGCGCCGCCAGCTCCTCCGCGGCGGCGAAGCAGTTCGGCGGGTACACGAGGCCGGTCGAGAGGCCGAAGGCGCCCTGCTCGAGCCCCTCCCGGAGAAGCCGCCGCATCTCGCGGAGCTCGTCCCGCGTCGGCGCCCGGTCGTCGTCGCCCATGGCGAGGCGACGGAGCTGGGCGTGCGGGACGAGGTAGCCGGCCGAGAGGTCGAGTCCGTCGAGGCGCCCGAGGAAGTCGTCGACGCTCCGCCAGCTCCAGTCGATGCCGGGCGGATCGCCGGCGAGCCCGGCCAGGGCCTGCCGCGTGGCGGCCGTCGCGGCCGGCGTGAGCGGCGCGACGGAGAGCCCGTCCTGGCCGAGCAGCTCGAAGGTGAAGCCCTGCTCGAGCTTGGGCGGGTTGAAGGGGTCGGCGAGCAGCGCCAGCTCGGAGTGGCTGTGGAGGTCGAGGAAGCCGGGCGCGACGACGCGGCCGGTCGCGTCGACGACCCGGCGCGCCTCGGCCTGCGGCAGGAGGCCGACGGCGCGGATGCGCCCCCCCTCGACCGCCACGTCGGCCCGGAAGGCCGGCCGGCCGGTGCCGTCGACGACCCGGCCGCCCCGGATCAGCAGGTCAAGCACGGTCCCACTCCCGCGCGCGGGCCACCGCCTCGCGCCAGCGGGCGCGCTCCGCCCGGCGCGACGTACGCGGCTCGAAGCGGTGGTCCTCCCGCCAGGTGCGGGCGAAGGCCGCCGGCTCGGGGAAGACGCCGGCCGCAAGCCCCGCCAGCGCCGCGACGCCGAGCGCCGTCGTCTCGACGACCGCCGGCCTGACGACCGGCACCTCGAGCACGTCGGCCTGGAACTGGCAGAGCCAGTCGTTCGTCACCATCCCGCCGTCGATGCGCAGCTCCCTGAGCGGCTCGCCGCAGTCGGCGGCCATCGCCTCGAGCACGTCGGCCGACTGATACGCCACCGCCTCGAGGGCGGCCCGGGCGAGGTGGGCCCGCGTCGTCCCGCGCGTGAGGCCGACGATCGTGCCGCGCGCCCGCGGGTCCCAGTACGGGGCGCCGAGGCCGACGAAGGCCGGCACGAGGTAGACGCCGTCGTTCCCGTCGAGCGACGCCGCCAGCGCCTCCGTCTCCGCGGCCGTCCGGACGACCCCCAGCTCGTCGCGGAGCCACTGCACCGCCGCGCCCGCCACGAAGATCGCCCCCTCGAGGGCGTAGGTGGTCCGGCCGTCGAGCCGCCAGGCGACCGTCGTGAGGAGGCCGCTCCCCGAGGCGCGCGCGACCGTTCCGGTGTTCATGACGACGAAGCAGCCGGTGCCGTAGGTGTTCTTCGCCATGCCGGGCGCGAGGCAGGCCTGACCGAAGGTCGCGGCCTGCTGGTCCCCCGCCACGCCGCGGATCGCCACGGCGCGGCCCAGCACCGACGCCGGCGCGGTGCCGTCGTCGCCGGCCGAGTCGCGCACCTCGGGGAGCAGGGCCGGCGGTATCCGGAAGCGGGCGCAGAGGTCGTCGTCCCACCGGCCGCGGTGGATGTCGTAGAGCAGCGTGCGCGAGGCGTTCGAGGCGTCCGTCGCGTGGACGCGACCGCCCGTGAGGCGCCAGAGCAGGAACGTGTCGACCGTGCCGGCGGCGAGTTCCCCCGCCTCGGCCCGCGCGCGGACGCCCGGCACGTGGTCGAGCAGCCAGGCGAGCTTCGTGGCGCTGAAGTAGGGATCGGGCAGGAGCCCCGTCCGCTCGCGGATCAGGCGGGTGAAGGCCTCGTCGGCGCCGATCGCCTCGCACGCCG
Organism: Thermodesulfobacteriota bacterium; assembly: GCA_036381125.1. GTDB lineage: Bacteria > DASVDK01 > DASVDK01 > DASVDK01 > DASVDK01 > DASVDK01. The sequence continues at coordinate 1,063 of DASVDK010000130.1, read as the reverse complement.
CCGCGGTCCGCCGATCCTGCCAGACGATGGCCGGGGCGACCGGCGCGCCGGTCCGCCGGTCCCAGACGAGGACCGTCTCGCGCTGGTTCGTGATGCCGAGGGCGGCCGGAGGCTCGGCGGCGCGGGCGACGACCTCCCGGGCGCAGGCGAGCTGCGAGTTCCAGATCGCCTCGGGGTCGTGCTCGACCCAGCCGGGCTGCGGGTAGCGCTGCGGGAACTCCCGCTGCGCCACGTCGAGGACCTCGCCGCCGGCGCCGAAGAGGACGGCCCGGGTGCTCGTCGTCCCCGCGTCGAGCGCCAGGAGGGTCGGCACCTAGCCCCTCACGCCGGCCGGCGCGGGCGCCTCGCGGAAGGCTACCGTGTCGCCGACGATCGAGTCGTAGTCGGCAAGCTCGCGCGCGACGCGCCGCTCGTCCCAGCCGAGCTCGGCGGCCATCATGCGGGCGACCCGCGGGGCGCAGTCGCGGCCGAGGCAGGCCCCCTGGCCGAGGCCGGTGCGGCGCAGCATGACGTCGGCGAGCGTCCGGGCCATCTCCTCGCGGCAGGCGATCGTCACCTGCGCGGCCACCTCGGGGTTGTGCGGGCAGAGCGGCGCGCCGAGACGCGGGTCGGCCCGCACGAGGTCGAGGACCCTCCCCGCTCGCCGGCCGTACGTCTCGACGAGCCGCTCGAGGGTGCGCGTGGAGAGCCCCGTGCGGGCCGACTCGGCCGACGCGTCGAGCCAGACGCGCGCCTCGACCCGGTCGCCGTCGGTGTCGGCGCCGTCGAGCGCCACGCGGGCGGTGCGGCTCCTCGAGGGGCGGCCGAGGCTCCGGGCCACGCGGTCGGTCGCCTCCTCCGCGAGGCTGCGGTAGGTCGTGAGCTTGGTGCCGGTGATGGAGAGGAGCGAGCCGTCCGCCTCGGCGACGATGCGGTGCTCGCGCGACACCGCCGACTCGTGCTTGCCCGCCTCGAACGCGAGCGGCCGCACCCCCGCCCACGCGTACGCCACCCGGTCGACGGTGATCCCCCGGCCGGGCAGCGCCCGCTCGAGGCTCGCGAGGAGGTAGTCGACCTCCTCGCG
>DASVDK010000129.1:0-18099 GCA_036381125.1 Thermodesulfobacteriota bacterium | reverse complement strand
CGTCAGGGATGCAGCTTCGCTTGAACTGGCTCGTCTCGAAGAACCGTCGCAGGAAGACCGCGAGCGTTCGCTTGATCTCGCCGAGGCGGTACGCGCGGCGCCGCTCGGGCGGGACGTCCGGCCAGGCGCCGCGGCCGGCGTCGCCCCAGGCCTCGTGGGACATGAAGGCGACCTTCGGCGGCGCGTACCCGAAGCGGAGGATGTAGTAGAGCGCGAAGTCGTGCAGCTCGTACGGCCCGATCAGCGCCTCGGTCCGCTGGGCGGGCCCGGTGCCGTCGACATCGCCGGGGACCAGCTCGGGGCTGAACTCGGTGGCCGCGATCTCGGCCAGCACCGCGCTCGCCTCGGCGCCGAGCTGCCCGGAGGCCGCCACCCACCGGACGAGGTACTGCACGAGCGTCTTCGGCACGCTCGCGTTCACGTGGTAGTGGGCCATGTGGTCGCCCACGCCGTAGGTGCAGAAGCCGAGGGCCAGCTCCGACAGGTCGCTCGTCCCGACGACGAGGCCGCCGTGGAGGTTGGCGAGCCGGAAGAGGTGGCTCGTCCGCTCGCCCGCCTGCACGTTCTCGAAGGTGGTGTCGTAGACCGCCTGGCCCTCCGCGAACGGGTGCCCGATGTCGCGCAGCATCCGCTCGGCCGACGGCCGGATGTCGATCTCCTCGGCGCGGCAGCCGATGGCGTGCATGAGGCGGCGCGCCTGGTCGAGCGTGCGCGGGCTCGTGGCGAACCCCGGCATCGTGTAGGCGAGGATGTCGCGGCGCGGCCGGCCGAGCCGGTCCATCGCCCTGGCGCAGACGAGAAGGGCCTGGGTCGAGTCGAGCCCGCCCGACACCCCGATCACGACGCGTGGCACCCCGGAGGCCTCGAGGCGCGTGGCGAGGCCCTGCGCCTGGATCTCGTAGACCTCGCGGCAGCGTTCGTCGCGCGTCGCCGGGTCGGAGGGGACGTACGGGAACCGGTCGTGCGGCCTGAGCAGCGCGAGCCGGGCGTCGCGCGGCCGCTCGAACGGCAGCGCCACCGTGCGGAACGCGCGCGCCCGGTCGAGCGACCGGGCCGCCGCCTGGGCGAAGGTCGTCTGCCGCATCCGCTCCTGCGCCAGGCGCTCGAGGTCGAGGTCGGCGAGGAGGAGCTGCCCGCCCCGATCGAAGCGGCGAGACTCGGCGACGACCCGGCCGTTCTCGCAGACGAGGGCGTGGCCGTCCCACGCCAGATCGGTCGTCGACTCGCCCGGCCCCGCGGCCGAGTAGAGGTAGGCGGCGAGGCAGCGTGCCGACTGGTTGCCGACGAGCTGGCGGCGGTACTCCGCCTTGCCGACGGTCACGTTCGACGCGGAGAGGTTGACGAGGACCGTCGCGCCGGCGAGCGCGGCGTACGACGAGGGCGGGATCGGCACCCAGAGGTCCTCGCAGATCTCGACGTGGAGCGTGAGGAGCGGCTGGCCCTCGGCCCGGAAGAGGAGGTCGGGTCCGAACGGGACGTCGCGGCGGCCCGCCAGGTCGACCGTCCGCCGCGCCGCCTGGTCGCCCGGCGCGAAGTGCCGGCCCTCGTAGAACTCCCTGTAGGTCGGCAGGTAGGTCTTCGGCACCACGCCGAGGATCTCGCCCCGGTGCAGGACGACCCCGCAGTTGTAGAGCCGGGAGTCGACCGCCACCGGCATGCCGACGATTCCGGTCACCGGCAGCGCCCGCGAGGCGTCGAGCAGCGTGCCGAGCGCTCGCTCGCAGGCGTCGAGGAGGGCGCGCTGGTGGAAGAGGTCCTCGCAGGTGTAGGCCGAGAGCCCCAGCTCCGGGAAGACGGCGAGGACGGCACGCTCGGCCGCGGCCCGCTCGAGGAGCCGGGCGGTCTCCCGGCCGTTGAAGGCCGGGTCGGCCACCCGCACCTCGGGCGTCGCCACGGCGACCCTGACGAAGTCGTGCGAGTAGAGGTTGAAGAACGGGTCGCCCGGACGCACGGTCCCCCCCTGGCTCGGTGTCCCGGAGAGGATTGTATCGCCCGGGGCGCCCCCGCGGATGCGCCCCGGGCCGGGGCCGCTAGGCCTTCATCGCCTCCGCGAGCGGCCCCCGGACGAGCTCACGGTCCCAGTCCGGGACCCTGTCGATCTGCCGCTGCTCCACGAGGAGCTTCGACTGCTCGATCAGGTACGGCTTGAGCTCCGGGATGAACTCCGGGGTGATCGCCATGTGCGAGAGGGAGGTCTTGATCACCGCCTTCGGCACGTCGTAGCCCTGGGCCTTGAAGTTGTTCCAGACGACCGTCGTCGCCCGCTCCGGGCCCTCCTTGAAGATCCGGACGCTCCGGAGCCACCCCTTCAGGAACTCCACCACGGCGCCGGGGCTCTTCTCGAGGACCGGCCGGTTGACGGCGATGAGCACCGGGGTGAGATCGTACTTCGAGTAGTCCGTCAGGACGACGCCGATCCCCATGTGCTCGGTGATGGTCGGGTACGGGTCCACGCCGGCGAAGGCGTCGACCGACCGGCTCGCGAGGGCGGACACGTGGTCCTGGAACGACACGTTGACGATCTGCACGTCGCCCTTCGACAGGCCGAACGCGGGCAGGATCGTGTTCTGGAAGATGTGGTCGGTGCTCGAGCCGCGCTGCGAGCCGACCTTCTTCCCCTTGAGGTCCGCGATGCTCGTGATGCCGGCGTCCTTGTGGGCGACGACCATGAGCGTGCGCCCCGCGTACGCCATGGCGGCGACGGCGGCCACCTCGCCCTTGGCCACGCCGACGATGAAGGGGGTGCCGCCGAGCGATCCCATGTCGACCCCCTCCGCGATCATGGCGTCCCGGATCGCCTTGCCCGACGAGAAGCGCTTCATCCGGACGTCCGCGCCGAGCCCCTGGAAGAGCCGCTCGTCCTCGGCCACGATGGCCGGCGCCCCCCAGAGCGTCGCCTGATAGCCGAAGGAGATCGCGGGTCTCGCCGCCGCCGCGCTGCCGGCGCGCGAGAGCCAGCCGGCCGCGAGCGTCGCGCAGCCGATCATCCCGATCGCCTCGCGCCTGGTCGTGTGGAGTGCCTTCATCTCCTCCTCCTTGCTCGGTGACAGTCGCGTCACGCCCGCCTCTCGAGAGTTCGACGACCGCAGGTGGCCGCTCCCCGACGTGCGCCCGGCCGACCGCACGCGCTACCCCGGCGCCGCCCCCCTGGCGAGGTGCCAGGCGGGCGAGAACGGGGACGGGTGCACGTAGGCGTCGTACCAGCGCTCTCGGAGCTTTCGATCGAGGAGCGCCACGTGATCGCGGCCGCCGCGCAGCACGAAGAGGCCGTGGCCCGGCAGCAGCGCGTCGATGCCGAGCGCGTCGAGCCGCGCCACGCTGGACTTGAGCGTCCCCATGTCCTCCGGCGCCGTCGGCCCGCAGATCCCCATGGCGAGCGCCGTGTCGCCGGTGAAGCAGACCGAACGGCCGTCGGCCACGAGCCGGACGGCGATCGAGTCGAGGCTGTGGCCCGGCAGCGCGACGACCTCGAGGTCGACGCGTCCGATCGCGAGCCGCTCGCCGCCCGTGAGGGTGCGGCTCACGCGGACCGGCTCGACGGAGACGTCGCGGCGGGCATACGGCCCCTCCTCGACGACGGCGCGCCCCGCCTCGTGGACCAGCACGGCGGCCCCGCCGGCGGCGAGCGCCCGGCAGCCCCGCACGTGGTCCCAGTGGGAGTGGGTGAGCACGATGTGGGAGAGGCGGGCGGGGTCCAGGCCGTCGGCCCGCAGGTTGTCCAGGATGTCCGCGGGCGCCATGCCCGAGCCGGCGTCCACCATCACGAGCGACTCGCCGGCGTCGACGACGTAGACGTTGCAGTCGGTGGGCGCCGAGAGCCCGATCGTGCCGCTGCCGACGAGGTACACGCCGTCGAGGAGTCGCATGCCGGTCTCCGCTAGCCCGCGGCGCCGGCGGCGCCGTTCGGGAGGAGCAGCGTCTTCACCCCGCGGCTCCGCTCGAAGGCCATCATCCGGAGGGCGTCCGCCGCCCCTTCGAGCCCGACGCGGTGCGTGACCATCGGCGCGACGTCGACGATCCCGTCGGCCACGAGCCGGATGCAGGGCTCGATGGCGTTCGGGTGGCCGCGGGCGCCGAGCAGCTCCAGCTCCTGGTCCTGCAGGTCGTTCGCCGGGACGGTGGCGCGGTTCTCGGCGAACGTGCCCACCTGGACGACCCGCCCGCCCCGTTTGACCGCGCCGAGCGCCTGGCGCAGCGTCGCGTCCTGGTCCCCGCCCGCGCACTCGAAGGCGACGTCGACGCCGCGGCCGCCGGTGAGGTCGCGCACCCGTCGGTACGCGTCCGCCTCGCGGACGTCGAGGGTCTCGGCCGCGCCCATCCGCCGCGCCAGCTCGAGGCGGTTCGGCGACGACCCGCTCAGGTAGACCTCGGCCCCGCACGCCGCGGCCACGGCCAGCGCGCAGAGGCCCATCGACCCGCTGCCGATGACGAGGACGCGGCTGCCGGGCGTGACCCGCCCCCGCCGGACCACGGCGTGGTAGGCGACGCTGAGCGGCTGGATCAGCGCGCCGGCCTCGAACGACAGCGAGTCGGGCAGAAGGACGGCGAACCGCTCCGGCACGACGACGTGCTGCCCGAAGCCGCCCGGGAGGCTGAAGCCGATGGAGCGCGCCTGCCGGCAGATGTTGATCCGGCCCTCGAGGCAGAACTCGCAGGCGCCGCAGTGCATGTGGTTCTCGATGCAGACGCGGTCGCCGACGCGCAGGGCGGCGACGCCGGCGCCGGCCTCGACGACGACGCCGGCCAGCTCGTGCCCGAGGATCTGCGGGAAGCGGATCCGGGGCAGCCGGCCGAGGTAGGCGTGCACGTCCGAACCGCAGAGCGCCGTCGCCATGACGCGCACCACGACCTCGCCCGGCCCGGCCCCGGGCCGCTCGACCTCGACCACCCGCAGGTCCTCGGGCCCGTAGAGGACGGCGGCGCGATGACCCGTCACGAGGCGCCTCCCCGTCCGTCAGGCGACCTCGGCCGCGCCGGCGCGCGCGCCGAGTTCCGTGAGGACCCGCCGCTGCGTGTCGACGAACTCGGCCCCGAGCGGGTCCCTCGGTCGCGCGATGCGCACCCGGAGCTCGGCCTTCACCGTCCCGGGGTGCGGCGCCATGACGACGATCCGGTCGGCGAGGTAGACCGCCTCGGCCACGTTGTGCGTCACGTAGACGACCGTCTTGCGCGTCGCCTGCCAGACGTCCACGAGCAGGCGCTGCATGTCGTCACGGGTCATGGCGTCGAGCGCCGCGAACGGCTCGTCCATGAGGAGGACGGCCGGGCTGTACGCGAGCGCCCGGGCGATGGCGACCCGCTGCTGCATGCCGCCGGAGAGCTGGCTCGGATAGGCGTCCGCGAAGGCCTCGAGCTTCACCAGCCGCAGGAACTCGAGCGCCGTCTCCCGGCGGCGATCGGTCGGGACGCCGCGGATCTCGAGGCCGAACTCGACGTTGCCGCGCGCCGTCCGCCAGGGAAAGAGCTGGGCGAAGTCCTGGAAGACGACCCCGCGGTCCTGCCCCCGCCTGACGACCGGCCGGCCGCCGATCCGCACCCGGCCCGCGGTCGGCTCGAGGAACCCGGCCAGGATGTTGAGGAGCGTCGTCTTCCCGCAGCCGCTCGGCCCGAGGATGCAGAGGAACTCGGACGTCCCGACCTCGACGCTCACGTCGCGCAGCGCCGTGACGCGCCTGCCCTCCGCCTCGTACTCGAGCGTGACGTGCTGGACCTCGATCTGGCTCATGGCGGGTCTCCGTGCCTCACGCGGCGGCCGTGCGGACCATGCCCCACCGGGCGACCGTCCGTCGCTCGATCCCCTGGAAGGCGAACCGCTCGAACGCGAGGCCGAGCAGACCGATCACCAGGAGGGCGGCCATCATGACGTCGGCGTTCAGGAACTCCTTGGCGTCGAAGATGACCCAGCCGAGCCCCCACTGGCTCGCGGCGATCATCTCGCCGCCGACGACGGCGATCCACGAGCGCGCGAAGGCGAGCCGGAAGCCGGTGATGACGTAGGGCAGCGCCCCGGGGAGGACCACGCGGCGGAAGAGGGTGCGCTCGTCGGCGCCCATGGCGACGGCCGCGCGGATCCAGATGGGGTTGACGGCGCGGACGCCGGCCCAGGCGTTGTAGACGAACTGGAAGCTCGCCGCGTACACGACCAGGGCGATCGTCGCCGTGTTGCCGAGGCCGAACCAGAGGATCAGCATCGGCACCCAGGCGAGCGACGGGATCGGCATGAGGACGTTGACGATCGGCGCGACGAAGCGTTCCACCGGCCGGAACCGCCCCATCAGCAGGCCGAGCGGGATGCCGATGCTCGCCGCGATGGCGAGCCCGACGAGGATCCGTGCGAGCGTCCAGCCGATGTGCATGGCCAGCGTCCCGTCGAGCGCCATCTGCCAGAGTGCGCCGCCGACGGCCCGGAGGTCCGGCGCGAGGGCGCGAGGGAAGACGCCGCTTCGCGCGAGCGCCTCCCAGGCGAGCGCCGCCAGGACGATTCCGGCCGCTCCACGCACGCGCCTCATGCCGTGACCATCCCCCAGCGGACCACGGTGAACCGCTCGATCCGCTCGAAGACCAGCTTCTCGAGGGCCAGGCCGATCAGGCCGATGACCGCGATGCCGGCCAGCATGACGTCGGTGTTCAGGAACTCCCGGGCGCCGAAGATGAGCCAGCCGAGGCCGGCCGGGACGGCCGTGAGCATCTCGGCCGCGACGAGCACGCGCCACGCCCGCGCCAGCCCGAGGCGCAGGCCGGTCAGCGAGAGCGGCAGCGCCGCGGGCAGGATGACTTTCCGGAAGAGCTGCCGATCGGAGAGCCCCATCGCCTCGGCCGCGCGGATCCAGACGGGGCGGACGGTCTTGACTCCGGTCCAGACGTTGGTGACGACCGGGAAGGTCGTGGCGAAGGCCACCAGGAGCACGGCTGACCGGTCGCCGAGGCCGAACCAGAGGATGAAGAGCGGGGCGTAGGCGAGCCCGGGGATCGGCGCCCCGATGCTGACGAGCGGGAGGCAGAGGTCCTCGGCGGCCCGATACCGCCCCATGAGCACCCCCACGACGAGCCCCACGACGGCGCCGATGGCGAAGCCGACGACGAGGCGGACGAGCGTGCCGCCGATGTGCTCGAAGAGGACCCCGGAGGCGACCAGTCGCCCGAGCGCCGCGGCGACCGCCTCCACGCCGGGGAACAGCTTCGGCGGGAAGGGGCCGAACCGGGCGATCGCCTCCCAGGCGAGCCCGATCACCAGGAAGGGCGCCACGAACCAGAGCGTTCGCTCGATCGCCGGCTTCATCGCCGTCCCCTCGGGGCCCCGCCGCGGGCCCTACGCGTCGATCTGGATCCAGTCGCGAGACTCGTCGTGGATGACCTCCTTGCGCCGGCCCGGCCGACGGTCCACGAAGATCTTCCCCTCCTTCATGACGAGCTTGATCTTCTCGCGCTCCTGAAGCAAGCGGACGTCGGCGAGCGGGTTGCCCTCCACGGCGATCACGTCGGCCAGCTTCCCGGGCACCAGCGTCCCGGTGATCGCGTCCACCCCGATCGCCCGGGCGGCGTTGCGCGTCGCCGTCTGGATGGCCTCCATGGGGGTCATCCCCAGGTTCACGTACAGCTCCAGCTCGCCGGCGTTGGCCCCCATCTCGGGGTCGAGCTGGGTGTCGGTGCCCATGGCCAGCGTGACGCCCGCCCGGTGCATCCGCTTGAAGCACTCGTAGGCGTGCGGCTGGATCGTCTTCATTTTCCGCGTGACGAACTCGGGCGTCCCGTTCCGGCGGCGGACGTCGATGGCGTGATCGGTGCGATGCATGAGCGTCGGCGTCACCGGGACGTCGCGCTCGAGGATCATGGCCAGCGCCTCGTCGTCGGTGAAGACCGTATGCTCGATCGTGTCGGCGCCGGCCCGGATGGCCATCTTCTGCGCCTGGGGCGTGAAGCAGTGGACGGCCACCCGCTTGTGGAAGGCATGGGCCTCGTCGACGATCGCGTCCAGCTCCTCCTGCGTCATGTTCCGGACGTCGGGCTCCTCCTTGTCGGTCCCGCCGCCGCCGGAGACGCAGGTCTTCAGGAAGTCGGTCCCGGTGCGCAGGTGCTTCCTGGCGAGCCGGCGCAGCGCCCACGGCCCGTCGGCCGTCTGGTCCGGGTCGGTCCGGAAGCCGCGGCGCGGCAGGCAGAGGTCGAGATGGGAGCCCGTGATGACCGTCCACCCGGCCACCCTGAGGCGAGGCCCCGCGACGATGCCCGCCTCGATCGCCTCGCGCAGGGCCACCATCTCGTCGACGTCGAGGCCGTGCCCGCTCGCCCAGCCGAGGTGCCGCAGCGTCGTGAAGCCCATCTCGAAGCAGAGCTGCGCGTGGAAGAGGGCGTAGAGGAGCATCTGCTGCGGCGAGGTCTCGCCGCCCGCGGCCCGGTAGTTCTTGAACGTGAGGACGTTGTGCGCGGTCAGGTGGAGGTGACAGTCCATGAGGCCGGGCATGAGCGTACAGCCGGGAAACTCCTCCACGTGGGCGCCCGGCGGGACCCGCACGTCCGCCTCCGCGCCGACCTGGCGGATCGTGTCGCCGTCGATCACCACCACGGCGTCCTTCGAGACCTCCCGGCCCGTCCCGTCGATGAGCCGGCTCCCCTTGAGCACCTTTACCGTCGTCGCGTCGGCCATGTGGCGTCGCTTCCCCCTCCCCTCGTGCCGTCGAACCACGCGGCTCCGCCCGTCACCGCGGCGGGCCCCGGCGCGCGCCGCCGGCCGCCACCGGAGCGGGACGCCCCCCGCCGAGGCGCCGCGTCACCTCGGCCGCTCCCTCGCGCAGGAGCCCTTCGTAGGTCCGCATGCGCGGCCCCGACAGCCGGATGAGCGGCCCGGCGACCGAGATCGCCGCGAGCACGCGGCCGTCCGGCCGGAAGATCGGCACCGCGATGGCGCCGACGCCGGGGTGCGATTCGCCCAGGTTGCGCGACACGCCGCTCGCGCGGATCGCGGCGAGCTCCCGCATGAGGTCGGCCGCCGTCACGATGGTCTTCGGCGTGAGCGCCTCGAGCCCCGCCCGGATGACCCGCTCGATCTCCTCGGGCGGCTGGAAGGCGAGCAGCGCCTTGCCGGTCGCGACCGCGTGGGCCGGCGCGCTCTCGCCGATCCGCGCCGCGAACCGGAGCGACTGCTGGCTCTCGACCGAGTCGATGTAGACGATCCGGCCGTGGTCGTAGATGCTGAGGTTCGACGTCTCGTGCGTCTGCTCGGCCAGCCGGCGCAGGACCGGCGCCGCGGCCTCTCGCAACGACGCCTCGCGCTCCACGGCCGCGCAGCCGAGCCTCCAGAGCCTCACCCCGAGGGCGTACCGCCCGTCGGTGTCGCTCCTGGTGAGGTACCGGCACTCGAGCAGCGTGTTGAGGATCCGGAACGTGCTCGGCTTCGTGAGCCTGAGCCGCCGCGCGAGTTCCGTCAGCCCGAGGCCGGCCGGGTGGTCGCGGAGCAGCTCGAGCAGCGCCACCGCGTGCTCGAGCGACTGCAACGTGTTCTTGCGCCGGGTACGCATTGCGAACCGTCGTTTCGAATTCCGTTCTGCTATTCCTGACGCGGCGGTCGCGGGGTGTCAAGGCGCAGGCCACGTGCTTTTTTTCACGTGACCGCGGCGCGATGGGGTTCAAGGCATGAAGAGGCCGCCGTTCACGTCGATGATCGCGCCGTGCACGTACGCCGCCTTCGGTCCCGCGAGGAACGCGACCACGTCGGCCACCTCCTCGACGGCGCCGATCCGGCCGAGCGGGATGCGCGCGAGGATCGCCTCGCGCTCCGCCGCCGGGAGGCGGTCGAACTTCGCGCCGACGCGCTCGGACCGGACGAGGCCCGGCGCCACCGTGTTGACGCGGATGCCGTGCGGCCCGAGCTCCCGCGCGAGGTGGCGCGTCATGCCGGCCAGGCCCGACTTCGCCGCGGTGTAGACGAGCCCCGACAGGTGGCTCGCCTGCCTGGCCGCGATGGAGGCCACGTTCACGATCGCGCCCGAGCGCCTGGCCATCATGGAGGGGAGCACGGCACGGCAGGTACGGTAGGCGCCGAGCAGGTTCGCCTCGAGGCTCTGCCGCCACTCCTCGTCGCTCACGCGGTCGGCCGGCGTCGGCCGGCCCTCGCTCCCCCCGCCCGCGTTGTTCACCAGCACGTCGACGCGGCCGTGCCGGGCGAGCACCGCCGCCACGCAGGCGTCCACGCTGCCGGAGTCGGTCACGTCGGCCACCTCGGCGTCGGCGCGGCCGCCGTCGGCGGTCACCGCGCGGACCGTCTCGGCGAGCGCCCCGGCGTCCCGCCCCACCGCCACCACGACGTGCCCGTCCCGGGCGAGCGCCCGGCACACCGCGCGGCCGATCCCCCGCGACCCTCCCGTGACGATCGCGACCGACTCCCCCGTCATACGCCGACCTCCGAGGCGAGCGCGGTACGGTATGCGTACCTTCGACTCGCAATCCGTTCGTCCGCACGGCATCGTAGTACGCGTGACGCGCAAGGTGGTCCTTCTCGTGCAACCGATCCATCCGGCCGGGGTGGCGCGCCTCGAGTCGGACTTCGCCGTCCGCGTGGCGCCCGACCCGGCGCCGGCAGCCCTCGCGCGCGAGGTCGCCGACGCGGCCGGGATCGTCGTCCGGACGACCCCCCTGCCGGCCGAGGTGATCGCGGCGGCGCCCAGGCTCGAGGGGATCGCCCGCACCGGCGTCGGCGTCGACAACATCGACATGGCGGCCGCCACCCGGCGCCGGATCCCGGTCGTCGTCACGCCGGGGGCGAACACCGTCTCCGTGGCCGAGCACGTCGTCGCGGCCATGGCGGCCGTCGCCAGGGGGTTCGCGCAGTACGACGCGCGGACCCGCGCGGGCGACTGGCGGGTGCGCGACACGCTGCGGGCGGTCGACCTCGACGGGAAGGTCATCGGCATCGTCGGCATGGGCCGCATCGGCCGGCTCGTCGCGCGCAAGGCGTCGGCCGCCTTCGACATGCGGGTCCTCGGCTACGACCCGCTCCTCGCGCCGGACGCCATCCGGGCGGCCGGCGCGGAGCCGGCGCCCGACCTCGACGCCCTCCTCGCCGCCGCCGACGTCGTGAGCCTGCACGTCCCGCTCGCGCCGGCGACGCGCGGCCTCCTCGGCCGGGAGGCGCTCGCGCGGATGAAGCCCTCGGCCATCCTCGTCAACACGTCGCGCGGCGGGATCGTCGACGAGGCGGCGCTCGCCGAGGCGCTCGCGGCCGGCCGGCTCCTCGGCGCCGCCATCGACGTCTTCGACGAGGAGCCGGTCCCCGCGGGCCACCCGCTCCTCGCGCTCCCGAACGTCCTCGTCACCCCGCACGCCGCCGCACTCACGGCCGAGTGCGCGATGCGGATGGCGGTGGCGGCCGCCGACGGGCTCGCCGAGGCGCTCCACGGGCGCCGGCCGCCGCACGTCGCCAACCCGGAGATCTACGCACAGGAGGACCGGACATGGCCAATCGCGTGAAGGCGCTGCTCCGCCGGGGAGAGCCGGCCGTCGGACACTGGCTCAGCTTCCCTTCGCCCGACGTGGCGGAGCTGCTCGCCGGCTTCGGCATGGACTGGATGCTCGTCGACACGGAGCACGGGCCGGCGAGCTACGCGGACGTCGAGAACGTGATCCGCGCGATCGCGCCCCACGGCGTCGTCCCGATGGTCCGCGTCGGCGAGAACAACGCCGCGCTCATCAAGCGGGCGCTCGACCGCGGCGCGGCCGGCGTCCTGGTGCCGATGGTGAACACCGCCGAGGAGGCGGCGGCGGCCGTCGCGGCCTGCCGCTTCCCGCCGGAGGGGATCCGCGGCATCGCCGGCACCCGCGCATCGCGCTACGGGCTCGACGCGAAGCGCTACTTCGACGAGTGGAACGAGGACGCCCTCGTGGTCGTGCAGGTCGAGACGCGCGAGGCGGTGGAGAACGTCGAGCGGATCGCCGCGGTCCCGGGCGTGGACGTGCTCTTCATCGGGCCGAACGACCTCTCGGCGAGCCTCGGCGGCTACCTGCAGTTCGACCGGCCGGAGTTCACGTCGGCGGTGTCCCGCATCGTCGCCGCGGCAAAGGCGCACGGCAAGGCGGTCGGCTACCTCACCACCGGCGCCGACGCCGCGCTCGCACGGATCAGGGACGGCGTCACCTTCATCGCCGTGGTCACCGACTCGAAGCTCCTCGCCGACGCCGCCGCCGCGACGTACCGGAAGGTGCGCGAGGCGATCTGACCCGCGCGTCGCCGGCGACCCCCCGAGCGGGGCGCGAGGGATCGGCCCCGCTCTCGTGCCGGCGTGCCGCCCACGGGCCGCACTGCCGGCGCTCCGGGCTTCGCCCGGGCCCCGCTTCGCGGGGCACGAGGGATCGGCCCCGCTCTCGTGCCGGCGTGCCGCCCACGGACCCGCGTCACAGCGCTCGGGCCTTCGGCCCGGCCCCGCTGCGCGGGCCGAGGATCGGCTCCCGTCCTCGCGTGCCGCCCACGGACCGCACTGCCGGCGCTCCGGGCTTCGCCCGGGCCCCGCTTCGCGGGGCGCCCCATCGCTATGGAGCTAGCGGAACGGGTGGCGGCGGTAGCGCTCCTGCGCCACCGCCTCGGGCGCCAGGTCGGCGACGAGCAGCGATTCCTCCCCCGCCGGCGCCTCGACGGTCACCTCGCCGTTCGGCCCGACGACGCGGCTGCCGCCGAAGAACTCGTACGGCCCCTGCCGGCCCACGGTGTTGCAGTAAAGGACCCACATGGCGTTCTCGTAGGCCCTGGTGCGGAGGAGGTGGCCCCATTTGTCTCGCGCCGCGACCGGGCCGGCCGAGACGACGAGCAGGCTCTCGGCGCCGCCGAGGGCGAGGCCGCGCGGCAGCTCCGGGAACGAGCAGTCGTAGCAGATGGCGAAGCCCGAGGGCCCGAGCGCCGTCGAGACCACCTCGGCGCCGCGACCCGGCGCGAACCAGCACCCCTCCCGGAACGGCCCGAACGTGCCGAGGTGCACCTTGTCGTACACCGCGCGCACGCCGGATCCGTCGAGGAGCACGGCGCTGTTGTAGACGCCGTGCGGGAACGCGGGGTCGCGGCGCGCCATGCCGACGACGGCCTCGACGCGGTGCCGGCCGGCCGCCTCGACGAGGGCGGTCGTCGACGGGCCCGGGACCGTCTCGGCGAGCGACGCGAACGCCTCGTCGGCGGCGTAGCCCTGCAGGTGGAGTTCGGGGAAGAGGACGAGCCGCGCGCCCCGGGCGGCCGCCTCGCCGAGCGTGTCGAGGGCGCGGCGCAGGTTGGCAGCCGGGTCTCCCACGACCTGCGCGAGCTGGGCGAGCGCGACGCGGACCGGAGGCATCAGGCGCTCCTCGAGAGCCGCGGGTCGAGGACGTCCCGCAGCGCGTTGCCGAGCAGGTTGAGGCCGAGGACGGTGAGGAGGATCGCGAGCCCCGGGAAGTTCACGAGCCAGGGCGCGCGCGCGATGTAGACGCGCGCCGTGGCGAGGAGCGCGCCCCACTCGGGCAGGGGGGGCTGCGCGCCGAGGCCGAGGAAGGAGAGCCCGGCGGCCACGAGGATCGCCTCGGGGAACTGCAGGGTCGTCAGCACGACGAGCGTCGGGGCGACGTTGCGCAGCACGTGGACGCCGGCCACGCGAGCGACGCCGGCGCCGAGGGCGCGCGCCGCCACCACGAACTCCGTGGACGCCACCTGCTGGACGCCGGCGCGGACGACGCGCACGAAGACCGGGATGCGTCGGATGCCGATCGCGATCATGGCGTTCTCGAGGCTGGGCCCGAGGACGGCGACGATGGCGAGCGCGAGGAGGAACCCCGGGAAGGCGAGCATCACGTCGACCACGGCCCCGACGGCCAGGTCCACGTGCCGCCCCCCGAGGCCGGCGGCCAGGCCGAGCCCGGTCCCCACGACGCCGGCGATGCCGACGCTGATCACCGCGACCGAGAGGGTCAGCCGGCTGCCGTGGATCACCCGGGCGAGGAGGTCCCGGCCGAACTCGTCGGTCCCGAAGGGATGGGCCGCCGACGGCGGCCTGAGCCGCTCGCGGACCGCCATCTTGTAGGGGTCCACCGGGTAGAGGAGCGGACCCACCGTCGCGAGGGCGAGCACGAGCAGCGCGATGGCAAGCCCGATCCGCCCGGACCAGGAGCGGCCGGTCCCGCGGAGGACCTCGCCCACACGCATCAGGAGACCGCCACCCTCGGGTCGAGCCACGCGCAGAGGAGGTCGACGCCGGTGTTCACGACGACGTAGGTGAGGGCCACGATCACCACCACCCCCTGGACGAGGGGGAAATCGCGGTTCTGGATGGCGATGACCGCCAGCTCCCCCACCCCGTGCCACGCGAAGACCACCTCGACGATGAAGGCGCCCGAGAGCATGAAGCCGAACTGGAGACCGATCATGGAGAGGACCGGGTTCAGGGCGCCGCGCAGCGCGTGCTTCGCCACGACGAGCCGTTCGGGGAGCCCCTTGGCGCGCGCGGTCCGGACGTAGTCCTGCCCGAGCGTCTCGAGCACGCTCGACCGGACGAGCCGCGCGATGGAGGCGGCCGACACGAGGCCGAGGGTCAGGGCCGGCAGGACGAGGTGCCGCCACGACTCGGCCCCCATGACCGGGAGGAGCCCCCACCTGACGCTCACGAGCGAGATGAGGAGCAGGCCGAGCCAGAAGGGGGGCATCGACATGCCGACGACCGCGAGCGCCGTGGCGACGGCGTCGAGCGCCCGCTCCCGCTTGACGGCGGCCGCCACGCCGAGGCCGAGCCCCAGCGTGACGGCCACCAGGAGGCTCGCCACGGCGAGGAGGATCGTGAGCGGGTAGCGGGCCGCCAGGTCCTCGGCCACCGGCCGGCCGTTGCGGATCGAGGTCCCGAGGTCGCCCCGCAGGAGCCCGCGCACGTAGTCGCCGTACTGCACCAGGAGCGGCCGGTCCCACCCCAGCTCCTGCCGCACCCGCTCGAGCGTCTCCCGGTCGGCCGCCTGCCCCATCATCATGATCTCGACCGGGTCGCCGGGGACGAGGACCCGCATCGAGAAGACGAGGAGGCTGACGACCGCGAGGAGCGGGACGATCGTCAGGCACTTCCGGAGGACGTACGCGCGCACCCTACTTCTTGAGCCACACGTCGTGGTAGAGCGGCGTGCCCGTCGCGTCGAACTTGTAGCCCCGCACCTCCTTGCGCGCGGCGATCATGAAGGTGTCGCTGAAGAGCGGGACGATCGCCGCGTCCTCGAGCACCATCCGCTGCGCCTCCTCGAGGAGGGCGAAGCGCTTGTCCGGGTCGAGCTCGGCGTCGGCCCGCTCGAGGAGCGCGTCGAGCTTCGGGTTGCCGTAGTGGTTCCACCGGCCGGGCGAGTGGACCAGGCGGGTCAGCCCCTGCGGGTCGGCGTACGTCTGCCGCATGAGGTCGAAGTCGTGCTTCCCCTCCGGCAGCTTCGCGAGGAAGACGCCGGCCTCGGTCTGCGACAGGTCCACGTCGATCCCCGCCATCTGGAGCTGCGCCTGGATCATCTGCGCCGCGCGCGAGATCTGCGGCGCGACCCACGTCGTGAGGGTCACCTCGAGCGGACGGCCGCTCGCGTCGCGCAGCTTGCCGTCGCTCCCCTTCGTGTAGCCGGCCTTCTTGAAGTACTCGGCCGCCCTCCCCTCGTCGGGCCGGTACCCGTACCGGTCGCCCACCGCCTTCGAGTAGCCCGGCACGCCGATCGGCATCGGCGCGCTGACGAGGGTCCCGTACAGGTACGACGCGTCGAGCACCTCCTTCGGATCGACCGAGTAGCCGATGGCCCGGCGCAGGTCCGCGTTGTCGAAGGGGGGCTTCTTCGTGTTGAACTCGAGGTAGATGTACGAGGTGCCCTTCTCCCGCTCGATGAGCTGGAGGTCCGGGTGCGCCTTGATGCGGGGGACCTCCTCGAAGGGGGCCCACGACATGTGGAGCGCGCCCGTCTCGAGGGCGGCCATCCGGGTCCCCTCCTCCTTGACGATCTGGATCTGCCACTCGTCCGGGTAGGCGGGGCCCTTGTTCGTCACGTCGTCGCGCAGGCTCGTGTAGTTCGGATTGCGCGCGAAGAGGAGCGTGCTGCCCGGCTTCCAGTCCTTCAGCACGTACGGCCCCGATCCGACCGGCTGCCGCCCGAAGGCGTCGCCGGCCTTCTCGGCCGCGGCCTTGGAGACGATGCCGAGGTAGGACGAGTCGAGCGCCACGAAGATCGCGGCGAACGGCTTGCCGAACGTCAGGCGCACCTTGTCGGGCGCGACCACCTCCACCTTCTCGAGCGGCCCCACGTCGGCCTTGCGCCTGGAGAGCTCGAGGAACCGGTCGAGGGAGTACCGCACCGCCTCGGCGTCGACCGGCGTGCCGTCGGTGAAGCGGATCCCCTTGCGGATCGTGAAGGTGATCTCCCGCCCCCCCTTGTCGACGCTCCACGACTCCGCGAGCCACGGCTTCGGCTTGCCGTCCGGCCCGATGTAGACGAGCCGGTCGTAGAGGAGACCGAGGACGTACGACGAGACCAGGAGCGTCGCGCGAGCCGGGTCGAGGCTGTCCGGCTCGGAGATGAGCGAGTCGAGCACCCGGCCCCCGCGCTGCGGGGTCTCCTGGGCCGCGGCCGGCGCCGCGGCGATCGTGGCGGCGGCGAGCCACGCCGCGAGCCACGCCCATCTGCCTCCCGTGGGTCGCATCGGTTCCTCCTTCTCCTGGCTCCTACCAGCCGATGGCATAGGCGGGGATGACGCCGGCCACCTCGCCGCGGGGGTCCGCGCCGCCACGCAGGATCCCCCGGGTCTCGTCGACGACGATGGCGAGGACGTAACCTTCGGCCCACTCGGGGCGAAGCTCGATCCGGTGGCCGCGCGCCTGGAGCGCGCGGCGCACCTCGTAGGGGACGCGCGCCTCGACCCGGATCTGCCCCGGCTTCGCCTCGTGGGGATGGAACGAGTTCGGCGGGTGCTGCGTGCTCACCCGCGGCGCCTCGACGGCGTCCTGCGGCTCCATGCCGAAGAGGACGAGGTTCAGGAACGCCTGGAGCGTCCACTGGTCCTGGTGGTCGCCCCCCATCGTGCCGAGCGCCATGGCCGGACGGCCGCCCCGCGTGACGAGCGTCGGGGAGAGCGTCGTGCGCGGCTGCTTGCCCGGGGCGACCACGTTCGGATGGGCCGGGTGGAGCGCGAAGGTCTGGCAGCGCGTCGTGAGCGGGAACCCGAGCTCCGGGACGACCGGCGACGCGCCGATCCAGGCGCCGCTCGCCGTGGCCGAGACCACCCTCCGCGCGCGGTCGCCGACGTTCACGTGGGTCGTCCCGTGCCCCCAGGGCGCCGCCGGCACCGGCGGCCCGTCGAGGCGAGCGGCGAGCCGCCGGGGGTCTCCGGGCCGCTGCTCGAGGGAGGCGCGCAACGGGTCGATCAGCGACCGGCGACGCGACGCGTAGGCGTCCGACAGGAGCGCCTCGATCGGCACGTCGACGGCGCCGGGGTCCCCGTAGTACTGCTCCCGGTCGGCGAACGCGAGCTTGAGCGCCTCGACGACGGCGTGGAGGTAGTCCGGCGAGTTGTGGCCGGCCGCGCGGAGCGACGCCGGGTCGAGGAGCGCGAGCGTCTGCAGGAAGACCGGGCCGCTCGTCCAGGGCCCGCACTTGTGCACCGTGAGGCCCTCGAACGCGCGCTCGACCGCCGGCTCGACGCGCGCCTCGTACCGCTCGAAGTCCACCCGATCGAGGCGCGAGCCCTGCTCGCGCGCGAAGCGGAGCGCCGCCTCGGCCGGCGCGCCGCGGTAGAAGGCGTCGCGGGCGCGGCCGAGGCCGGCCGCCCGGCTGCCGCCCCCCCGGCGCTCCGCCTCGGCCATCGTCTCGAGCACCGCCGCCAGGGCCGGGTTGGCGAAGAGCGCGCCGAGCGGCGGCGGCTCGCCGCCGGGCAGGTAGAGGGCCGCGGTCGTGGGCCACCGCGCGAGGAACTTCTCCCGGTCGCCCGCGATCGAGAGGTTCTCGCCCGGCCCTCGCAGGCCGGGGTGCATGGGGAAGCCGCGGCGCGCGAGGTCGATCGCCGGGGCCGCCACGTCCGCGAAGGTCCAGGTCCCGAAGCGCTCGAGCAGGCCGAGCAGCGCGGCCGGCGCCGCCGGGACGCTCCAGGTGTACGGGTGG
>DASVDK010000128.1:0-9998 GCA_036381125.1 Thermodesulfobacteriota bacterium | reverse complement strand
GCGGGGGTGGCGATGGCAGCGTCGCAGCGAGCGTCCCGGCTCGCCCGGCGAGCCGGCGCCCGACGTGGTCCTGATCGACACGATGGGGGAGCTGGCGGCCCTCTACGGGATCGCCGACGTCGTGTTCGTCGGCGGCAGCCTCGTCCCCACCGGCGGCCACAGCCTCCTCGAGCCGGCGGCGCACGCCCGCGCGCCGCTCCACGGTCCCCACATGCACAACTTCCGCGAGATCACCCGGGCGCTGGCCGAGGCGGGCGGGGCGGTGCCGGTGGCGGACGCCGCCTCGCTCGCCGAGGCCGCCCTGGGGCTCCTGGCCGACCCGGCGCGCCGGGCCGACCTCGGCGCCCGCGCCAGGGGCGTCGTCGAGGCGGGACGGGGCGCCACCGTGCGGACCCTCGCCCTGGTGGAGCGGGTCCTCGCAGGGGCGTGACCCGCGGCCGGTCCGTCGACGCCTCGCCGTGCCCCCGGTCGACTCGCCCGCCCCCGCCCGGCCGGCGTCGGGCAATCGCGCAAGCTCGGTCATCAGGCGCGTCAGCGTCCCGGTGACCGCGGTCGTCGACACCCCCGAGACCTCGAGGCGGCGAGCCGCCGCGGCCTGTATCCCCATGGCGACGGCGGCGGCGGCGATCAGGCCGGCCAGGCCCGCTCCCGAGGGCCTGGCTGACTCGACGAGCCACCCGGCCGCGAAGCCGGCCAGCACGACGGTCTCCACGCCGAGGGCGACCGTGACGCGCCGCGGCCACACGGCGTGCTCCCGGGTCGTCTGGACGACGCGCGCGCCGACGATCACCCCCACCGCGAACCCGAGCAGCGCCACCGCGGACCGCAGGGCGTTCGCACCCGCCGCCTCGCCCGCGGCGAGGCCGAGGAGGACGAGGTTGCCCGTCATGTTGGCCGTACGGTATTAGTAGCCGATCACCATGCCGACCGTGGCACGCCGCAAGAGACCCTGCGAGACGTGGCGTCTCCCCGGCCCCCGGGGCCGCGACGCGGGGGGCCCTCCCGCCGTTCCGGGCGAGGTCCGCGCCGGTGCGCGCACCGCCCTGCTCCCGGTCGAGGAGACCCGGCCGCTCCGGGCGCGACGCCGGCAGCCGGGCCAGTGACCGGACTGCCCCGCGGCGAGTCGCCGCCGGCCCGCCTGGCCCTCGGCGCCGCGGCGGCCCTCTACGGCGCCGCCGTGCGCCTGCGCGGGCTCGCCTACGACCTGGGGCTCCTGCCGGCGCACCGGCTGCCGGCCGCCGTGGCGAGCGTCGGCAACCTGGCGGTCGGCGGGGCCGGCAAGACGCCGACCACGCTCTACCTCGCGCGTCTCCTCGCCGGCCAGGGGCGGCGCCCGGCGATCCTCTCGCGCGGCTACCGCGGCCGCCACGCGCGGGGCGCCGGTCGCCGCGGCGTCCCGCTCGTCGTCGGCGACGGCGGGCCGACGCCGCTTGCCGGCGTCGAGGAGGCGGGCGACGAGCCGGTGCTCCTCGCGCGCCGCGCGGGCGTGCCGGTCGTCGTCTGCCCGGACCGCGTCTCGGCCGGCCGCCTGGCGATCGAGCGGTTCGGCGCCGACACGCTCGTGCTGGACGACGGTTTCCAGCACCGGCGCCTTGCCCGCGACCTCGATCTCGTCCTCGTCGACGCCCGCATGGGGCTCGGGGCCGGGCGCCTCCTGCCGGCCGGCCCTCTCCGGGAGCCGCCCGCCGCGCTCGCCCGGGCGCACGTCATTCTCTTGACGAAGGTGCCGAAATCCGGTAATAGGGACGGGCTTTTGCGGCAGATTCGGGCGCTTGCCCCGCGTGCGGCCGTCTTCGAGAGCCGCTACCGCCCGACGGCCATGGGCCCGCTCGGCGGGCCGGCCGCTCCGGTGGGCGGGGGAAGCGGCGCGCTGGCCGGGCGGCGGGTGGTGGCGCTGTCGGGGCTCGCGGACCCCTCGTCGTTCCACGAGCTGCTCGCGGAGCTCGGTGCGGTCGAGGTCAGGCCGCTGGCGTTCCCGGACCACCACGCCTACGGGCCGGCGGACTACCGGCGGATCGCCGAGGCGGCGTCCGCGGCCGACGCGGTCGTCACCACGGAGAAGGACGCGGTGAAGCTCGACCTCGCACGCCTCGGCGCGGTGAAGCCGCTGGTCCTCGAGGTGACGCTCGACCCGGACGACCCCGACGGGTTCGCCGCGGCGTGCGCGGCGCGGCTCGCCGCGGCCGGATGAGGGCGGCGCTCGTCCTCGCGGCGTGGCTCGCCGCGGCCGCCCCGGCGTGGGGCTGCGTGGAGAGCCGCGCGGTGGCGGTCGGGGAGACCCTCCACTACGACATCGCCTGGATGGGCATCCCGGGCGGGCAGGCGACCATCGCCGTCGAGCCGCCGGTGGCGCATCGGGGCCGCAGGGCGCTGAGGCTCGTCGCCACGGCTCGCTCCAACGCGTTCGTCGACGCGTTCTACAAGGTCCGCGTCGAGGTCGAGAGCCTCTGGGACTGCCGGGGGCGCTACAGTCTGCTCTTCACGCACAGGGGCCGCGAAGGGCGGCGCGTGCGTGATCGCCGTTACGTGTTCGACCTGCCGCAGCAGGAGGTCCGGCGGGAGTGGGCGGGCGATCCGGTCGAGCGCTTCCCGCTCCTCTCGCCCGTGCAGGACCCGTTCTCGATCCTCTTCGAGGCGCGGGTGCACGCGCTCGAGGTCGGCCGCACCTTCACCCTCGAGGCGTTCGAGGGACGCCGGCGGTGGGACGTGGAGGTCCAGGTGCTGCGGCGGCAGCGGGTGACCGTCCCGGCGGGGACCTTCGACGCGATCGTGGTGAAGCCGCTGCTCAGGTTCGAGGGCGTCTTCCAGCAGAAGGGTGACGTGGTCGTCTGGCTCACCGACGACGAGCGTCGGATACCGGTCAGGATGGAGAGCAAGGTCCGCATCGGCCGCGTGGCGGCCGAGCTCACCTCGTTCGTCCGCCCCTGACCGTGGGAAGGGGACTCGCGGCCCATGCCGCTCGACCCGGAGCTTCTCGAGATCCTGGCCTGCCCCAAGTGCAAGGGGCGCCTCAGCCTGGCGCCGTCGGGGGACGGGCTCGTCTGCGAGTCGTGCCGCCTCCGGTACCCGATCGTCGACGACATCCCGCAGATGCTGATCGACGAGGCCGTCCCGCTCGACGCCTGATGGCCGTGGCCCTCCGCCACCGGCTCGAGCATGCGTGCGTCGTCGTGCTCCTGGCCCTGCTGCGGCTCGTCCCGCCCGCCGCGGCGCGCCGGATCGGGGTGTGGCTCGGCCGGCTCGCCTTCGGCCTCGGCCTGCGGCGCCGCATCGTCGAGGCGAACGTCGCCCTCGCCTTCGGCGGCGAGCGGACGCCGGCCGAGCGGGCGGCGATCGTCCGCGGCGCCTACGAGTCCTTCGGCGGCAACGTGCTGGAGTTCGCGGCGCTGGCCGTCCGGCCGATCGAGGCCACGCGGGCCGTCGTCGAGTTCCGTCACCTCGATCGGCTCGAGACGGCGCGCGCGGCCGGCCGGGGCGTGGTGGTGCTCACGGGTCACCTCGGGGCGTTCGAACTCGGCAGCCGGGTGGGCGAGCTGACCGGCCTGCCGTTCGTCGTGGTCATGAAGAAGCTCAGCAACCCCTACGTCGAGCGCGCGCTCGCCCGGCTGCGCGGCGCGGGCGGGGCCTCGCTCCTCGGCGTGACCCGCGGCGGCAAGGAGCGCGTGGCGGGCCGCCGGGTGCTCGCGCACCTGCGCGAGAACGCCGTGGTCGGGATCCTGAACGATCAGGACGTGGGCGACAGCGGGCTGCTCGGCGAGTTCTTCGGCCAGCCGACCTGGACGGGCGGCGGGCCGGTCCGGTTCGCGGCGCGCGCCGGGGCGGCGTTGCTCACCGGCTTCATCCACCGTGAAGGGGGGCGGCACGTCATGACGGTCGATCCCCCGATCCCGCTCGCGGGCGACGACGAGGCGTCGGTCGCGGCGGCCCTCGCCGAGTACAACCGGCGGCTCGAGGCGGCCGTGCGCGCCCATCCGGAGCAGTACTTCTGGTTCCACAAGCGCTGGAAGTCGACCGCCTTGCGGGAGCGGCTCTATGCCTCGCGCTGATGCCGCCGGGACAGGACGCCGGGGCTCCCTCGAGCGGGTCCTCGTCATGCGCTACCGCTTCATCGGGGACTCCGTGCTCCTCGGGCCGTTCCTCAAGAACCTCCGGCGCCTCGAGCCGCGGGCGCGCATCGACCTCCTCGTCGCCCCCTTCTCGGGCCAGGTCCTCGCGAACTGCCCCTACGTCGACCGGATCCTCCCCTTCGCGCCGTCGGTCGGCCACCGGTACGACCCGGCGACCGGCGGGGGCCGGCGCGGGAAGTGGCGCGGCTACCTCGACCTCGCCCGGCGCGTCCGCGCGGCGCGCTACGACGGGGTCTTCGTGCTGAAGCGCTCGCTGTCGAGCGCCCTCGTGGGCCTGGTGTCCGGCGCGCCCTTCCGGCCCGGCTTCGCCACCGAGGGGCGCAGCCTCCTCCTCACCCACCCGGTCCCGTACGACCCCCGCGCGCAGCACGAGGCCGAGTCCTTCCTGAACGTCCTCAGGGGGGCCGGGTACGAGGACGTGCGAGCGGAACCGCTCGAGCTATGGTCCTCGGCCGAGGAGACGGCCAGGGCGGACTCGGTCCTCGAGGCGGCCGGGCTCGCCCGAGCGCCGTTCGCCGTCGTCCACGCGGCGGCCAGCACGCCGGGCAAGCAGTGGGAGGACGACCGCTTCGTCGAGGTCTGCCGGTACCTCTGGCGGCGGCACGGCCTGCGCACCGCCTTCACCGGGGGGCCGGCCGACCGCGACCGCTGCGAGGCGCTGGCCGGCGCGGTGGCGGGCGACGGCACGCCGGCCCCCGAGAACCTCTGCGGTCGGACGGGGCTGCGCGTCGACATCGCCCTCTATCGCCGCGCGCGCCTCTTCGTCGGCGTCGACTCGGGACCGATGCACATGGCGGTCGCCTGCGGCATCCCGGTCGTGGCGCTCTTCGGGCCGACCGATCCCGCGCAGTGGGGACCCTACGAGGTGGGTGCGGTCCGCCGGTCGGAGGTGGTCCGGAGCCCCGAGCCGTGCGGGCCCTGCCGGCACGAGACCTGCCCCGACCGCCGCTGCATGCGGGCCATCGCCACGGCCGCGGTGCTGGCCGCCGTCGACCGCAGGCTCGGGGCGCCGACCGTTGCCTGAGCGCGCGGGTCGGCCGCGACTCTCCGTGGCGCTCGTCTGCCGCGACGAGGCGCGCATCATCGATCGGACCCTCGCCGCCGCGGCGTTCGCCGACGAGATCGTGGTCGTCGACTCCGGGAGCACGGACGGCACCGTCGAGATCGCCCGGCGCCACACGCCCCACGTGATCCACCACCCCTGGCTCGGCTACGCGGAGCAGAAGAACCTGGCCATCGAGCGGACGACCGGCGACTGGATCCTCTCGCTCGACGCCGACGAGATCGTCGAGCCCGACCTCGCCGAGGAGATCCGGGCGATCGTGGCCGATCCCGCGTCGCTGCCGGCCTACCGCGTCCCGCGCAAGCTCGTCTTCCTCGGCCGGGAGATCCGGCACGGCGGCTGGTACCCCGACCTGAACCTCCGGCTCTTCCGGCGGGGCGTGGGCCGCTTCGAGCCGCGCCGCGTCCACGAGGCGATCCGCGTCGACGGCCCCGTCGGTCGGACGCGAGGCGCGCTGCGCCACGAGAGCCACCCGTCGCTGGAGTCGTATCTCGACACGATGAACCGCTACTCGTCGCTCGCGGTGGAGGAGATGGTGGAGCGCGGGGGGATCCGCGGGCGCGCCATCTCGGGGCCGGCGCTCCTCGCCCGCCCGCTCGGGACGTTCCTCTACCGGTACGTCCTGCGCGGCGGGTTCCTCGACGGCCGGCCGGGGCTCGTCCTGAACCTCATGCACGCGGGATACGTGCTCGCGAAGTACGCCAAGGCGTACGAGCGCGCCGTCGTGAAGGCGGCGTGAGCCGGCCGGGGGCCGTTGCCGTTGGAGGAACCTGCATGAGAGTCCTCGTCGTCAAGCTCTCGGCGCTCGGCGACGTCGTCCAGGGGCTCGTCGCCCTCGGCCGCGTGCGGCGGCTCGCGCCGGCCGACCTCGAGGTGGAGTGGGCGGTCGACGGCCGCTTCGCCGGTCTGGTCGAGGGGCACCCGTGGATCGCCCGCGTCCACCCCGTCGACTTCGGAGGGTGGCTCCGCGGCCGCGGCCTGACGGGCGCACGCGACGCCCTGGCGGCGCTGCGGGCGCGCCCCTTCGATCTGGTGGTCGACCTGCAGGGCCGGCTGAAGAGCCGCATCATCGGCCTTGCGGCCGGCGCGCCGCGGCGCGTCGCCTACAGCCGGAGCGAGGCGGTGAACCCCTGGCGCGCGGGACGCGGCTACGCGCCGCCGGGCGCGCCGCACGCCGTGGACGAGTACACGCGGGTCCTCGCCGCCGGCCTTTCGGTCTCGATGCCGGTCGGCGGGTGGGTGGAGCCGCAGGCGCCCCTCTTTCCGGTGCGGTCCGAGGAGGCGGCGCGGCTCGACCGCGTCCTCGCCGAGGCGGGCGTGCCGCCGGCCGAGCCGCTCGTCCTCGTCCTGCCGGGCGGTGCCTGGCCGACCAAGCTGGTGCCGGTCGAGACGCTGATCGCGGCGGTCCGGCCGCTCGCGGCCGAGGGGATCCGGCCGGTCCTCGTCTGGGGCAACGCCGAGGAGCGGCGGCTCGCCGAGGCGATCGCCGCGGGGCTCGGGGAGCCGCCCGGGGCGCCGCGGCCGGTCGTGATGCCGAAGCTCACGCTGGCCGGGCTCGCCGCGCTCGGCGCCCGGGTGACGCTGACCGTGGGGGGTGACACCGGGCCGCTCTACGTGGCGGCCGCGCAGGGGAGCGCGACCGTGTCGGTCTTCGGCCCCACGCCGGCCGGGCGGACGGCGCCGCGCGGCCCCGCGCACGTGGCCGTCCAGGGCGCGCCGCCCTGCGGCCCCTGCTTCCGGCGGCGCTGCCCGACGGGGCACTTCATCTGCCTGCCGGGCGTCGACCCGGCGGACGTGACGGCGGCCGCCAGGCGCGTGCTCGGGCGGACCGGCGCCGGCCCGCGTCGCGGTTGACAAACATCCTGAGGTCGCTGCATGGTTGTGCTCGCGAAGGGGGGGAGGAGACGGTCGTCATGGCGCTGATCGTGGCGGAGAACTGGCAGGCGAAGGCGAAGGCCGGGGACCTCGAGTACGCACGGGCTCTCGAGGAGGGGCACATCCTCCTCTTCCCCCGGAGCCCGATCGACGTCCCGGCGGAGGACCGCGCCTTCCTCCTCGAGCAGCGGCTGGTCGGCGGCGTCCATCACAAGAACATCGCCTACCGGCCGGGCGAGGACCGGGTGAAGAACTACGTCCGGCAGAAGTCGGGCGACGACGAGCGGCTCCTCGCCGCGGTCCGGCGCTACTCGCAGGGGGCGATCGACTTCGTCAAGGCGCTCCTGCCGAGCTACGCGCCGGGGCTCGGGATCGACTACGCGAGCTTCCGCCCCGAGGAGGAGGCGGGCCGCAAGCTGCCGACCCGATCGCGCAACGACCTCCTGCACGTCGACGCGTTCCCCACGCGGCCGGTGCGGGGCGACCGCATCATGCGGGTCTTCACCAACATCAACCCCGAGGCGCCGCGCGTCTGGGTCACGGCCGAGACCTTCGAGGAGCTGGCGGAGCGCTTCGCGGTCGCCTCGGGCCTCCTCGATCGGGTCAGGCGAGGCGGCGCGCGGCGGGCCGTCCAGCGCGTCGCCAACGCCGTGGGGCTCCCGGTGCCGGCGCGCTCGCCGTACGACGAGTTCATGCTCGGCTTCCACCACTTCCTCAAGGAGAACGCCGAGTACCAGGCCTCCGCGCGCAAGCTCCGGTCGGAGTTCGCGCCGGGGGCGACCTGGATGGTCTACACGGACATGGTGAGCCACTCCGTCCTCTCGGGCCGGTACGCGCTCGAGCAGACGTTCATCGTCTCGCGCGACGTCCTCGCCCTGCCCGAGAAGGCGCCCATCGCGATCCTCGAGCGGATCGCGGGCGCGCGCATGCACTAGCCCGCCGCCGGACCGACGGGGAGACAGGCGACGTGAGGATCGCACAGGCGCACATGTTCACGCTTCGGATCCTCCGTGGCATCGAACGGTGCATCGTGAACCTGTCGAACGCCTTCGTCCGGCAGGGGCACGAGGCGGTGATCGTCACCGGCCGCACGGACGCCCCGAAGAGCGCCGACGCACTCGACCCTCGCGTCGAGGTGCACATGGTCCCGCACTGGGACTGGCACAAGGTCACCTTCGTGCCGGGCTTCGCGCTCGACTTCCTCCGGAACGAGTACGGCGCCCTGCTCGTGAACCTGGCGCGAGGCGAGGGGTGGGCCGTGGCGCTCGCCGACCGGCTGCGGCGCCTCGACTTCTCGATCGTCCTGCAGTACCCGGTCTCCGGACACCACAAGCAGTACCGCAACTGGAAGTGGACCGGGGCGGCCCGCCGGGCTCGCCGGCTGATCGCCGTGAGCCGGTACGTTGCCGAGGGCGTCGAGGCGTATCTCGGGCGCCGCCCGCACGTCATCACCAACGGCGTCGACCCGGAGAAGTTCCGGTTCGACCCGGAGGCGCGCCTCGCGGTCCGCCGCGACCTCGGCCTCGACGATCGCGACCGGCTCGTCGTGACCGTGTCGGCCCTGCAGGGCCGCAAGGGGATCGGCCACGTCGTGGCGGCGTTGCCTCGCCTCCTCGCCCGCGCGAACGGGACGCGGATCCGCTACGCGATCGTCGGCGACGGCGCGCCGCAGGACCGCGCCGCGCTCGAAGCCGCGGTGCGGTCGGCCGGGCTCGAGTCGACCGTCACGCTGGTGGGCCTGCGGAGCGACCCGGAGCGGTACCTCTCCGCCGCCGACGCGTTCGCGCTCCTCTCGGTCGACGAGGCGTGCCCCACGGTGACGCTCGAGGCGCTGGCGTGCGGTCTGCCCGTCGTCGTCTCGAACGGCTCGGCCTTCCCGGAGCTCGTCCCCCCGGGGGGCGGCCGGCTCGTGCGGCCCGACGACCACGACGCGGTCGCCGACGCGCTGGGCGACGTGCTGGCGGCCGGGCGTCCGGGGGACGCCGCGCGGGCGCCGACCGTCGCCCGGTTCGCCTGGGAGCAGATCGCCGGGCAGTACGCGGCCGTACTGGCGGGCCCATGACCGGGCCCCGGATCTCGGCCGTCCTGATCACCCGCGACGAGGCGCCGCGCATCGAGGCGAGCCTCGCCGCCCTGCGCTTCTGCGACGAGGTCGTGGTCGTCGACTCGGAGAGCACCGACGGCACCGCCGCCCTCGCCGCGGCCGCGGGGGCGCGCGTCGTGACGCGGCCCTGGCCCGACGACTTCGCCGACCAGCGCAACTTCGCCGACGCCCAGGCGACCGGCGACTGGTGCTTCGCGGTCGATCCGGACGAGGAGGTGAGCGAGGCGCTCGCCGCGGAGATCCGCCGGTTCGTGGCCGACCCGGGTCCGTACGTCGGGATGAGCTTCGTCAGGCGCGAACGCATCTTCGGCCGGTGGATCGACGGCGGCGGCTGGGGCACGCAGCGCAAGCTGCGCCTCTACCGGCGGGGGGCCGGCCGCTGGACGGGGCGCGTGCACGAGAAGATGGTGGTCGACGGACCGGTGGCCCACGCGGCCGAGCCGCTCGTCCACCGCTCGTACGACCGCGTCGAGACCTTCGTGGACAAGTTCAACCGCTACTCGACCATCGACGCGCGGCTCGACTTCGAGACCGGCCGACGCTTCTCCTGGTGGGCGCTCGCCACGCAGCCGGTCGAGCGCGCCTTCGGGCGGTTCGTGCTCCACGGCGGCTACCGCGACGGCGCGCACGGGCTCGTCCTGGCCCTCCTCGTGGGGCTCAACTACCTGCTGCGCCACCTGAAGCTCTGGGAGATGGAGTACCGGGCCAGGCACCCCGAGGCCCGGCCGTGACCACCCCGCGCACGCTTCCGGGAGGCTGGCGCCCCGACTGCCGCGACTTCAACGGCTACAAGCCGTGCCGGCCGGGGTGGGTGTGCCGCGCGTGCGAC
>DASVDK010000127.1:0-19379 GCA_036381125.1 Thermodesulfobacteriota bacterium | reverse complement strand
CGAGCCGATCTCGACCTTCCGGTCGCCGATGCGGACGAGCTTCGCCTCGAAGGGGGGCGGCGTCCGGCCCTCGAGCGTGGCCGTGATCGACCAGTACTCCTCGGGCTTGAAGGCGCGGATCTCGCGCTCGCGGTCGACGATGAGCCGCACGGCCACCGACTGGACCCGTCCGGCCGACAGGCCGCGCCGGACCTTGTCCCAGAGGAGCGGGCTGATCTGGTAGCCGACGAGGCGGTCGAGGATCCGGCGGGCCTGCTGCGCGTTGTACTTGGCCTCGTTCAGCTCGGCCGGGTTCCGGATGGCCTCCTGGATGGCCTTCTTGGTGATCTCGTTGAAGAGGACGCGGTAGACCTTCGGACCCTTCTTCGCGCGGGACTTCGCGGCGGTCTTCTTCGAGGCGCCTCGACCGGCCTTGCCCCTGGCCGGCCTGCCGGCGCCGTTGCCGTCCGGGATGGCACCGATCTCCTGCGCGATGTGCCAGGCGATCGCCTCGCCCTCCCGGTCGGGGTCGGGTGCCAGGTAGATCGCCTCGGCCTCCTTGGCGAGCTTCTTGATCTCCGCGAGCACCTTCCCCTTGCCGCGGATGACCTCGTACTCGGGCTGGAAGTCGTGCTCGACGTCGACGCCGAGCTGGCTCTTGGGCAGGTCCTTGACGTGCCCGACCGAGGACCGCACGACGAAGTCGCGTCCCAGGTACTTGTTGATCGTCTTCGCCTTGGCGGGCGACTCGACGATGACCAGTGACTTGCCCATGATCCTCCGGACTGTACCAGGGGCGTCAAGCGGGTGAGCGGACGCCGGCGCCCCGCCGGCTGCTAGTGGTACACGCGCTCCCGGCGATCCTCGACGAGGTCGAGGACGTGGCCCCGCACCTCGTAGGGGCTCCGGTCGAAGAGCACCAGCGCCGCGATCTGCTTCGCCTCCTCGACGCCGATCTCGTCCGCGTCGACCTCCATCGCGCGCTCGAGGACCCGCTCGAGCAGGAGCGTGTCGAGGAGCCCGAGCTGCCGCAGGCGCATCAGGTAGCCGTACGCGGCGGCGTCGATCTTGAGCTGCTCGGCCGGCGTCAGCACCCGCGAGGCGCTGTCCTCGGCGCCCGGCCGCACGAGCGGCCGACCGCCCCGGGCGGCCGCCACCTGCTCCAACCACTCGAACGCTTCGCGCGTGTCCTGGGGATCGTAGCCCTCGGCCGCCAGCTCCTCGACGATCGCGTCCTCGTCCTCGCGGCCTTCCTCGAAGAGGTATCGGGCGAGCAGCGTCACCAGGTCGAGGAATCGCTCGCGCATCTCACGAGGCCCTCCATGTGTGTCGCACCGACCGCCCGGGCCGGGCGCTGTACAACTGGCCGGTCGGGGGATCGACGAGGCCCGACATCTCGAGCACGACCAGGGCCGCCGCCACGCGGCCGGCCGGAAGACCGGCCTCGATCGCGATCTCGTCGAGCGCCAGGCGGCGGCCGCCGAGCACGTCGAGCACCCGCCTGGCGTCGTCCGACGGCAGCAGCCGCTCGGCCTCGCGGTCGAGGGGACGCGGGGTCCGGCCGATCGCGGCGAGGAGGTCCTCCGGACCTTCGACGAGCCCGGCGCCGTCCCTGATCAACCCGTTGGTCCCGCGCGCCAGGGGCGCGCCGGGCGGTCCCGGCACCGCGAGGACGTCGAGTCCGAGGTCGAGCGCCATCCGCGCCGTGCCGAGCGCGCCGCTCCGCTCGCCCGCCTCGACCACCACCACGGCCGTCGACAGCGCGGCCAGGAGCCGGTTGCGCCTCGGGAAGTGCCACCCGTTCGGCGGCGTGCCGGGCGGGTACTCGGTCACCAGCGCGCCGGCGCGCCGCACGCGGTCGGCCAGCGCCGCGTGCTCCGGCGGGTAGATGCGGTCGAGGCCGCTGCCGAGCACGGCCAGGGTCGGGCCCCCGCCCTCGAGTGCCCCGACGTGCGCGGCCGCGTCGATCCCGCGCGCCAGACCGCTCACGACCGGCACGCCGACGGCCGCCAGCGCGGCCGCGAGGTCGCCCGCGAGCCGGCGGCCCGCCGGCGTGGCCGCGCGGGCGCCGACGATGGCCACGCCCGGCGGCCAGGGCCAGGTGCCGGCCACGTAGAGTCGCGCCGGCGGATCGGACAGACGCTCGAGGCTCGGCGGGTAGTCCGGCGCCCCTCGCTCGATGGTCCGCGTCTCCACCCGTTGCCCTCCCACAGAGCGGCGTCCCGGAGACCGGCCGGCGGGCGGATGCCCACCCCGGCGAGCGGACCCGGGAAGTATAGCCGCCCGGCGAGTCGGGTCAAACTAGGGCTGCACGGACAGGGTGGCGCGGTCGCCGGCCTCGATCGGCTCGGTGCTGCGGAAGACCATGGCCGACGAGGTTCGCTTGCCCGTCTCGAGGACCAGCAGATGGGCGATCACCCGACTCGGCGTCCGCACGCCGTCGATCCGCCGGCCCGGCCTGGACACCGCGAAGACGTTGCCGACCTCCACGCCGTCCTCGGAGCCCTTGTCGACGTAGACGATGTCGTGCTCGGCCGAGAGGTCGGTGTCCCACTTCGAGGCGACCACCACGGCGTCGAGCGCCCTGGCGGCCGGCTTCGGCCGGACCTCCACGAAGAAGGGCTCGTAGGCGCGGACCCGGTCGCCGCGCTCGATGGTGTCGAGGGCGCGCGTGACCGTCGCCGTGGCGACCTGGTCGTTCACCGCCGTCACGACGACGTCGCCCACGTGGCGGTACCGGTAGCCGACCGTCCCCCACTTCGTGGGGTGCGGCACCTTCTCGCCCCGCCGGATGATGGAGAAGCGGTCGCCCACGGCGGCGCTCTGCCCCCGGCCGAGCGCCAGATAAATGGTGTCCGCCTCGGTCGCCAGGCGGCGCTCGGCGACCGGCCAGTCGATCACGCGGCCCAGGCCGTCGATCTCCTCGTCCGCGATGAAGCCCTGCTGCACGTCGTACCGCCGGTCCTCGACCCGCGGCGTCAGCGACAGGTGGATGCGCGGCCCGGTCGGCACCTCCTCGGTCTCGGTCGTCGTCGCCCGGACGAAGGCCTCCGGGTCCATCGTGCCCGCCCCGGGCGGGATCAGGCCGGTCTCGCTCGCGGCGCGCGCCTCGGCCTCGGCGGCGTCGAGGCGGCGCTCGAGCTCGGCGAGGTCGATCGGGTTGCCGGGGTAGATCCAGTGGGGGTCCGCGATGTAGCGGTTCTTCTCCCACAGCGACGGCCAGCGGAACGGGTTGCCGAGGAAGCGACCGGAGATGTCCCAGAGGGTGTCGCCCCGCTGGACGATGTACACCCGGGTCTCCGGGGCGGTCGGCGTGCCCGGACCGTCGCCGGAGATGATCGTGGGCGCCCCCAGGGGCTCGGTAGCGCCCGCATCGACCTCCCCCGTCCCGGTCGGGGTGAACGACATGACGCCCGGCTGGGCCGGGAGGTCACCCGCCTCGGCCGCAGGGTCGGCCGCCTGGGCGTCGGCCGCGGCCGCGTGGTCCGCCTGCGCCGCCTCGATCCGGGCGGCCGCATCCCGCGCGCGGTCGGTATAGGTCTGGGCATCGGCGATGGAGACGACGAGGCCCGCCGCCAGGGCGGCGGCGGTGAGCGGGAGACGCAGGCGAGCGCGGTCCATACCGGTCGATGCCTCCAGAATGCAGTCCATTCGAGGACTTACGTCAGTCCTGGCCGCTGGCGCGCGGAATATACGTGCCCCCCACCCGGGTGTCAAGAAATTTGAACTCCGGGGGTTCCCCCCGAAGCTCGAGTTATGTTAGGCTCCTCCACCCGACACGGCGCATGCTCGATGCTCGACCGTAACCTCGCCCAGGACATCCTTGCCCGCGCGCTCGCGCGCGGCGGCGAGTACGCGGACCTCTTCGTGGAGGCCAGGCGGACGGCCGCGCTCGTGTTCGAGGGAGACCGGATGGAGTCGGTGGTCGACACGGTCGACGCCGGCGCCGGCCTTCGGGTGCTCTTCGGCGGACGCACGGCCTACGGCTACACCAACGACGGCACGCCGGCAGGTCTACGGGCGCTGGCGAGCGAGGTGGCCGCCGCGGCGCGGGAAGGGGTTGCGGGCTGCGTGGCCGCCTTCGCCGGCCCGCTGAGGGGGACCTTCGCCGGGCGTCACCCCGGCCGGTCGTCGCTCTCGGCGAAGGCACGCCTGGTCGCGTCGGCCAATGCGGCGGCCCGCGGGCGCGACCCGCGCGTCCGCCAGGTGCGGATCACCTATAGAGACGTCGCGCAGCGGCTCGCCATCTTCACCTCCACCGGCGACACGGCCGACGGCGAGCGGGTGCTCACCACCCTCGCGGCGACCGTCGTCGCGGGCGAGGGCGACCGGCTGCAGACCGGCTACGTGCCGGTCGGGGGGACGGTCGGGATGGAGCTGTTCGACGCCGAGCCGGCCGAGGCGGTGGCCACGCGGGCAGCCGACCTCGCCCTCGTGCTGCTCGACGCCGCGCCGGCGCCGTCGGGCCCGATGCCGGTCGTGCTCTCGAGCGAGGCGGGCGGCACGATGGTGCACGAGGCGGTCGGGCACGGGCTCGAGGCCGACCTCGCGGGCGAGGGGCTCTCCGTCTACGGAGACCGCATCGGCGACGTCGTGGCGGCCCCGATCGTCTCGGTGGTCGACGACGCGACGCTGCCGGGTCGCCGCGGGTCGTTCGCCTTCGACGACGAGGCGGTCCCCGGGGCGCGCACCGTGCTCGTCGAGCGCGGCGTGCTGCGAGGCTACCTCCACGATCGGCGCTCGGCGATGAAGCTCGCCGCGGCCCCGACCGGCAACGGCCGGCGCGAGTCCTACCGTCACGCGCCGATCCCTCGCATGACGAACATCTTCATCGCACCGGGCGACGACGACCCCGAGGCCATCGTGCGGTCGGTCGACCGCGGCCTCTTCGTGCGCCGCATGGGCGGCGGGCAGGTGAACACGGTGAACGGCGACTTCGTGTTCGAGGTGGTGGAGGGCTACCGGCTCGAGCACGGGCGCATCGGCGAGCCGGTGCGCGGCGCGACGCTCACCGGCAACGGCCCCGCGGTCCTGACCGCCATCGACCGCGTCGGCCGCGACCTCGGCTTCGCCATCGGCACCTGCGGCAAGGACGGCCAGGGGGTCCCCGTGGCCGACGCGCAGCCGACGCTGCGCATACCCGAGATCATCGTGGGCGGCACGGCGTGAACGCCGCCGGCCGTCCATACCGGAGAGCATCGCGGGAGGGGAGAGGGTGAGACTCCGTAGCTGGCGCGACTACCAGCGGTACGGCCGGCGCCGTCGAATCGTGCGCCGCCTTTCGGCCGTGACCGGACTCGGCCTCGCGCTGCTGGCGCTCGCCGGCCTGGCGGCGACCATGCGCGACGACCGGCCCGGGGCGGGCGGCGCCTTCCTCGGCCAACCGCGCACGGCCGCGCCGGCCGTGGAGGCCGCGCCGGACCCGGCCTCGGAGTTCCGTCTCGACCCGAGCGACCTCGCCGCGATCGAGGTCGTCGACGGTGCCGCGGTCGTCGCCCTGCCCGACGGCCACCGGGCCCGCCTCACGCTCGACCCCGACCTCCAGGAGCGCCTCGAGAAGATCCTCGCGCGCGCCCGGCCGATCGCCGGGGCGATCGTCATGCTCGACCCGCGCGACGGCCGCGTCCTCGGGCTCGCCTCGACGGCGCGCGACCGCGCGCTCGGCGTGATCGCGCTGCGGAGCGAGTTCCCCGCCGCGTCGCTCTTCAAGCTCGTCACCGCGGCCGCCGGCCTCGAGGCCGGCACCGTGACCCCGGCAACGAAGATCTACACCGTGGGCGGTGGCCTGCGACGCCTCCGCCCCGAGCACGTGAGGGACAACCCCGACCGCGAGCGATGGGTCATGACCATGGAGCAGGCTCTCGCGCGCTCGAACAACCCGGTCCTCGCGAAGGTGGCGGTGAAGCGCGTCGGGGCCGATCGGCTGGCCGCCGCCGCCGAGGCGTTCGCGTTCAACCGCCAGATCCCCTTCGAGCTACCGCTCGGCGTCTCGCGCGCCAGCGTGCCCGACGACCCGTTCGGCCTCGGCAAGACGGGAGCCGGCTTCGGCGAGGTGACGATCAGCCCGCTCCACGCCGCGCTGATCTCCGCGGCCATCGCCAACGAGGGCCACATGCCCCGCCCGTGGATCGTCGAGTCGGTGGTCGATGCGAAGGGCCGCGTGGTGTACGAGGCCAGGCCCGAGGTGCTCGTCCGGACGATGCGGGCGCAGACGGCAAGCGCCCTGGCCGGGATGATGGTCGACACGGTCACCCAGGGGACGAGCCGGCGAGCGTTCCGCGACTCCAGGGCCGCCCGCCGCGGGGAGATCGCCGGCAAGACCGGCTCGCTGAACGGCAACAACCCTCGCGGGCACTACGACTGGTTCACCGGCTTCGCGCCGGTGGACGACCCCGAGGTCGCCGTCGCCGCGCTGCTCGTCAACGGCGACCTCTGGTACCTCAAGGGGTCGGGGGCGGCCAGGGAGGCGCTCGAGGCCTTCTGGCAGACCCGCCGCTGACCCGGCCTGCGTCTTGCGTCGCCCCGGGCGTGTGGAAACGCTCGCCCGGGTCTACGACAAGCTCGGCCGCGACAACGTCTTCTTCATGGCGGCGGGTCTGGCCTTCAGCGTCGTCACGACGCTGATCCCGCTCCTGGTCCTCCTGTTCGCGGCCGTCGGGTACGCGCTGGCCTCGTCCGACACCGCGACGCGCGAGGTCATGGGGGCGATCCAGCGCTTCCTCCCCTTCGCGAGCGAGGAGATCGTCGGCAGCCTCCTCGCCGTGGTGCAGAGCCGCGCCACGATCGGCGCGATCGGCCTGCTCGGCCTCATCTGGGTGTCGACCGGCGTCGTCTCGTCGATCCGCACGGTCCTGAACACCGTCTTCGAGGTCCCCGAGACGCGAAGCCTCGTCGCGGGCAAGATCTTCGACGTCGTGATGGTGTTCGTGCTCGGGATCTTCTTCCTCCTGTCGATCGGCTTCACCACCGTCTTCGCGGTCGTGCAGGAGTTCGGCGTCGACGTCCTCCGGGCGATCGGGCTGCGCACCGACTGGGTCGCCCCCACCGTGGCGCTCGGCGGCGCGCTCGTCGTGAACGTCCTGATGTTCACGCTCCTCTACACGACCGCGCCCGCGCGAGGCCTCCCGATCCTCCCCGCCCTCGCCGGGGGGACGGTGACCGCGGTGCTCTTCGAGGTGGCCAAGCAGGCGTTCCGCGTCTACATCGACCTCGCGCGGCAGGGCACGCTCGGCCCCGCGTCCGGCAGCCTCGGCGCCCTCGTCCTGCTGCTCATCTGGGTCTACTACTCCGCGCTCGTCTTCATCCTCGGCGCGGAAGCCGGCTTCGCCGTCTGGATGCGAACCGTTCGCTCGGGTCGGCAAGCAAGCGGCCAGCGGGATCGCGTGGGAGCCGCGCGTGATGCGGAAAGGCTCGCCCGCGGCTAGGGGGCTGTGCTAGACTCCGCCCCGTTTTTCGAACGGGGGCCCCATGGCGAGAATCTCCGAGAGGCAGGTGCGCGAGCTGATCACGGCCGTCGAGGACCTGCTGCGGCGCGAGTCGGTCGATCGCCGCCGCGAGGTCTACCTCGTCGACGACATCGACAAGGAGTCGGTCAAGCGAGTGGTCGAACAGTTCCGGACGTTCGCCGGCCAGAGCCGCGACCCGATCACGCTCTATCTCAACACGCCGGGCGGCAACGTCACCGACGGTCTCGCGCTCTACGACGTGATCTCCCAGATCGTCGCCGACGGCATCGAGGTGTCCATCTACGTCCAGGGCATGGCCTACTCGATGGGCTCCGTGGTGCTGCAGGCCGCGTCGCCGGGCCGCCGCTTCGCCTTCCCCCACTCGTGGATCATGATCCACGAGCCGGCCAAGTGGGCCGGATGGCAGTCGACCTCGTCGGCCGCCCAGCACCTCGACCGGTTGAAGGCCATGCAGGCGCAGATCTACCGGATCCTCTCCATGCGCTCCGGCCAGCCGCTCAAGCAGATCATCCGCGACACCAAGCGCACCGACTTCTACCTCGACGCCGAGAAGGCGCTTGCCTACGGCATCATCGACGCCATCGTGGGGCGCATCGCCTCGCCGCGGCGCGACGCGGCCTCGGTGGCGCCGCGGGGCGCGGATCGCGGCGTGCGGCTCGAGTTCACGCGCAAGCGGGTCGCTGCCCACGCGTCGCGGCTCGTGCCGCCGGACGGCGAGGACTCCGAGCCCTGACCGCCTGGCGCGCCACGCACGTCGACAAGCCGCTCTTCCCCGACGACGGGATCACCAAGGGCGACCTGCTCGACTACTACGAGCGCGTGGCCGACGCGCTCCTGCCGCACATCGCCGACCGCCCGCTCAATCTCGAGCGCTACCCCGACGGCATCCGGGGGCCGCGCATCCACCAGAAGCAGGTCCCCGCCAACGCGCCCGCATGGCTTCGCCGGGCGCGCATCTACGCGCCGACCTCGGCCCGGACCATCACCTACGCCGTCGGCGGCTCCCGCCGCGGCCTCGCCTACCTGGTCAACCTCGGCGCGATCGAGATCCATCCGTGGGCCTGCCGGATCGACCGCGTCGACGCGCCGGACCGGGTGATCTTCGACCTCGACCCGAACGGCGTCGGCATGCCCGAGCTCGCCGCCGTGGCGACCGCGGTACGCGACGCGCTCGCCTCGCTCGGCCTGCGCGGGTACGCGAAGACCTCGGGCGGCCGCGGCCTCCACGTCTACGTCCCCGTCCGGCGCGGCCCCTCCTTCGACACCGTGCGCGCCTTCGCCGACGCCGTTGCCGCCGAGGTCGCCCGTTCGCATCCCGGGTGCGCCACCGCGTCGCACCGCGGCACCGACAAGGCCGGCCACGTGTACATCGACACGCTGCGCAACGGGCGCGCGCAGACGGCCGTGGCGCCCTATAGCGTGCGCGCCAGGCCGGGCGCGCCGGTCTCGACTCCCCTCGCGTGGGAGGAGGTCGCGCCCGGGCTCGACCCCCGGGCGTTCACGCTCCACACCCTCCCGGCCCGCCTCGCGGGGCGCGGCGACCTCTTCCGGCCCGTCCTCGAGGATCGGCAGGCGCTGCCGAAGGCGTAGCCGCGGCGCCGCCGCTCACGCCGTCAGTCCTCGCCCGAGCGTCTCCGCGAGGGCTCGGGCGATGCTCCCGTCCAGGTCGAGGTTCGGATTGAACACAGTGACGTCCAGCCCCACCGCGCGGCCGCTCCCGATGGCGGCGCGCAGCACCCCTTCGAGCTCGCCCCAGCCGAGCCCGCCGGGGATCCGGTAGTCCACGGCCGGCATCACGGCATCGTCGAGCACGTCGGCATCGAGGTGGATCCAGAACCCGCCGGCGCCGCCGCCACGCGTCAGGTGCGCCACCGCTCCGCGCACCGCGGGCTCGATACCCAGGCGGCGGACCTCGGCCAGGCTCACCCCGCGCAGCTCTCGTGGCAGCGGTTGACTCCCGTGCTCCGCCGCCTCGTCGGCATCGCGGAAGCCGAACGCCGCCGCATCGTCGTCTCGCAGGAGCGGCCGTCGCCCCTCCAGGTCGGTGACGACGGCGGGACCTCGGCCGGTGGCGAGCGCCAGGTCCATGGAGGCCGCCTCGCCGTTCGGCTCCGCCTCCGGCTGGTAGAAATCGGTGTGCCCATCGAGGAACAGGAGGCCATAGCGCCCGCGCCGCCGCAGGGCCAGCAGGTTGCCGAGGAGGATGCTGCAATCGCCGCCCACGGCGTCGCCGAGCGCGACCGAGTAGGCCGCGATCGCACGGGGGTTCAGCATCCGCGTCTCCGGATCGCGTCGCGGGTCGCAGGCTGGCGGCTCGACGCGCCCGGCATGGCCGGCCCCGAGCCGGTCGGCCGCAGGCCG
Organism: Thermodesulfobacteriota bacterium; assembly: GCA_036381125.1. GTDB lineage: Bacteria > DASVDK01 > DASVDK01 > DASVDK01 > DASVDK01 > DASVDK01. Next base: position 9,573 of record DASVDK010000127.1, on the reverse strand, counting down.
AGGATCGAGGGAGCTTCGAGGATCATCGCGTCGGGCACGAATTGCTCCTCCGTTCCGGTGCGCGGCACGCAGCGAGGCTGGTGCCAGTTCCGGACCCGTGGTCGAGACCTGACCCCGTCGGTTCCCGAGTCGCCGAGGCCCTGCCGGATTACTGCCCAATCATCTTGATTCGGCAGTAATCGAGCGCGCGCCCGCGCCATCGCCGGGATCCGGCCGAGGTCCATCCTAGATGCATAGGTAACAGAGGGGACCGAGTGAACCGGGTCGCAACGGACGAGATTATCTAGAGACATGGGTGACACCCGAGGGGGCACGGAGGTGAGGCTGTGCCCTGGATGGAGACGACACCCATGGACGAGCGCCAGCGATTCGTGGACGCCTATGTGCGCGGCGAGCACAGCCTGAGCGAGGCGTGCCGCCGCCTCGGTATCAGCCGGAAGACCGGCGACACGTAGCTCACGCGGGCCCTGGCCTGGGCGCCGTTGGTCGACCAGTCCCGGCGGCCCCACATGAGCCCTCGGGCGGTGAGTCGCGGGCTCGAGGACGCCATCGTCGCGGCGCGGCGCCAGCGGCCGCGCTGGGGGCCGCCGAAGCTGCGCCAGGCGCCGGTGCGCGCCAATCCGGACACGGTCGTCCCGGCGGTGAGCACCGTCGCCCTCCTCCTGCTGCACCGCAACGGTCTGGCGCGGCCGCGCCGGCGGCGGCGCCGGACCCCGCCCTCAGCCGCTACCTGCTCGCCTGCATGGCCCTGCCCCGGCCCCTGCCCGAGCCGCCGTGGGGGCGGCCCTTCGTCTATCCCCCGGGCTTCGAAGAGGTGCGCATCAACGGGTCGGGGCGCCTGCGGTGGAACGGGCGGGGGGCTCGTGAGCCAGGCGCTGCGCCACGAAACCGTTACCTATGTCCTCAGAACAACCTGTCACCCATGTCTCCGGGTGCACACGACCAACCGGCGCCGAACGAGTAGCTGCACTTCCGGGGGTCGACGTCATGGATGCCTGCCATGTCGCCCGGTGCGAATGATGCCGTCAGGCAGCTCAATGGGCTCATGACCTGGCTTGGCGGAGATGCCGGCGGCATGCTCTGGGTTGCGGCGCACTTCGTCGTGACGCCGGCCGTCAGCGTCGTCGTGCTCCCGCGGAGGCTCCTTCGAGTTCTGCTCACGAGGGACAGGCGGACACGGCTGGTGATCGCCGTGGGAACGTGGCTCGAGGTCATGCGGCTTCCGGATCTCCGCTTCCGATGAGCCGGCGCGTGCACGGTTTGATTGGGCAGTAATCCGGCGGGACTTCGGGACACGACCCGGGGGCGGTGAAGGTCCCCGCGCCACGGGGCCGAGCCCACCATCGTCGGCCTTGTCCGAGGCGGGCTATTGCCGGGACGAGAGGCGGAGCGGCTTCAGCGAGAGATATACGTCGCGGACCGACCTACCTGAACAGCTCCTTGATCCAGCGGATCAGGCCGCCGCGCTCGCCGGGGCTGGCCACGGCGGCGCCGGGGTGGATGGGGCAGGTCCCGGTCGGCTCGGTGCCGGCGACGAAGGCCTCGTCGAGTCGATCGGGGCAGGCGCTGGTCGCGAGGAAGCCGGTCGCCGGGTCGATGGTCGCGAACGTGACGCCGGGCGGCACGGGGAACGGCCCGGCGGCGCGGCCCCCCTGGGCCTCGCGCATGACCTCGACCCAGATCGGCAGCGCCGCCTGGGAGCCGGTGAGGTTGATCGGGGTGCCGTCGTCGAAGCCGACCCAGACGATCACGACCGCCTCGGGGGTGTAGCCGGCGAACCAGGCGTCGCGGTAGTCGCTGGTCGTGCCCGACTTGCCGGCGGCGGCCCCCTCGAGCCCCATGCGGCGCGCGGCGGCGCCGGTGCCCCGGTCGAGGACCCCCTCGAGGACGTGCGTCACCACGTAGGCCACCTCGGCCGGCAGCGCGGTCTCGAGCTCGTACGGGCGCCGCTCGATGAGGGCGCCGGTGCGGTCGGCGACGTCGCGCACCGCGATGGGCCGGGACCTCAGGCCGCTGTTGGCAAGCGTCGCGTAGGCGCTGGCCATCTCGAGGACGGTCACCTCGGAGGCGCCGAGCGCGAGGGCCGGCACCTCCTTGAGCGGGCTCTCGACGCCGAGGGCGCGGGCGGTGGCGATCACGCGCGCGAGGCCGATCTCCTGGGCGACCCGCACGGCCGAGGCGTTGAGCGACTGCTCGATCGCCGTGCGCACCGAGACCCGGCCGCGGAACTTCCGGTCGTAGTTCTCGGGCCGCCAGGTCGTGTCGCCGACCTGGAGCGTGATGGGCGTGTCGTCGACCATCGTGGCGGGCGTGAAGGCCGGCGGCGCGCCGTTCTCGCCGGGCGAGAACGCGGCGGCGTAGAGGATCGGCTTGAAGGTGGAGCCGGGCTGGCGCCTCGCCTGCGTCGCGCGGTTGAACTGGCTCGTGCCGTACTCCCGGCCGCCGACCATCGCGCGGATGGCGCCGGTCTGCGGCGAGAGGACGATGACGGCCCCCTGGAGCGCCTTCGCGGGGTCGTCGCGCCTGAGCTTCGGGAACTGCCGCTCGAGCCTCGCGAGCCCGCGGTCGAGCGCGGCCTGCGCGCGGTGCTGGAGGTCGAGGTCGAGGGTCGTGTAGACGCGAAGCCCCTCGGAGGTGAGGACCTCCCTGGGGTAGATCTCGTTCAACTGCGCCCGCAGGAAGTCGACGAAGTAGGGAGCGTCGTTGCCCTTCACCACGGCCGGCTTGACGTCCACCGGCTCGCTCAGGGCCGCGAGGTAGTCGGCCTTGGCGAGCACGCCGGTGTCGAGCATCCGGTTGAGGACGACGTTGCGGCGGGCCTTGGCTCGCTTCGGGTTCGTCACGGGGTTGAGCGCGTTGGGAGCGCGGACCATGCCGGCCAGGAGCGCGGACTCGCCCACCGTGAGCTTCGACACGTCCTTGCCGAAGTAGTAGCGTGACGCCTCGCCGAAGCCGTGGATGGCGGTCGGCCCGGCCTGACCGAGGTAGACCTCGTTCGCGTAGAACTCGAGGATCTGCCGCTTCGAGTAGCGGCGCTCGAGCATGACGGCGATGATGGCCTCGTTGATCTTCCGCAGGAACGTCCGCTCCTCGGTGAGGAAGACGTTCTTCACGAGCTGCTGGGTGAGGGTGCTGCCCCCTTCGGCGATCCGCCCCGCCCGGAGGTTCCGGTAGGCGGCGCGCGCGATGCCCCGCCAGTCGAGCCCGAAGTGCTCGTGGAACCGGGTGTCCTCGATGGCGACGAGGGCGTCCACCAGCGCGGTGGGGAGCTGGTCGAAGGTGACGAGCGTGCGGTCCTCGCGGGTCGTGTCGAAGAGCTCGGTGATGAGCTCCGGCTCCAGCTCGACGACGGCCAGCTCGTCGCCGGAGCGCGGGTCGAGCACGTTCGTCACGACCTGCCCCGCCAGCTCCAGTCGGACGATCGACGGTCCGTCGGGGCGGCCGGGGTAGGGCGTGTCGTGGAGGTGCAGGTCGAGGCCGGACGGCCCGCGGCGGTACTGCCCCGGCTCGAGCGGCCCGGTCGGCGGCGCCGGCCGGTAGTTCAGCCGCCGGAGCTTCCCCGTGAGGTCGAGCCGCCCGATGTCCGCGCCGGGGTAGAGGGCCACCGGCGCGGCGAAGACCTTGGACGGCAGCTTCCAGGTGATCGCCTCGAGGCGGCCGGTGACGACCGTGTACAGGTAGAAGGTCTGGATCGCGAGCGCGAGCGCCGCGACCCCGACCGCCAGCACGGCGTAGCCGATGACCCTCCGCACGCGGCGCGAAGGACGCCTCCTGGCGATGGCCCGGCCCTCCCCTCGCCCGCCCTACTGGACCGGCAGCTTCGGCAGCTCGACCTTGGCGAGCGTCGCCTCGGTCGAGTTGGGGAAGGTGTCGAGGATCTTCTGGAAGGCCATGCGCGCGTCCTTCGGCGCGCCCAGTTCCTTGAAGGCGAAGCCCTGCTGCAGCAGCGCCGCCGGCACCCGGCGCCCCTTGGGGTAGCGCACGAGCAGCTCCTCGTAGCGGAGGATGGCGTTCTCGTAGTCGCGCTCCGCGAAGTAGGTCTCCGCGATGAAGTACATGGCGCCCTCGGCGAAGTCGGAACTCGGGTTCGCCTTGAGGAACTGCTGGAACTTCTCCCGCGCCTTCGCGTACTCGCGCTTCTTGAACAGCTCGAAGCCCTCCTGGTAGAGCGCCTCGGCCGGCTGCACGGCAGGCGCCCGGGCAGACGCCTGCGAGGGCGCCTGGACCGCCGGCGAGGGCTGCGTGCGCGCCGTCGTCTGCCGTTCGCCCTCGGCGCGGCGCAGGGCGTCGAGCTCCTGGTCGAGCTGTCGCAACCGCTGATCCATCGCGGCGAGCTGCGCGCTCACCTTCTGGACCTGCTCCTGGTCCTGCGAGAGCCGCTGGGCGAGGTACTTGGTCTCGTCGAAGCGGCCGGTGAGCGTCATCTGATCCTGGCGGATGGCGTCGTAGCGCGCCGTCAGGTCGGCCTGCAGCCGCTGGAGCTGGGTGAGCTGCTGGCCGAGCTGCTGCACGTTCCGCTCGACCGCGTCGAGACGGCGCGACAGCTCGCCGCCGGCGCCTCCGGCCTGCCGGAGCTGCCGCACCTGGAGGTCGAGGCGCTGGATGTCACTCTGGAGCTGGCGGTTCTGGTCGCCGGGGAACGACTGGCAGCCGGCAACGACCAGACCGAATGCGGCGACGGCGAGGATGGCGGTCCGCATGCGTCCCTCCTTGACTGGAGCCGTCCTACCTACCGGGCGGCGCCGGACGACTGGGTGACGACGACGAAGTGCGCGCGGCGGTTCTTCGCCCACGCGGCCTCGTTCTGCCCCGGATCGGCCGGCCGCTCCTTGCCGTAGGAGATGGTCTGGATGCGCTCGCGCGCGATGCCGAGCGAGACGAGGTAGTCGCGGGCCGCGACGGCTCGCCGCTCGCCGAGCGCGAGGTTGTATGCGGTGCTGCCCCGCTGGTCGGTGTGCCCCTCGATGAGGACCCGCGTCCCGGGGAAGCGCTGCATCCAGTTGGCGTTGAAGTTGAGCGCCTCGCGCGCGCCGTCGGTGAGGGACGCCGAGTCGAACTCGAAGTAGACGTCCCGCAGCGCCTCGACCTCCTGCACCGGACCCGCCGGGCTGTCGACCGTCGGGCCGAGGGCGAGCTGCTCCCCGGGGGCCGCGCCGCCCGGGGCGGTGGTGGTCGGCGCCCCCTCGAGCGTGCGGCCGGCGACGGCGTCCTCCGGCGCGCCGGCGCCGCCGGGCGCCGCGGCGCCGGGACCGGCCGGCGACGACTGGCCGTCGGTCGCCCGCGGCAGGTCGGCTGCCTGGATGGTGTCCGAGCGCCGTCCGCCGCAGCCGGCGGCAAGGACGACGACAGCGACGAGGACGATCGACGTGGCACGCGTCGGTGGCATGGCCGTGACTCCTCCCTCTACTCTCCGGATCGGGGCGACCAGGCGGGCGCGGTGTCCTCGCCCTGGCCCCCGAGCCCGGCGGGGACGACGCGTCGGGGGTTGGCCCCGTTCGCGTTCATGACATAGATCCGCCGGGCGCCGTCGCGGTTCGACTCGAAGGCGATGAAGCGCCCGTCCGGCGACCAGCTCGGGGAATCGCTGGACCCCTCGCTCGTCAACCTGGCAAGCCCCGTGCCATCGGGGTTGACGACGCAGACGTCGGCACGCCCGCGATCGTTCTGGCAGATGAAGGCGATCCGGTCGCCCCTGGGCGACCAGGCGGGCGAGTAGTTGTTCTTCCCCTCGTAGACCAGGCGCCTGGCCTCGCCGCCCCGCACGTCGGTCACGTACAGGGTGGGGTTGCCTCCCCGGTCGGAGACGAAGACGATCTGGCGGCCGTCCGGCGAGAACGCCGGGGCCACGTCCTGGGCGAAGTGGTTCGTGAGCTGCCGCAGGCCGCTGCCGTCGACGTTCATGATCCAGATGTCGGAGTTGCCCTCGCGACTGGCGCCGAAGGCGAAGAGGTCGCCCCTGGGGGACCAGGCGCCGCCGTTGAACGAGCCGCGCCAGGTGAACGGGAGCTTGAGCCGCAGGAGCGAGCCGTCCGCCACGGAGAGGAAGAAGAGGTCGGGGTTGCGCTCCATGAACGAGACGAACGCCAACTTCCGGCCGTCCGGCGACCAGGTCGGCACGAGGTTGATCGACCGGGTCCGCGTGACCTGCCGGACGTTCTGGCCGTCGTAGTCCATGACGTAGACCTCCTTCGTCCCGGTGCGCGTCGAGACGAAGGCGATCCGCGTATCGAAGGCGCCCGGCTCGCCGGTGAGCGCCTCGAGCACGTCGGAGGCGAACCGGTGGGCGACCCGCCGCAGGGCCGAGACCTCCGCGGTGTACTCGCGGCCGAGGAGCTGCTTCTGCTGGAGCGGGTCGTAGAGGTACGCCTCCACCTTGAGCGCCCGCCCGTCCACGCGGTAGCGGCCCTTCACGACCGCCTCGGCCCCCACCATCGTCCAGTCCGAGAAGTCGATCTCCCGAAGGAGGACGGCCTGCTTCTTCGGATCCTCGATGAACCCGGCCGGGTCGAGGACGCGGAAGAGGCCGGTGAACTCGAGGTCCTTCGCGACGACCTCCGCGAGCGTCTTGCCGCCCGAGGGATCGGCGCCGCCCGGACCGGGCGTCGCGTTGACGAAGTCCACGACCGCGATCGGCAGACGCCGCTGATCCGAGGGGTTGATCTCGATGTAGACCTTGTCTTCCTGCGCACGCCCGGGCGCGGCCGGCGCGAGGAGCCAGGCGGCGGCGAGGAGCGGGATGAGAATGGCGCGTCGGCTCACAGGCGGCGACCCCCGCTTACGACGTGGACGGGTTGAAGATGAGCCCGAACTCGAGCGTGTCCTCGGTGTACTCCGGCGGCAGCGGCGGCAAGCCGGCCTGCCGGGCCTTCTCCACGGCCCGGACGACCGACTCGTCGAGGTCCGCGAACCCCGACCGCTTCTCGATGGCGGTCGACAGGATGCGGCCGTCCCGCGCGACGGTGAGGCTCACCCGCACTTCGACGTCCCGGCGGCGGACCCATTCGGGGACGATCCAGAAGCCGCTGATCGTCCGGTGCGCGTTGTCATAGTAGGCCTGGAACTTGACCTTGAGCGCCTCCTCGGCCGCCCTGGCCGCTGCCGCCCGCGCGGCCACCTCGCGGATGCGGGCGCGCTCCTCCTCGAGCTTCGCGAGCCGGGCCTGCCGCTCGGCCTCGGCCCGCTGCCGCTCGGCCTCCTCGCGGATGCGGGCGCGCTCCTCCTCGAGCTTCGCGAGCCGGGCCTGCCGCTCGGCCTCGGCCCGCTGCCGCTCGAGCTCGGCCTGCCGGGCCTTCTCCGCCTCGGCCGCCCGCTGCCGCTCGAGCTCGGCCTGGCGGGCCTTCTCGGCCTCGGCCGCCCGCTGCCGCTCGAGCTCGGCCTGCCGGGCCTTCTCCGCCTCGGCGGCCTTCTGGCGCTCCAGCTCGGCCAGGCGCTGCTTCTCGGCCTCGGCCGCCTTCTGCCGCTCCAGCTCGGCCAGGCGCTGCTTCTCGGCCTCGGCCGCCTTCTGGCGCTCCAGCTCGGCCAGGCGCTGCTTCTCGGCCTCCGCCTTCTGCCGCTCGAGTTCCGCCATCTCGTTGCGGGCAGGGGTCGGCGGCGGCGTCGACTCCGGCGCGGGCGGCGGCGGGGGGGTCTCCCGTGCAGCCGGCGGGGGCGGAGGCGGAGGCGTCGGCGCCGCAGCCGCCCTCGCCTCGACGCGAGGCGCGTCGACCAGGTCGACCGTGTAGCTCGGGCGGTACACGATGCGGGGTTGCGGCTTCACCGCGACGAGCAGGTACCCGACCGTCGCCAGGTGGACGAGGGCCGAGAGCGTGATCATGGGCCCGAGACGCGGCCCGACGCTCCTCATCTGACCGCCCCGGGCGGGGTGACCCGTCTCGACCGGCGAGAAGGGCTCACCGCGCCTCTTCCAGCGGCTCGGTGACCATGCCGAGCTTGCCCACGCCGGCCCGCTTGATCTCCGCCATGGCGCGGACGACGACCCCGTAGGGCACGTCGGAGTCAGCCCGCAGGTAGACCTCCCGGTCGGCCTCCGCGCGGTTCTTGAAGATGCCGTCGATGCGGGCCCGCAGGTCGGCCGCGCGGATCTCGGTCTTGTTGAGGTAGACCTTCCGGTCCTTCGTGATCGTCACGACGACCGGGTCACGACGTTCCTCGAGCGGCGGCGCGCCCGCGGTCGGCAGCTTCACCTCGACGCCCTGCGTCACGAGCGGCGCGGTGACCATGAAGATGATGAGCAGGACCAGCATGACGTCGACGAGCGGCGTCACGTTGATCTCCGAGAGGGCCGTACCGCTGCGTCGTCCGGTATCCATCGCCATGGCGAGCCCCGCCTACTTCTTGAAGATGTTGCGCTCGACGATGTTGAGGAACTCGAAGGAGAAGTTGTCCATCTCCGTCGCGAGCACCTTCACCCGGGTGAGGAAGTAGTTGTACGAGATGACCGCCGGGATCGCCGCGGCCAGCCCCACGGCCGTCGCGATGAGCGCCTCGGCGATGCCGGGCGCGACGACGGCCAGCGTGGCGGCCCCCGCGCGCCCGATCCCGATGAAGCTGCTCATGATCCCCCAGACCGTGCCGAAGAGGCCGATGAAGGGCGTGGTGCTGCCCGTCGTGGCGAGGAAGCCGAGGAAGCGCTCGAGGCGCGTGATCTCGGACGCGACGGCGCGGCGGAGCGCACGGCTCACGTTCTCGACGCCGCCCAGCTCCGTCGTGACCACGGTCTGCGCCAGGGTACCGGCCGGGGCCGGGCGCGCCTCGCTGCCGCTGCTCTGCGACTTCTTGACCTTCACCAGCTCGATGTAGCCCGCGCGGAACACCTCGGCGACCGGGCTCTCGCGAAGCGCCTCGGCCGAGCTGAAGATGGAGTCGAGGCGGCTCCCCTCCCAGAAGAGCTTGAGGAAGAGCTTCGACTCCCGCTCGGCCCGTCTGAGCTGGCGCCACTTGTGGAGGATGATGCCCCAGGACGCCACGGAGAAGGCAAGCAAGAGCAGGAGGACCGACTTGACGACCGGCCCCGCGGTGCGGAGTATGTCGACTACGGTGAGATCGCCCAAAGTCGTGAATCTCCCTGGAAAAACCGGCGGGACCAACGAAAAGGGAGTGTACCATAGTGGCCACAGTCCACAAAGTCAACCCGCAAACCGCCCCCGGGAGTCGCCCGTGAAGCCCGTCGTCGCCATCACCATGGGAGACCCGGCCGGCATCGGACCGGAGATCGCCGCCCGGGCCGCCGCGAGCCCCGCCGTCCAGGCCGCGGTGCGCCCGGTCATCGTCGGCCACGTGGCGACGCTGCGACGCGCGGCGCCCGAGGTGGCCGACCGGCTCGTCCCGGCTGCCGCCGACCGCCCCGGCGACCTCCCGGAGGGCCGGGTCGGCGTGCTCGAGGTCGGCCTGCCGCGACAGCCTCTGCCCTGGGGACGCCTCTGCGCCGAGGGCGGGGAGGCGGCCGTCGCCTACGTCTTCGCCGCCATCGACCATGCCCTCGCCGGCCGCGTGGACGCCGTCGCCACGGCCCCCCTCAACAAGGAGGCGATGCACCTGGCCGGCTACAGGTACCCGGGCCACACGGAGATCTTC
>DASVDK010000126.1:0-2097 GCA_036381125.1 Thermodesulfobacteriota bacterium | reverse complement strand
TCGTCCTTCGGGGCGCGCAGGGCGACGTGCAGCACGGCGCGGTTCTCGGAGACGTTGATCTTCTCGCCGCGGAACATGGCGTCGATCCGCGTGCGCAGGCCGCAGGCTTCCGCCAGGTCCAGCAGCAGGCGCAGCGTCTCGTCGGTGATCCGGTTCTTGGCGTAGTCCAGGTATAGGCCCGCCCCCTCGGCCGACATTCGCTCGCCGCGCGTCGGGTCGGCGGCAAAGAGGTCGCGCAGGTGGAGGTCCCGGACCTGTTCGTGGTGGGCCAGGAGCGCCCGCCAGGCGGGAAGCTGCGTGAGGGGTGTCCGGCTCATGGCTTCTCCTCGTGTCCCCCGAAACCGTAGCGCAGGGCCGAGAGGAGGCGGTTGGCGAAGTCGGCCTCCCCCCGCGAGCTGAAGCGGGCGTAGAGGGCGGCCGAGAGCACGGGCGCCGGCACCGACTCGTCGATGGCCGCGGCGACCGCCCACCGCCCCTCCCCGGAGTCGGAGACCCGGCCGTCGAAGTTCTCGAGCCCCGGGCTCGCGAGCAGCGCCGACGCGGTCAGGTCGAGCAGCCAGGAGCCGATCACGCTCCCGCGCCGCCACACCTCGGCGATGTCGGCCAGCGGCAGCTCGTAGCGGTAGTGCTCCGGGTGCCGGAGCGGCGTCGTCTCGGCGTCGGCCTCCCGTGCCCGGCCGCCGACGTTGGCGTGCGCGAGGATGTTGAGGCCCTCGGCGTAGGCGGCCATCAGGCCGTACTCGATGCCGTTGTGCACCATCTTGACGAAATGGCCGGCGCCGCTCGGGCCGCAGTGCAGGTAGCCGTGCTCGGCCGGCGCGGGCGGGCCCACGCGGCCGGGGGTGCGCGGCGCCGCCTCGGGCCCCGGCGCGAGCGCCTCGAAGATCGGCCCGAGCCGGCGGACGACCTCGGCGTCGCCGCCGATCATCAGGCAGTAGCCGCGCGCGAGTCCCCACACGCCTCCGCTCGTACCCACGTCCAGGTAGTGGAGGCCCCGCGCGGCCAGCTCGCGCGCGCGGCGGATGTCGTCATGGTAGTGCGAGTTGCCGCCGTCCACCACGACGTCGCCCGCCTCGAGGCGCGGCACGAGGTCGGCGAGCGCGGCGTCCACCGCGGCGGCCGGGACCATGAGCCAGACCGCCCGCGGTCTGGCGAGCCGGCGGACGAGGTCGTCGAGCGAGTCCGCGCCGAGAGCCCCCTCGGACGCGAGCGCCTCCACGGCGGCCGGCCGGCGATCGTACACGACGCACTCGTGGCCGGCGCGCACGAGACGGCGCACCATGTTGCCCCCCATCCGGCCGAGGCCGATCATCCCAAGCTGCATATCCCTGGCTCCTTTCGCCTGCCCGACCCGAGAGTCGACACGTCCGATGATCCACCGAGAGCGCCCGCTCGGCCACGGCGAAGTGCGCCGGCTCGAGGATCGGCCGCGACAGGTTCGGAAGGGCGCGGAATTACTGGAGTTCCTGGGAAAGGCGGGCGCGGCCGGCCGGCCGCGCCCGGGCGAACGGTCAGAAGCCGAAGCGCAGACCGACTTCGAGGTTGTGCGTGCGGTACTCGATGTCGGTGCCCTGGAAGGCGGGGTCGTCCGTGGCGAAGTAGCGATACCCCGCGAAGAGCCCGGCCTGCGCGCCGAGCTTCAGCACGGCGCCGGCCATCGCCTGGTACGCGAACACCCAGTCGTCGTCGTCGATGTCGAGGTCGTTCACGTCGAGCGCCACGTTGGCGTACCCGGCCCCGGCGCCGATGTAGGGGTTGACCGGGAACTTGAGCTGCGGCTCGAAGTAGAGGTTCCCCATGATGGCAATGGAGTGGATGTCGCCCTCGCTCGCGGGAAGGACCGGGCCGCCAGGGCGCAGGTTGGCGTCGTTCTTGCGGTACGCCCCCTCGACCTCGAAACGGAGGCCGCCCCGGCTGCCGTAGCCGAGCGCGAGCCCGCCGCCCCAGCCGTCGTCGGACTCCATGTCGCGCTCGATCCCCCCGGCCGTGATGTCGCGAATCTCGGTGTCCGTGAGCCCCAGGAAGAACCCGCTCACGGCGAAATAGGTTGCGCTCTGCCGCCCCTCGGCCGCCCCCGCCTCCAACGGCACCGCAGCG
>DASVDK010000125.1:0-5433 GCA_036381125.1 Thermodesulfobacteriota bacterium | reverse complement strand
CCAGCCGGGGCGCGTACTGGTACGCGCGATACCGGCTCCCCGGGTCGGCGGCGGTCCCCTTCGTGTAGTAGCGGACGCGCAGCGGCGATCCGTTCCCCGCCGGCCTTCGGCCTCGGGCGGCGCGCTCGTCGATCGGCGTCTCGTGGGCGACGGCGGCGGGCATCCCCGGCCCGGAAAGCAAGCGCCAGGCCAAGCGGCCCGGCGCCGGGCGACTCGGGGAACCGGGAGGAAACCCGCGAACTTGGCGCCGCTCACCCGCGCCGGCGCCGCCCGGATCGCCGTCCCCTTCGCAAAGTTTTCGCAGCGTCGTCCGGCCCCTCGCGGACCGCGCCCTCAGCGCAGCTCCCGGCGCTCGAACACGACCACCGCGAGGGCGAGGACGCCGACGAGGTAGAGCGCCGCGTAGCCGCTGGCGAGGCCCACCTCGAGGAGGCTCACCGCCTCCCGGTTCGCCACGCGCCCCTTCACGTTGAACGCCTCGAGGTTCGGCAGCAGGTAGTACAGCGCCGCGGCAAAGACCCTGGTCGCAGCCTCCGGGGCACGCTCGGCCATCGTGCGCAGCGTCCCGGTCAGGTGCCCGACGACGAAGAGGCCGAGCGTGAAGATGGCCGCCAGGGTCGGGGTGGTGAACGACGAGAAGAGCGTCGCGATCGCGGCCACGACGAGCAGCTCCTCGGCCACGAGCAGGAGCGCGGCCAGGAGGTTGGGGTGCCACCAGCCCTTCGCGAGGACGAGCGCCGCGAGGCCGGCGCCCATCACGATCACGTTCACGCCGATCGTGGCGACCAGGCCGAGGTAGCGGCCGAGGAGGAACTGATAGCGGTGGATCGGCTTCGACAGGATCGTGTAGACCGTCCGCCGCTCGATCTCGCGCGAGACGAGGGTGATGCCGAGGAACACCGCCATGAGGACGCCGATCAGCGAGATGGCGCCGAGGCCGATGTCCTTCACGAGCCGCTGCTGCTGGCCGATCGACAGGTCGGCCAGGGCGACCGACGTGCCGATGAGCAGCATGGCGAACGCGAGGAGCCCGTAGAGGATCCGATCGCGGATCGCCTCGCGAAAGGTGTTGCGTGCGATCGTCCAGATGGTCGTCATCGCCCCCGCCCCGTGCCGTCCTGCCCCACCCGCTCGACGAACAGCTCCTCGAGGCTGCGCCGGTGGGCCGTGAACCCGAGCAGCCGTCCGCCCGCGCGGCCGAGGACGCGGACGGCCTCGTCGGCCGCCTCGCGCGACTCGAGGGTGAAGAGGTGCTGGCCTCCCCGCGCCTCGTGCCGCGTCGCGAGCCGGCCGAGCGCCGCGACGGCCTCGCCGCTCAGGGCCGCCGCCGCAAGCTCGACCCGATCGGCGCCGCCCGTGACCAGGTCGTCCACGGTGCCGAGGGCCGCCACGCGGCCGTGCGCCACGATGGCCACCCGGTCGGACAGCGTCTCCACGTCCGAGAGGATGTGGGACGAGAAGAAGATCGTCCGCCCTTCCCGCTTGAGGTCGAGGATCAGGTCGCGGACGAGCCGGCGCCCCATCGGGTCGAGCCCCGACATCGGCTCGTCGAGGACGAGGAGTTCCGGGTCGTTCATCAGCGCCTGGGCAAGCCCGAGCCGCTGGAGCATCCCCTTCGAGTAGCGCCGCAGCGGCGCCTTCGCGGCGGCGGCGATGTCGACCTGCTCGAGCAGCCGCGCCGCGCGCCGGCCGCGGACCTCGGCCGGCAGGCCGTGGAGCCGCCCCACGTAGTCCAGGAACTCGAGGCCGGTCAGGTAGTCGTAGAAGTAGGGGTGCTCGGGCAGGAAGCCGAGCCTGGCGCGGACGGCCGGGTCGGTCGGGCTTCCGCCGAGCACGCGCACCGCGCCCGAGGCGGGCCGCACGAAGCCGAGCAGGATCTTGATGGTCGTCGTCTTGCCCGCCCCGTTCGGTCCGAGGAACCCGAAGATCTCTCCCGGCTGTACCTCGAGGGAGAGGCCGTCGAGCGCGCGGACCTCCCGCCCGAGCAGGCCGGTCCGGAACGTCTTTGCCAGATCGCGAATCTCGATCGCGGCCGCCGCCGTCATCGTCGCTCCCCCACCGGATCCGGTGCCCTGTGCCACCGGTACGCCTTGAGCAGGCCTTTGCCCGACGTGCTCGAGACCTCGCCGGTGACCTGATCGATCACGTACCGGCCGTTGAACGGCTCCACCGGCTCGGCCGGCAGGAGGCCGGCCCTCACCAGCTCGCCCACGGTCTCCGGCACGCGGCGTCGGGTCTCCCGAAAGCGCGCCACCGCGGCGGCGATCACCTTGAGGTCCCGATCGACGATCACCTCCGCCATCCGCTCCTCGATCCCCTGTCGGGCCGTGGCATCGGTCGTCTGCCGGCGCATGCGATCGAGGAACGCGAGCGCGGCCTCGGACGAGCCGGCCTGGGCGTGGAGGCGCGCCGCCAGCGCGGTCATGTAGGTCGGCCGGCCGAAGCGCGCCGCCGCGTCCTCGAGGTAGCGGGCCGCGGTCGCGTAGTCCTGGTAGTAGAAGAGGTGCGTGTAGGCCAGCATGTACGGCACCCGCCAGTCGTCGGGCAGCGCCGCGTAGCCCTTCTCGAGGAGCCGGACGGCCTCGTCGGGGCGCCGGTCGATCGCCACGAGCGCCGTGGAGCCGTGCTCGTACACGTGGGCGTACTTCGGGTCGAGCTCGGTGACGGCGTCCAGGAAGTCGTAGAGCCCCGCGAGGTCGTCGCCGCGACGATACCGGTCGGCCATGTACTGGATCGCCTGCAGCCAGACGACGTCGGCGGCGAGCGCCTCGTAGCCGAGGAGCACCGGCCTCGCCTCGCGGGCGAGCGCGAGGTAGCGCACGCCGTCTCCCGCGGTCGCGCGGGGACGGACCTGGTCGAGCCGCACGAGCGCCGCGACGGCCCCGACGACCGCCGCGAGCGCGAGCCCCGCGGCCACGCGCGGGATCATCAGCTCCGCCCCCGAAGAGCCGCGGCCTCGCGGCGGACCACCTGCCGGTCGACCCCGCCGAGGAGCCAGCGGGCGAAGGGGCTCTCGCCCCGGACGGCGCGCGTCGCCTCGTACGCGTCGAGCGCCGCCTCGATCGCCGCGTACTGGGCCGCCGCGGCCTCCGCCTCGCGGCGCTCCGCCCGGATGCGGGCGAGCCTGAGGCGTGCGGCCAGGAGGTTCGGCTCGATCGACACGGCCCGCTCGAGCGCGGCGATCTCCGCGTCGCGCTCGCCGAGGCTGGCCAGGACCGCGGCCCTGGCGAAGGGATAGGCCGCCGCGTACGGGTCGAGCCGCTCGGCCTCCTCGTACATGCGCCGGGCCCGTTCGAGCGCCCGGCGCCGCACCTCGGGGTCGGGCGGCTCGATGTTCACGTAGATCTCGGCCAGGCGCGCGAAGCGCCGCGCGTCCTCCGGGTCGAGCCGCGCGGCCCGCAGCATGTACGCCTCGGCGGCCATGGCGTCGCTCGGGTTGCGAGACGCCCGCCACGCCATGACCGAGGCAGCGGCCAGGGCGTCGAGGTGCCCGGCATTGTCCGGCGCGAGCCACGCGGCCCGCTCGAGCCAGGCGCGCGCGGCGGCGAGGTCGCCGGCATCGCGGGCCGCCTCCGCCTGCCGGGCGGCCACGAAGGCGGCGCCGTGGCGGGCCACGCCGAGGCCGGCCGCCAGCCCGGCCACGACGACGAGCGCCCTGGCGACGGGACGGCGCATCCAGGGGACCGGAGCGCGCCGCACCTGCCCCGGCGCCGCGGCCGGCTCTGGCGCCGTCTCGGCGCCCAGCACGATCCCGGCGAGGACGGCCCCCTGCACGACGAGGGCCGGCACCGAGAGGAGGTTGTCCACGGCCGCCTGGGCCGCGAGCGCGGCGAGCCCGCCGGCCGCGCCGAGGAGGAGGCCGTCCGGCCGGCCGGTGGACCGGCCCGCCGCGAGCCGGCGGCGCGCCGCCACGCCCAGCGCCCCGAGCCCCCAGAGCGCCACGAGGAAGCCGGGGACCCCGAGTTCGGCCAGGACCTCCAGGTAGTCGTTGTGGGCCGACTCCGCCCGGCGCCCGTAGCGCGCCAGCTCCCCGTCGACGGGGAACGCGTACTGCTGGGAGGTCAGGCGGAACATGTTGAGCCCCACCCCCATGGGGTGGTCCGCCGCGCGCTCGAGGGCGCTCTGCCAGATCTGCAGCCGCGCGTACGCGAGCGGATCGACGGCGTGCGCGTGCCTGATCCGCTCGACGAGCGGGTTCGGAACGATCGCCACCAGGACCAGCGCGGCCGCGCCGACGGCCACCGCGCGCCACCGCCAGCGGTACCAGCCGACGAGCCCCACGCCGGCCACGGCAGCCAGGACGCCGCCCCGCGACCGGGAGGCGATCAGCGCCGCGGCGAGGAGGCCGGCGACGGCGACGAGCGCCGCCTGCCCGGTCCGGCCGCGCGGCTCGCGGGCAAGGACGAGCGCCAGGGCGATGGCAAGCGCCGTCGCCAGGTGGTTGGGGTTGAAGTAGGTCCCCGCCGGCCGATCGGCGCCCATGGCCCACTGGCCGAGGGCGAGGAGCGCCTCGGCCACGGCGGACGCGACGACGGCGCCGGCGAGCAGAACGCTCGCCCGCCGCTCCCTCGCGGCCTCGGCCGCGACCGCGAGGACGAGCGCGCCGGCCGAGAGCGACAGGAAGGCCTGGAGGCTCTGGTAGCGGTACGGCGAGGTCGCGGTGGAGAGCGCCGCCAGCGTCAGGAAGGCGATGACCGGCAGGTCGAGCGGCGTCGGACGGCGCCCGGCCGCATCGGCTCCGAGGGCCCACCAGAGCCAGATCAGCGCGAGCGACAGCGCCCCGAGACGGATCACCGTCGCGGGGACGTAGGTGGTACCGCCGTCGACGAGCGGCGCGAACAGAACCAGCGCGACGAGGCCGATCGCCAGCCCCGTCCGTGGCCGTGCGTGCTCCATGGCGCTCCCGAGACTAGTAGCCGCGGACCTCGTTCACGAGTTCCCGAGCGTCGTTGATGTACCAGCCGTCGACCAGGGTGCTGTTCGTGATGACGCCGGCCGCGGTCGCGGTGAACCCCAGGTCGTCGAATTGCGCAACGGCCTCGCCCGGGTACGCCGTGTAGCCGAGCCGGCTCTCCTGGACCTCGACGCCGTCCTCGTACGTGTAGTTGCGAGCGCGCAGCTCCGACGAGTAGAACCCGATCTCGTTGAAGGCGCCGAATCTGCCGTTCGTCGTGAAGAACGACATCTGCGCGACGAACACCCCTCCGAGGTTCACCCTCGCTTCCGACTGCCGCGACTTCGCCTGGAACCGGAGGAAGTTCGGGATGGCGATCGCGGCGAGGATCCCGATGATCGCCACGACGATCATGAGCTCGATCAGCGTGAAGCCCCTGCTGTGACGATTCCGCATCTCACGATCCTCGATCCCGCTGTCCCCGATCCCTCGGCCAGGCCGCGTCGCGCGGCCGTGGAGAGAGGCGCGGCGGGCCGTCG
>DASVDK010000124.1:0-34888 GCA_036381125.1 Thermodesulfobacteriota bacterium | reverse complement strand
ATCAGCGCCATCCAGAGCCCGCCGGCCAGGCCGCCGGCGAGCGCCTGGAGGGCGCCGAGCACGACGAGCGTCCAGCCGAGGCCCGTGCCGACGCCCGCGGCGGCCCGCGTGGCGCGACCCGCGTCGCGCCACCGGTGCCAGAGCCAGGCCCTGAGCACCCGGCCGCCGTCGAGCGGGAAGCCGGGCAGCAGGTTGAAGATGCCGACGAAGAGGTTCACCACCACGAGATAGCCGAGGACCACGCGCGTGGCGCCGGAGGTCGCCTGCCCGAGCAGCCAGGCGAGGCCCGCGATCGCGAAGCTCGTGAGCGGGCCGACCACCGCCACGCGGAACTCGACCCGCGGCTCGTGGGCCTCCCGCTCGATGTTCGAGATGCCCCCGAAGACGAACAGGAGGATCTCGCGCACCGGCAGCCCATACGCGCGGGCGACGAGGGAGTGCGCCAGCTCGTGGGCGAGGAGCGAGCCGAAGAAGAGCAGCGCCGTCAGGAGCCCGAGGAGCCAGTAGGCGGCGGGCGAGCGGCCGGGCAGGGCGGCGGGGAAGAAGCCGCCGGCCAGCGAGACGGTGATCAGGGCGACGATGATGAGCCAGCTCCAGTTGGCGTTCACCTGGATGCCGGCCACGCGAAAGAGCGGGATACGACCAGACACGGCGTCACCTCCGCGGCGTGGGCGCGCCGGCGCCGCGCCGCCGGGTCGCGAGGGTCGGTCCCTAGTGCAGGCGCTCGAGGACCACCCGCGCCATCGCGAAGTAGAGTAGCACCCCGACCACGTCCACGACCGTCGTGATGAACGGGGTCGACATGAGCGCCGGGTCGAGCCCGAGCCGCGCGAAGACGAGCGGCAGCAGGGTGCCGGTCAGGCTCGCGAGGGTCGTGACGACCACCAGCGTCCCGCCGACCACCGCGGCCACGGCCAGGCTGCCGGAGAGCCACGCCGCCCACCCGAACGCGAGCGCGCCGAGGGCGAGCCCGATCAGCAGGCCGACGGCGCCCTCGCGCAGGAGCGTCGCGGGCGCGCGCTTCCAGCTCAGCTCCTGCACGGCCAGGCCGCGGATCACCACCGTCGAGGACTGCGCGCCGACGTTGCCGCCGCTCGCCGTGAGGAGCGGGATGAAGGCCGCGAGGACGACCGAGACGGTGAGGAGGTCGGCCTGGCTCGAGATGATCTGGCTCGTGAGGGTGTTGGTCGCGAGCAGCAGGAGCAGCCAGCCGATCCGCTGGCGCACCGCGCTGCCGATCCCCGCGCGGAAGTAGCTCGCGTCGCCCGTCTCGACCGCGCCCATCCGGTAGATGTCCTCGGTCGCCTCGGCCTCGAGGACGTCCACCACGTCGTCGACCGTGACGATGCCGACGAGACGCCCCTCGCGATCGAGGATCGGGACGGCGAGCAGGTCGTGGCGGCTGAGCAGGCGCGCCACCTCCTCCTGGTCGTCCTCGGTCCTCGCGCTGACCGGATTGGGCGTCATGAGCCCGGCCACGAGCGCCCCCGGCGGGGCCAGCACGAGGTCCTTGAGCGAGACCGTGCCGAGCAGGTGGCGAGTCGCGTCCACCACGAAGCAGGTGTAGATCGTCTCGCGGTCGAGCCCGATGGCGCGGATACGGGCCAGCGCCTCGCCTGCGGTCATCGTGGCGCGCAGGTCGACGTACTCGGGCGTCATGATGCGACCCGCCGTCTGCTCGGGGTACCCGAGGAGGGTCGCGGTCGCCTCGCGCGCCGCCGGCGGCAGCGCCTGGAGGAGACGCTTGGCCACCTTGGCCGGCAGCTCGTCGAGCAGGCGCGCGCGGTCGTCGGGGTCGAGCGAGGCGATCACCTCCCGGGCCCGCTCCTCGGTGAAGCCCTCGAGGAGGCGGCGCTGCTGGTCGACGTCGAGCTGCTCGAACACCTCGATGGCGCGGTCCTTGTCGAGGAGCCGGAAGAGGATGACCTGATCGGCCTCGGAGCGCTCGGCGAGCAGCGACGCCACGTCGGACTGCGGCATGGCCGCCAGCACCCCCTTGAGCGTCTCGAGGTCGCGCGCATCGAGCAGGCGGTCGACGTCCGGGGGTGCGTGAGAGGTCGATTCGGTCATGGGATGCCTCGGGGTCGGGATGCCTCGGGGTCGCCGGGACCGGGCCGCGCCTTGCGCGCCCGGTGCCCCTCTGCGACAATGCCGGCCGGCGATGCCGCCGGCGTGCGCGGGGCCGTAACTCAGCTGGTAGAGTAGCCGCCTTTTAAGCGGCGAGTCGCGGGTTCGATCCCCGCCGGCCCCATTGCCACCAGCGGCCCGCGTCCGTGCGCCCGCTCGCCGCCGGGCTCCGCGGCTCGCCGGTCCCGCGAGCCGCCGGTCACGTCCGGGTGCTCGCCTCGGCGGCCGCGCTCGCCGCCGCCCCCTCGTCGAGGAACCCCGTCACGACCTCCGTGAAGCGCGCCGGCCACTCCAGGTTCGGCATGTGGCCGCACCGCTCGAAGACCACGAGCCGCGCGCCAGGCACGCGCCGCGCTGCCCGCCGACCGAGCGCCACCGGCAGGAGCCGGTCCTCCGCGCCCCAGAGGAGCATGAGCCGCGACCCGAGGCGGGGCAGCTCGCGCCGCACGTCGGCCTCGCGCGCGAGGAAGGCGAGGCCGAGCCTGGCGAGCGCCCGGCGCCGCACCGGGTCGCGCCAGCCGGCGCCGATGAGGGGGAGGAGCGACTCGTCCAGGTCGGGCCGCGCGGCGCAGACGTAGGTCAGCACGTACCGGCGCGTCCGCTCCGGGTCGACGCCTCGAAGCTGCGTGGTCGCCACGAGCCGCGTGAAGGCGAGCATCGTGCGGAGCGGCACGGCGAGCCCGAGGCCGGCCGAGGAGACGAGGACCAGGCGGCGCACCCGAGCCGGGTGATCGAGGGCGAGGCGTGCCGAGAGGAGCCCGCCGAAGGAGTGCCCGACGACGTCGCCGCCGGCGAGCCCGAGGCGCTCCTGGATCTCGAGCAGGAAGCGGACGAATCCCCCCACCGAGAGGTCGGCCGCCCGCGCCGGCGGCGGCGTGCCGCCGTGGACCGGGAGGTCGACCGCCACGACCCGGCGCCCGGCGGCGGCCAGCCCCTCGAGGTTCGGCCGCCAGAGGTCGGCCCACGCGTTGAAGCCGTGGACCAGGAGCAGCGGCGGGCGCCGCTCGGCCGGCGGACGGACCTCGAGGTACCGCGCGGGGCTGCCGAGCGCTTCGGTCGTCGCCTCGCGGATCACGCCGGCCCTCCGGAGCGGTGCCCGCCGCCGAGGCGAGCGGCCACCGACATCACCATCCCCCCGGCGGCGCCGCGAGCCGCATCTCGAGTTCGTCGGCCAGCGCAGCCGCCGCATGCCCGGCGATGCGCGAGAGGAGGGACCGCCTCGGCCTCGTCGTGACGCGGCGCCTCGGATCGACCCCTGCCTCGCGCGCCAGCGCCTCGATAGCCGCCTCCGGCTCGCCGACCGCGTCGAGGAGGCCGGCCGCCCGGGCGGCGTCCGCGGGGAAGAGGGCGCCGGTCGCGAGGGCCCGCACCGCCTCCGGCGCGAGCCGCCGCGCGGCGGCCACCACGTCGATGAAGCGCTCGTAGATGGCGGCCTGCACGGCGTCGAGCGAGGCGCGCGCCGCGTCCGGGGTCGGCCCGAGCGGCAGCAGCGCCCCCTTCTCCGAGCCCTTCGTGAAGACCTCCACCTGGATGCCGAGCCGGGCGAGCGCCCCTTCGAGGACCGGCTTCACGCTGAGCACGCCGATCGACCCGACCATGCCGGTGGGGGGCGCGGTGATGCGCGCGGCGGCGCAGGCGAGCCAGTAGCCGCCCGACGCCGCGAGCGGCGCGTAGGCGTGGAGCGGCTTGGCGCGGGCGAGCCGCCCGAGGGCGAAGTAGAGCAGCTCCGACGCGGTCGCCGAGCCTCCGCTCGTGCCGAGCCAGAGCAGCACCCCGGCCACGCGCCGGTCCCGCTCGAGGGCGGCCACGAGCGGCAGGTAGGGCTCGACCGAGCGCTGGGAGATCATGCCGGAGAACGGCAGGATGGCGAGCCGCGGCCTGCGTCGGAAAAGCGTCACGCGCCCCGCTCCCGCGCGAGCCGTCGCGCCGCCGCGGCACGCGACTTGCCCGCTTCGCGTCGGTCCGACCGCCGATGCCCTCCGGAGGCTACCCCCATGCGCTCCACGCTCGTCATCCTCGCTCTCGCCCTCGCGGGCGTCCCGCTCGTCGCCGCGTCCCGGGCCGCCGAGAGCCCCACCCGGCCGGCCGACCGGGCGCCCCCCTTCGACCTGCCGCCCGAGCGGCCGGTGCAGCCGGGCGAGCCGACGGCGCCCCGTCCGATCAGGCCCGACGAGGTCCCCCTGCGCCCGGAGGGCTTCCCCTCGCCGGAGCGCTCCACGCCGGGCACCGCGGTGCCGGCGACGCCGCTACCGCCGACCGCCGTCGCGCCGGGCGCCCCCGCTCCGCCAGCCGGCCCCGCCCCCTCGGGCCCCTTCGTCCCCCCGCCCTCGCCCGCGCCGGCCCCCGGCATCTCGCGGTAGCCCGGGTCAGGTCTCGACGTCGATCCGGGTCGGGGTCCGATCCGCTGCCCGACCCTCCGCCGGCAGGACCCCTGCCAGGCCGACGAGGACCGCGCCGCCGAGCGCCGTGCGGACGGGCAGGTCGCCGCCCGACAGCCGCACGAGCCGATCGGCCGCCGGCGGCCGCGAGGCGAGGCAACGCGCGAGCCAGGCGGCGAGCGCCGGCCGCGGCACGACCATCTGGAGGGCCCGGTCGAGCCGCAGCCGCGGCGCGAACTCGGCGCGCCTCGCCCGGACGTACCCGCCGAGGGCCGCGGCGCGCACGTCGCCCGCCTCGAGCGCCCGGTCGGCCGCCTCCACCGCAAGCTCGGCACCGCGCAGCGCGGTGAGCATCCCCTCCCCCGTCAGCGGGTCGAAGAAGCCGGCCGCGTCCCCCACGAGCAGGGCGCCGTCGGCGACGACACCCGCCGCCCCCACGGCCAGCGGCCCCAGGGCCTCGACCCCCGACACGCGGCGCCCGCCGGCGAGCCGGCGGGCGAGCGCCGGGAACGCGGCGACCTGCGCGTCGTACCAGCTCGCGAGCGCCTCGCGGCCGCGCGGCAGGCGGGCGTGATCGGTCACGAGGCAGACCGACGCGAGGCCGCCCGGAAGCGCCGAGAGGCCGCCGTAGAGCCCCCCCTCGCCGAGGTGCATCTCGCCGAAGGCCGGCGCCTGCGACGCCCCGGCCAGCGGGTCGGCGAAAAAGGCCCGGACGGCGAACCGGCGGAAGCCCGGCGGCGCCGGCCTCGCCAGGCCGAGCCGGCGCGCGACCACCGAGTGCCGGCCGTCGGCCCCGACGACCAGCCGGGCGCGGATCTCGAGCGGCTCGCGCCCCGGCCCCTCCGCGAGCACGCCGGCCGCGGCGCCGCGACGGTCGCGCAGCAGGTCGAGCACGCGCACCCCTTCGAGGACCCGGACGCCGCGCGCCCGCGAGGCGACCAGGAGGGCGGCGTCGAGGTCGCGTCGCCGGGCGGCGAGGCCCTGACGCGCCGCGTCGTAGCGCCCGACCACCACGGTCCCGGGCGCGCGCGCGGCCGTGAGCCGCATCCCCGACAGCGGACGGGCCACGCCGGCCGGCAGGTCGGCGAGGAGGCCGAGGCGACCGAGCGCCGCCGCGGCGCCCGGCCCCATGAAGTCGCCGCAGATCTTGTCGCGCGGGAACCGGGCGCGGTCGACGACGAGCGCCTCCCGGCCGCGGGCGGCGAGCCCCACGGCCACCCCGAGACCCGCCGGACCCGCTCCCACGACGACCGTCTCGACCGACACGTTCACGCGCCGTCCACCCCGCGCGAAAGGCCGGATTGTAGCGCCGGCTGCCGGCCGTCCCGCTTCGCGCAGAGGACCAGGGCGACCGCCGCCAGGCCGGCCGACACGCGCAGCGCGAGCCGGAAGCCCCGCAGGAAGGAGACGTCGTGGAGCGAGGCGCCCGCCGCGGCGAGCAGCGCGCCGGCGATCGCCACGCCGAGCGCCAGCCCGAGGTTGCGCATGACGGCCTGCAGCCCGGAGGCGATGCCGAGCCGGGCCATGGGCGCCGACGAGAGGAGCGCCGTGTTGTTGGGCGTCTGGAAGAGCCCCTGGCCGGCCCCCACGACGACGAGCCGCCAGACGACGTCCCACGCCGTCGCCGCGGCTCCCAGCTCGGCGACGAGCAGGAGGCCGGCCACGACCAGCGCGAGACCGGCCACCGTCGGCCCGCGCGTCCCCGCCCGGTCGGCCAGCCGGCCGCCGACCGGCGCGAGGAGCGAGAGGGAGAGCGGCGCCGCGAGGTAGATCAGGCCCGCCTCGGCCGGCGATCGCCCCATGATCGTGACGAGGTAGAAGGGGACGAGGAACGTCAGGGCGACGGTCGCCGTGAAGGTGAGGAGCGAGGCGGCGTTCGCCGTGCGAAACGTCCGGTTGCGGAAGAGGTCGAGCGGCAGGAGCGGGTTCGCGGTGCGCGCCTCGTGTCGGAGGAACGCGGCGAGGCTCGCGCCGGCCGCGGCGAGGCAGCCGGCCGTCGGCACGCTGCCCCACCCCCACTCGGCGCCGCGCGAGACGGCGAGGAGCATGAGGCCCAGGCCGACCGCGGAGGCGAGCGCGCCCGGCCAATCGAAGCCGTGCCGCGACGCGCTCGACGCCGGTCGCTCGTCCGCCGTCTCCCCGAGCACCCGCCATCCGAACCAGGCGCCGCCGAGCCCGATGGGGAGGTTCACGAAGAAGATGCTCCGCCAGCCGAAGAGCGAGGTGAGGAAGCCCCCCGCGGAGCTGCCGAGCGTGAGCCCGATCGAGACCGTGACGGCCACCACGGCGAGGGCGCGCCCCCGGCGCCCCGGCTCGAAGGCCTGGGCGACCAGCGCCGGGCCGTTGGCCATGATCATGGCGGCTCCCACTGCCTGCGCGCCGCGTCCGGCGATGAGGCTCGCGATGTCCGGCGCCGCGCCGCAGGCCACGGACGCGGCGGTGAAGGCGACGAGCCCCGCGACGTAGACCCGGCGTCGGCCGACGAGGTCGGCCATCCGGCCGGCGACGAGCAGGAGCGCCGTGACGCCGAGCGAGTAGGCGATCTGGACCCACTGCGTCGCCTCGAGGCCCGCCCCGAGGTCGGCCGCGATCACCGGCAGGGAGATGTTGACGATGCTCGAGTCGAGCGTCGCCATGAAGGTCCCGACGGCGGCGACGGCCAGCGTGCGTCGAGCGCGATCCACGAACGGCGCCCCTCCACGTCGTCACCCGGCTGCCCGGGCTTGCTAGAATCGCGCGGTTCCCCCATCCAGGAGGGCGCTCGATGCTCGCTATCGATCTCGGCGGCAAGCGCGCGTTCGTCGCCGGCGTGGCCGACGACGACGGGTTCGGCTTCGCCATCGCGAAGGCGCTCGCGGAAGCCGGCGCGACCGTGTGCCTCGGCACCTGGCCGCCCGCGCTCGGCATCTTCAAGACGCTCCTCGAGCGGGGCAAGATCGCCGACGCCCTGAAGATGCCGGACGGCCGCACCCTCGAGTTCGAGCGGATCTACCCGCTCGATGCGGCCTTCGACACCGACGCGGACGTACCGGCCGAGGTGCGCGAGAACAAGCGCTACAAGGACCAGGGAGACGTGAGCATCGAGGGCGTCGCGCGCCGGCTCGAGGCCGACTTCGGCCGCCCCTGCCTCGACGTCGTCGTGCACAGCCTCGCCAACGGCCCGGAGGTGAAGAAGCCGCTGCTCGAGACCAGCCGCAAAGGATACCTCGCGGCCGTGTCGGTGAGCGCCTATTCGTACGCCGCCATGGTGCAGCGTCTCGGACCGCTCGTCCGTCCCGGCGGCTCGTTCCTCGCCCTCACCTACCTCGCGTCCGAGCGGGTCGTGCCGGGCTACGGCGGCGGCATGTCGTCGGCCAAGGCCGCGCTCGAGAGCGACACGCGCGTCCTCGCCTACGAGGCGGGCCGCAAGTGGGGCCACCGGGTGAACGTCATCTCCGCGGGTCCGCTCGCCTCCCGGGCCGCCTCGGCCATCGGGACCATCGAGAAGATGATCGAGTACTACGCCGCCAACTCGCCGCTCCCCGAGGCGCTGACCGCCCGGGAGGTGGGGACGGCCGCGGCCTTTCTCGCCTCGCCGCTCGCCTCGGGCATCACCGGCGCCACGCTCTACGTGGACAAGGGCTATCACGCCATGGGCATGGCGGCCGACCGCACCCCGCTCCGGGACGCCTGACCGGCCGTCTTCGGGCCGGATTCGCTCCGGCCCGACCCCGATGCCCCGGCACGCCGCGTGCTATGGGACGCGGCGCGGCTGCCGGATAGTCGGGTATCCGGTCCGCGCACGTCGACGGGGGAAAGTCCATGCGGGTGCTCTGCCTCGCCGGCGATCGCACGATCGCCTATCTCATCAAGCACGTGCTCGCGTTCGAGGGCTTCGCGGTGGAGGTGTGCCTCTCCGAGGCGGCGCTTGCCGACGGCCTGAGCGACGGCGCGGCGGTCGTCGTGACGGTCGAGCCGCTGGCGGCCGCGCTGCCGGCCGGCACGGCGGTCGTCGTCGCGCCCGACCCGTTCGACGAGCACCGGCTCGTCCTGGCGGTACGCCGCGCGGCGGCCCGCGTCGCGGCCGGCCTCCCCGGACGCGCGGGTCAGGCCCCGACCGCCGGGGTCGGGCCGGTCCCCGTTCCACCGTCCGAGGCGCGGGAACGGGTCGAGACCTGACGAGACCCGACCCGTCCGCCAGGGCCTGCGACGCGGGCTCGCGGGAGCGGTGCGCCGCGCGCGTGGGCTAGGAGGCTCGGCCGGCCTCGGTCGTCGTCCCGCCCATCCGCCCGTAGCCCTGCCCGCCGGTCATCGACGACTCCTGCGACGGTTGCAGGAGCTTGTTGAAGAGCCCGAGGTTGAGGATCGTCGGCGCCCAGAGGCCGACGAAGATGCCGGCCGCGGTGCGCCCGGCCAGGAAGAGGCCGAGCGACGCGAGGATCGAGCCGATCACGGCGCCCATGTACGCCTTCGACGGCGCCTGCTCGCCCGCCCGCATCGGCATGCTCGCCATCTGATCGGCCTTCTGCATCACCTGCGTGCCGGCCTCCTTCGCCTTCTCCGTCATCCCCTGTGCCTGGGAGCCCGACTGGGATTCCGCGCGTGCCATCGATGGGCCTCCTTGTGCCGTGGGGCGCAACCCTCCCGGGTCGCGCGTCGGCGCCCTACGCGCAATCCGTGTGC
Organism: Thermodesulfobacteriota bacterium; assembly: GCA_036381125.1. Taxonomy (GTDB): domain Bacteria; phylum DASVDK01; class DASVDK01; order DASVDK01; family DASVDK01; genus DASVDK01. The sequence continues at coordinate 25,721 of DASVDK010000124.1, read as the reverse complement.
CAGGGCCGGGTTCAGGGGCGAGGGCTCGGACCCGCATCGGCGTCGAGGCCCTCCTCGGCGAACGCGAGCACCTCGCGCTCGAGGTCGTCGAGCCGTCCCTCGAAGAAGTGGTCCGTGCCGGGCACCACGCGGAGTCGAGCGGTCGGGCGTGCGGCGAGCGCGTCGCGGACGGCGGACGGCGGGCCGTGCTCGTCGTGCTCGCCCTGGACGACGAGGAGCGGCCGATGCCCGAGGTCGGCGACGGCGGCGAGGCCGTCCAGTCGCACCGGCAGGCCGGCGGCGACGACCCGCACGACGCGCGGGTCGCTCGCACCGAGCGTGACCCCCACCCAGGCCCCGAAGGAGAACCCTGCCACCCAGAGCGGCTGCTCCGCGCGGCGCGCCGCGAGCCAGTCGAGGGCCGCACGCGCGTCCTCGACCTCGCCGCGGCCCTCGCCGTAGCGCCCGGCGCTCGCGCCGACGCCGCGGAAGTTGATGCGCAGGGTGGCGAGCCCGGCGCGCCTGAGGGCCCGGGCAAGCCGGTAGACGACCTTGTTGTGCATCGTCCCGCCGTGGAGCGGGTGCGGGTGGAGGACGAGGGCCGCGGCGCCGCGGTCCGACACCCCGACTTCGTACAGCGCCTCGAGCGGCCCGGCGGGACCGGCGAGGGCGAAGGCCTCGCGAACGGGGTTCACGCCCGGTCCTCCTCGTCCGGGACCTCGCCGGGGAGGAGCGGCACGAAGGCGCAGAGGCCGAAGGTGGTCTCGCGGGGGGCGCCGTCCGTCTTGTCGATCCGCGTCAGCACGAGCCGCCGCGCCGGCCCGAGCGGGGCCACGACCCGCCCCCCCTCGGCAAGCTGGGACCAGAGCGCCTCGGGGAGCGTCTCCGCGCCGGCGGTGACCAGGATGGCCGGGAACGGGGCCGCCTCGGGCCACCCGAGCCTCCCGTCGCCGACCCGCGTGCGGACGTTGGCGTAGCCGAGCGCGGCGAGCCGGGCCGCCGCCGCGGCGGCCAGCGCCGCCCGCCGCTCGATGGTGAAGACCGTCGCGCAGAGCTCCGCGAGGACGGCCGTCTGATAGCCGCTGCCGGTGCCGATCTCGAGGACCGATTCGTCGGGCTTCGGCGCGAGCGCGGCGGTCATGGCGGCGACCATGCGCGGCTGGCTGATCGTCTGGTCGGCCCCGATCGGCAGCGCGCGGTCCTCGTACGCGAGGTCGCGGAGCGCCTCGGGGACGAAGCGGTGACGCGGCACCCGTGCCATGGCCGCGAGCGTCCGCTCGTCGCCCACCCGTTCGGCTGCGAGGGCGGCGACGAGCGCGGCGCGCGCCTCGGCGAAGACGCGCTCGTCGTCCCGCTGCTCGGCATCCCGGCTCATGGGATGGTTGTAGCTCGGCAGGCCCACGAGCGCCGCGCCGGCCGCGCTATCATGCCCCGCACCGCCCGGGAGGGAGGGTGTCCACGTGATGCACACCACCTGTTGCAGTCGCCGCCAGTTCCTCGTCGCCGGCGCGGCGTTCGTCGCCGCCGGCTGCGCGACCGTGCCCGAGACCGGCCGGTCGCAGCTCATCTTCCTGAGCGAGTCGCAGGAGGCGTCGCTCGGCCTGCAGGCCTACCAGGAGATCCTCAAGGGGCAGAAGCTGTCCACCGACCCTGCCGTCAACGCCCAGGTGAAGCGGGTCGGCGAGCGGATCGCACGGGCGAGCGGCAGGGACTACGACTGGGAGTTCACGGTGATCGACGACCCGAAGCAGGTCAACGCGTTCTGCCTGCCGGGCGGCAAGGTGGCGGTCTACACCGGCATCCTGCCGGTCACGCGGGACGACGCCGGCCTAGCCGTCGTCATGGGCCACGAGGTCGCCCACGCGACGGCGCGACACGGCGCCGAGCGGATGAGCCAGGGGCAACTCGCGCAGCTCATCGCCCTCGGCGGCGGCGTGGCGCTCGGCGGCGGCGACCCGGAGCGGACGAAGGCGATCGTCGGCGCCCTCGGCGCCGGCGCGTCGGTCGGCGTCATCCTTCCCTTCAGCCGCAAGCAGGAGAGCGAGGCCGACCGGATCGGCCTACGCTACATGGCCCGCGCCGGCTACGACCCCGAGGCCGCCATCGGCTTCTGGGAGCGGATGGCGGAGGCGGGCGGCGGCGGCAACAAGCCGCCCGAGTTCCTCTCGACGCACCCCTCGGACGAGCGCCGCATCGCGCAGATCAAGGCATGGCTGCCCGAGGCGCGCGCCGAGTTCCGGCCGCAGGGCGCCTGACCTCGTGTCGGTGACGCGGCGCGCGCTCCTCGGCGGCCTCGGCGCCGCGCTGGCCTGGCCCGGGGCGGCCGGCGCCGCGATCCTGCCCCGCGAGGACGACGCGGCCAAGGGGCAGGTCGTGCGGGAGCCGCAGCGGCCGACGCCGCCCCCCTACCCGCCGCTCGCCGCCGGCTCGCGCCCCTTCGTCGACGGCGAGTACCTCGAGTACGCGGTCGACTACCAGGGGATCAGCGCGGGCGATGCGAGCCTCACGGTCCTCGGACCGACGACGGTGGACGGCCTCTCCGGGCTGCTGGTTCGCTACGCGGCGCGGACACGCGGCCTGGTGGCGCGCTTCTACCGGCTCGAGGACCGCATCGAGAGCCTCCTCGACCCGCTCTTCCTCTTCACGCGCCGGACCGAGACCTGGAGCCAGCAGCGGAGCCGTTACCGTCACCGCATCGTCAGGTTCGAGCCGACGGCCGGCCGCTTCGTTCGGCGGGAGATTCCGGGCGACACGATCACCAGGCCGCTCGACACGCCGGTCGTCGACGGCCTCGGCCTCGTGTACCACCTGCGCGTGAAGCCGCTCGCGCCGGGCAGTCGCCTGACGATCCCCGTCTATCGGAAGCAGGAGGTGACGTCGGTAACCTTCGAGGCACGAGGGCCGGTCCTCGTCGGCACGCCGGCCGGCCGCTTCGAGACCATCGAGATCTTCCCGGTCGAGGCGAACGGGCGCTCGACCGACGAGGGAGGGCTTTTCGGCGGTCGGGGACGGATCTGGCTCACGACGGACGCCCGCCGCGTGCCGGTGCGCCTTGCCGGAAGCGCGGCCGTCGGGTCGCTCGACGCTCGCCTGCGCCAGGTCCTCGTCCCCTCGCCCGTGTCGGCCCGCTAGGCAGTCGCGGGGGTCAGACCCCAACGTTCTCCGGTCTGGAAAACGGAAAGACCTGACCCCCTGGAAAATGGAAAGACCTGACCCCCTAGGCGCGCTTGCGGCGTGCGCCGCCGCCGGACGGCCGGTCCTCCGGGTCCGTCCCCTCGACGACGGCACGCTCCCGGCGCACCTCCCCGGTCACGTCGCGAGTCTCCTGGACCATTCGCTTGCGGATCCGCAGCCGCTCCGCGACGACCGGTCGGGTCGTCACCTCGACCTCCTCGCGGTAGATCGGCACGATCACCTCGCCCGCACGCCCCTCCAGGTGTGCGGCCGCCTCGCTGGCGGCGATGGGCTGGTCGAGTCGCTCGCGCTCGACGACGACCTCCTCTCGCTCGACCGGGACCTCGCGGTGGACGGTCTCGTGCTCGACCGCCTTGCCGATCCGGACCTCGCCCGCCTTCTCGCGCCCCTTCTCGACCTCGAGGTGCTCCTCGACGAGGTCGACCGTCTCCTCGGGTCCCGTCTCGGCGGCGCCGGGCGTCGTCGCGGTCCCGATCGTGGTCCCGGTCGTCGTCGCGGCCGTGGGCCTCTCGACGGTCTCGCGCTGCTGGAGCACCTGCTCGATCGGCCTCGTCAGCCTCACGACCTGCCTGTCCTCGTCGAGCGAGATGGCGGAGAGAGGCAACCGCCCGTTCTCCTCCTCGCTGAACAGCTCGAGGAACCAGTTGCGGTCCTTGAGGTGGATCATCACGGATACCGGCACGTCCCTGGCGGTGTCGACCAGGAGGTCCGTCACGGACCCGATGTCGCGCCCCTCCTGGTCCTCGAGCCGCCACCCGCGAACGTCCGGGTATCCGGTCTCGACCTCGTAGTCCTCGAGTTGCGAGAGGCGTCGGAGTCCTCCCGGAAATCTGGTCGCCACAGTCCTGCCTCCTTCGGAATGCGTCTGTGTGCCCCCGCCGGGCGGCACAGGTGGTCCCCTCCCAACAGGAGGGCCTGTTCTGCGAGGCCCGTGCCGGGCCGGGGCAAGGCCGCCGGAGGCAGGCAATCCGGCGGCGCCCCGTTCGAGCGCAATCGGGCGGTCACCCCCGGCGGAGCCGCCGGCAGCCCCCGGCGCCGGACCGGGCCGCCTCGGGGTGCAAAACTTCGTGCTTGACTCGCGCTCGCCGCCGAGCGTAGCCTGAGGGAAATCCGGCCCGAATCCGGATACTTTCGCATCTCTCTTTCCCTAGACGAGGCATCACGACGGCAATGGCCTTTACCGACAAGCAGATCACGTGCGTCCAGTGCGGCAACACGTTCGTGTTCACCGCCGGAGAGCAGGAGTTCTACCAGGAGAAGGGCTACACGAACGAGCCCAAGCGCTGTCGTGCATGCCGGGACGAAGCCAAGCGCGCCAAAGGCGGCGGGGCGATGCTCGACCGCGGCGGCTCCTACACCGCGGGACCGGGCAACGGCGGAATGGCGCGCGGCGGCGGGCGGCAGATGTACGACATCATCTGCGACAACTGCCAGCAGCCGTCCCAGGTCCCGTTCCAGCCGACGCCGGGCCGCAAGATCCTCTGCCGGTCCTGCTTCCAGGCTAGCCGGTAACCCGACACCGTCACCCGACACCCGGCGGGTGCCGAACCGCGTTCCGCCATGCGGGAGGCGGCAGCGGACGGCTGTGGCCGAAGAGACGAAGGGGGTCACGGCGCGCGCGTCGCCGTGGCCCCCTTTTGCATCGTCTCGGCTCTGAATTCGGCCCGCGGCGTCCCGGCCGCGTGCGGCGCGTCGACCCGCCGGACCGTCGAGCCTGGTCGGTTGTCCGGCCGCGCGGTCGGGGCGTCTCGCGACGCCCCCGCACAGGCCGGTCAGTCGTGCTCAGGCGTGTGTCCGTCGAGGCCCCCGGAGGGGCCAGATGAGCCCGGCGGCGTAGTGTCCATGGCGGACCCCCCTTTTGTGGAAAGTGGCGGGGGCCGGCATCCTGCACGTCGCGCGACGCGCCCGGGCGCCGGCCAGGACATGGCCCCGCCCGTCGAACGCCACAGCTTCACGCTAGTCCCCGGTCCGCGAGCGTGTCAAGCGGATCCGGGCCCGCCGACCCCACGTCCGTGGGCCCGGCCGCTACGCCGTCGGGCGCCGCGCCGTGAGCCCGAGAGCCGCTTCGAGCGGTGCCGCCGCGGCCAGGAGCGTGCCCTCCTCGAACGGACGGCCGACGAGCTGGAGCCCCACGGGCAAACCCTCGGCCGTGAAGCCGCAGGGCATCGAGAGCGCCGGGAAGCCGGTCAGGTTGAACGGGCGCGTGAAGTGCGTCATCGCACGCCGCGCCGCGTCAGCCGGGCCGCTCGCCCCTTCCGACAGCGGGCCCGCCGTGGTCGGGGTGGTCGGCGTCGCGATGCAGTCGACCTCGCGCAGCACCTCGGCCAGCTCGCGCCTGACGACCGCCCGCGCGCGCTGCGCGGCCAGGTAGTCCGACGCGGGGACGAGGCGCCCCTGCTCGAGCCGCGCCCGCACGTCCTCGCCGTAGTCGCCGGGCGCCTCGGCCAGGCGGCGCGCGTGGACCGCCGCCGCCTCCGCGAGCAGGACGAGGAGCGCCGCCGGGACGCTCGCCTCGTGCTTCGGCAGCGCGACCTCCCGCACCGCGGCGCCGAGACCGGCGAGCCGGTCGATCGCCGCCCGGACGATGCCCGCGACCTCGGGCTCCGCGCGGTCGAAGAAGAAGCCGCGCGGCACCCCCACGCGCAGCCCCGCGAGCGGCGGGTTCGCGCTCCGCCCGAGGCGCGAGGCGTAGGCCGGCACCGGCCGCCGGCTCGCCGTGGGGTCGGCCGGATCGGCGCCCGCGATGGCCTCGAGCAGCAGCGCGGCGTCCTCGACGCGCCGCGTCATGGGCCCCACGTGGTCGAGCGACCAGGCGAGCGGGAAGACGCCGTGCCGCGAGACGCGCCCGTAGGTTGGCTTGAGGCCGACGATGCCGCAGACCGAGGCCGGGATGCGGATGGAGCCGCCGGTGTCCGTGCCGAGCGCGCCGTACGCCAGCCCGGCGGCCACGGCCGCGCCGGAGCCGCCGGACGAGCCGCCGGGGTTGCGGTCGATGGCCCAGGGGTTGCGCACCGGCCCGTGATGCGGGTTGACGCTCGTCACCCCGTAGGCGAACTCGTGCAGACCCGTGGCGCCCAGGATGATCGCCCCGGCGGCCTCGAGGCGGGCCACGACCGTGGCGTCCTCCGGCGCCCGCTCGACCACCGGACGCTTCGCCCCCGCAGTCATCGGCCGCCCGGCACGCCAGACGATGTCCTTCACGGCGATCGGGATGCCGTCGAGGGGGCCGCGGGCGCGACCGGCGGCGCGGCGGGCGTCCGACTCCCGCGCCGCGGCTCGCGCCCGGTCGGCCTCGACCGCCAGGAACGCGTTCAACCTCGGGTTCAGCGCCTCGATGCGGGCGAGCATCGCCTCGGTCAGGTCCACGGCCGAGATGCCGCCCTCGGCGAGGCGGCGGCTCGCCTCGGCGAGGCCGAGGAAGGCGAGGTCCCCGTGCGGAGCGGAGGCGATCACGACTCGGCCCCCCCGGTCGGCAGGTCGACCTGCGGGCGCGCCTCGGGCTCGACGTCCTCGAGGTCGAGCGCCGCCACGGCGCGCGCGTCCTCGCGCACCTGTCTCGCGGTCGCGATCAGGCGGTTCAGGTCCGGCTCGCCCAGCGAAGCGGCCCCGACCGCCGCGGCGAACGCGGCAAGGGTCTCGTCGTCGGATGTACGGGTCACCGTGTCTCACCTCCGTCAGTGATCGGAAGACCTGGCGCGCCGGAGGCCCGGCCGTAGAGCGCCAGCGATGCGTACGAGCAGATCGAGCCGGCGCCGTCCGTCGGGCCCCGGCCGTAGGCGAGCAGCCGCCCGCCGCGCACGCCGACCGCGCCGAGCGCCGTGTAGAGGGGGGAGAAGCCGCAGATGCGGAAGCGGTCCCGGTCGGCCGCGAGCCGGTCGAGCAGGGCCGCGGCGTCGCCCGCGGCCACGGTCTCGAGCAGGGCGCGGTCGGCCTCCTCGACGCGGAGGAGCTGCTCCTCGTCGAAGGGGGCCGGGTCGCCGTATCGCGGCCCGACATGTGCCAGGTCGGCCGAGACGACGACCACCACCCGCAACCCCTCGTCGCGGCGACGCGCGATCGTCTCCCGGAGGGCGGCCGCGAAGCGGCCGATCCGCCCGGCCGCCTCCCCTCGCGCCTCCTCGAAGCCGAAGCTCGCCAGGAGCGGGACCACCCGCACGCCGTCGCCGAGGACGCGCTGGAGGAAGAGGACCTGGAACTCGACCGTGTGGTCGGTCCGGAAGGCCAGCTCCTCGGCCGTCAGGTCGTCGCCGAACGCCGCCGACAGCTCGGCCACGAACGCGCGGTCGGTGCGGGCGACGCCGAGCGGCGTCGCGAAGTCGAGCGTCCCGGCCGCGAAGAGGCCGGGGATCCCCATGTGGCCCACGCCGAGGACGACGGCGATGTCCGCGCCGCCGGCCGCCGCGAGCGCCCGATAGGCCGGCACGTACGTCGCGGCGCCGACCCTGAGGTCGATGTGGGGGGCCACGATGGCCACCAGCTCGCCGCCGCCGTCCGGCGCCGCGACGTCGACGCGCGTCGCGCGCTCGAGGGCCGCGAGCTGCGAGTCGAGCTGGTCCGGGTCGGCCGGGTAGGAGATCCCGGCGTGGGCGGCCGGCCGGTGCGGCGCGGCCCGGTACGCCTCCGTGAGGAGCGCCCGCCGACGCGCCGCCGCGGGCGAGTCGAGGAAGTGCTCGCGATCGAGCAGCTCCACGAGCCCCTCGACCTCGCGGAGCGAGAGGAGCACCCCGGTGGCCCGGAAGTGCGCGCCGACGAGGTCCTCGAGCGTGTGGCGGCCGTCGAGCCGGGCGAGCAGGCCCGCCGCCTCCGCGGCGATCACGAGCGTCCGGTCGGCCAGGCCGGAGGGGTCGCGCAGCGCGAGGAGCCGCCGGCCCTCGTGCTCGATCGGGAAGGCTTCGACGGCTCGCAGGCGTGGCCGCTCGGGCGCCACGTCAGCCGACCAGGGGATCGAGGCGCGCCCGATCCGCGGAGGTCCACGGGACGGGGCGCCCGCCCGCCGCGAGGTCGACGTGCACGAGGACCTGACGCGCGTCGAGGACCGGGCGGCCGTCCGCGTGCGTCACGGCGTAGCGGAGCACGAGGCTCGTGCGGCCGATCGACTCGATCCCCACCGCGACGCGCAGGCGGTCGTGGAACTCCGCGGGCCCGCGGTAGTCGATCTCGAGACGCGCGAGCACCGTGGCGTGCTCGAGCCGCCGCAGCTCCGCCTCGTCGAAGCCCGCGGCGGTCCAGAGCCGGAACCTCCCCTCGTCCAGGTAGCGGGCGTAGTGTCCGTAGTAGACGCGCCCCTGCGCGTCGGTGTCGGCGTAGGGCACGACGGCCGAGGCGACCGCGCGAACGCTCGGCCACCCCGCTCGCCCGGCCCCCGCCTCCCGCTCGGTCACAGGCTCCACTCGACCACCTAAGTAGCTGTCCCGCAAGGCTTTCCCGGCAGCGGCACTGTAGCCGACCGGCGGCGCCGTCGTCAAGGCGGCGACCGCAAGGCGCCGGCCGCCGGCGCCGGCGCCTTGACAGCGCGCCGGCCGCGCCCGCACGATGCGCGTGATGCTCGCGATCTGCGGCGGCGAGGTGCACACGGTCTCCCACGGGACGCTGGCGGCCGGGACGGTGCTCGTCGAGGGCGACCGCATCGCGGCGGTGGGACACGCCCACGCCGTCGCGGTGCCGCAGGGCGCCGAGGTGATCGACGCGCGGGGCTGCGTGGTCACGCCCGGCTTCGTCGACGCCCACACGCACGTCGGTCTCCACGAGGAGGGGATCGGCTGGGAAGGGGCCGATTACAACGAGACCGCCGAGCCGCTCACGCCGCACCTGCGCGCCCGGGACGGCATCAACCCCGACGACGACGGCATCCGCGACGCCCTGGAGGCGGGCGTGACCGCCGCCTTCGTCACGCCGGGCAGCGCCAACGTCCTCGGCGGCCTCGGGTGCGTGATCCGGCTGGCCGGGTCGCGCGTCGACGCGATGGTGCTGCGCGACCCGGCCGGTCTCAAGGCCGCCTTCGGCGAGAACCCCAAGCGGGCGCACGGCCGCGACCAGAAGAAGTCGCCGATCACCCGCATGGCCATCGCGGGGCTCCTGCGCGAAACGCTCGTCCGCGCGCGGGCGTACGTCGAGAGGCGGGCGCGCGCCTCGGACGAGCGGCCGGTCGACCCGGACCTCAAGCTCGACGCGGTCGCGCGGGTGCTCGCCGGCGAGATCCCGCTGCGCTGCCACGCGCACCGGGCGGACGACATCCTCACGGCGCTGCGAATCGGCGAGGAGTTCGGCATCGAGGTCGTCATCGACCATGCCACCGAGGCCCACCTCGTCGCCGACCGGCTCGCCGAGGCCGGCGTCCCCTGCCTGGTCGGGCCGAGCATGTCGTCGCGTTCGAAGGTGGAGTTGCGCCGCCGGGGGTTCGAGACGCCGGGGCTGCTCGAGCGAGCCGGCGTGCGTGTCTGCCTGATCACCGACCACCCGGTGACCGGGCTCGAGTACCTCCCCCTCTGCGCCGGGCTCGCCGTACGCGCCGGGATGAGCCCGGAGGGGGCGCTCCGGGCCGTCACGCTCGAGCCGGCCCGGGTCCTCGGGGTCGCCGATCGCATCGGCAGCCTCGAGCCCGGCAAGTCGGCCGACCTCGTCGTGCACCGGGGCCATCCCTTCGACCTCGCCTCGCGGCCGTCGATGGTGATGGTGGCTGGGAAGGTCGTGGTACGAGATGCTCCGCCGGCGTGAGCGGGCGCCGGCTCGCCCGGAGACAAGATCGCCCCGGGTGCGGGGGAGGGGACCGCACCCAGGGCGTCCGGTGACGGCCAGATCTTGAACGCCCCGACCGTCGCCCTCCCCCTTGTGCAGGCTGCGTGCCGGGCCGCCGTTGCCCGGGCGGCGGCCCTGCGGTCCAGGCGATACGGCGGCTCGGTCGCCGCGCGCGGGCCCGCCCGGGCCCGCGTCAGTCCTCCGCCCCCGCGCCCGGCTGCTCGCCGCCGGGCCCGACGCCGAAGTAGACCGCCTGGGGGTGGTGCACGACGATCGCCGAGACGCTCGCCTCGGGATCCATCATGAAGCCGTCGGTGAGCTGCACGCCGATGTCGGCCGGCTCGAGCAGCCCGAAGAGGATCGCCTGGTCGTCGAGGCGCGGGCAGGCCGGATAGCCGAACGAGTAGCGCTTGCCGCGGTAGCGCGCCTGGAAGCGCGACTTCATGGTCGTGGTCGGCGGGTCGGGGAACCCCCAGAGGCCGCGCAGCTTCGCGTGCAGCCACTCGGCGTAGGCCTCCGCGGTCTCGAGGCCGAGCGCCATGAGGACGTGCGACCTGAGGTACTCGCCGCGCGCCTTGAGCGCCTCGGCCTCGGCGCGCACCCCCTCCCCCGCCGTCGTGACGAAGAGGCAGACCGTGTCGACGCCGGGCGCGTCCACCGGGTGGACGTAGTCGGCGATGCAGAGCCCCTCGGGCCGCGGCTGCCTGGGGAAGTCGAACGTGGCGAGCGGCGTCCCGCGCCCGGGGCCGCCCGACGGCCCGTACAGGTGCAGCCGGTTCCCCTCGCTCGCCGCGCGGAAGAAGCGGTAGACCGCGCGCGGCCGCATGAGGTCCTTGCGGCGGCTGCGGATGTCGGCCTTGACCGCCTCCACGACCTCGACGATCTCCGCGGCGCGGCGCTCCTCCTCGTCCGCCGACCGCCGCGAGGGGCGCCGGCCCGCGTCGAGCATGCGCAGCCCCACGCCCTTCATGCCGAGGTGCTTGCCGTAGAGCATGCGCGGGTTGACGTAGGCCCACAGCTCGTCGAGCGGCGTCCAGGCGAGGACGTGGCGTTCGAAGTCGGGCGCCGCCGGCAGGTCGGAGAGCACCGGCACCTCCAGCGACCGGCTGCGAGGCGCCTCGGAGCGGGCCACCTTGAGGCCGTCGTCCACCGCCAGGGCCGCCCGCTGCCGGGCCAGGTCGGCCGCGAGCCGCTCGCGCGCCTCGGGCTCGACGATCTGCTTGGCGAGGTCGAGCCCCTGCATGGCGTCGCGCGCGTAGGCGACCAGGCCGCCCTCGTAGGCCGGCGCGATCTTCTTGTCGACGAAGGCGCGCGAGAGCGCCGCCCCGCCGACGAGGACCGGCAGCCGGACGCCGGCGCGCGACAGGTCCTCGGCCGTGGTCACCATCTGCTGGGCCGACTTCACGAGGAGCCCGGAGAGGCCGATGATGTCCGGCCGGTGCGCCTTGACGGCGGCGAGGAGCTGCTCGGGCGCGACCTTGATGCCGAGGTTCACGACCTCGAAGCCGTTGTTCTTGAGGATGATCTCGACGAGGTTCTTGCCGATGTCGTGGACGTCGCCCTTCACCGTCGCGAGGATCACCTTGCCGCGCGTCGAGACGTCCGCCCGGTCCATGAAGGGCTCGAGGTGCGCGACCGCGAGCTTCATCGCCTCCGCCGACTGGAGCACCTCGGCCACGATCAGCTCGTTGTTGTTGAAGAGGCGGCCCACCTCGTCCATGCCGGCCATGAGCGGGCCGTTGATGATGTCGAGCGGCCTGGCCTCCTTGAGCTTCTCGTTCAGGTCCTCGATCAGCCCGTCGCGGCTCCCCTCGACGATGTAGCGCGCGAGCCGCTGGTCGAGCGGGAGGTCCGCCCGGCTCCCCTTCGCCTTGCCCTTCCGGTCGCGGAAGTGGGCCGCGAAGGCGGCGACCGGGTCGTCGCCGCGGTTCCAGAGGAGGTCCTCGGCGAGCTTGCGCTCCTCGGCCGGGATCTGCGGGTACCGCTCGAGCCGCTCGGTGTTGACGATGGCGAGGTCGAGCCCCGCCTGCACGCAGTGGTAGAGGAAGACGGAGTTCAGCACCTCGCGCCCCGCGGGCGGCAGGCCGAACGACACGTTCGAGATGCCGAGGATCGTGCGCGTGCCCGGGAAGCGCTGCTTGAGGAGCCGGACGCCCTCGATCGTCTCCACCGCCGAGCCGACGTACTGCGCGTCGCCGGTCGCGCAGGGGAAGACCAGCGGGTCCCAGTAGATGTCCTCGGGCGGCACGCCGTACTTCCCCGTGAGGAGCGCGTACTCGCGCTCGGCGATGGCGAGCTTGCGCTCGCGCGTCACGCCCATCCCCTGCTTCGGGTCGTCGTCGATGGTCCCGACGACGAGCGCCGCGCCGTACTTCCGGGCGAGCGGGACGACGCGGGCGAACCGCTCCTCGCCGTCCTCGAGGTTCACCGAGTTGACGATGGCCTTGCCCTGACAGAACGTGAGCGCCATCTCGATGACCGCGGGGTCGGTCGAGTCGATCATGAGCGGGACGCGGACCTTGTTGATCAGCGCCGTGAGGAACCGGCGCATGTCGGCCATCTCGTCCCGGTCGGGGTTCGCCAGGCAGACGTCGATCACCTGCGCGAGGCTCTTCACCTGCGCCCGCGCGATCTCGGCCGCCTCCTCGAACTTCTCCTCGACGATCAGGTCCTTGAACTTCCGGCTGCCGATGACGTTGGTCCGCTCTCCCACGAGGACCGGCCGCACGTCGTCGGTGACCTCGACGTAGTCGATCCCCGAGAGGGTCGAGCGGCGCGCGGTCGGCGGCACGCGCGGGCGGCGGCCGGCCGCCGCCTCCACCAGCGCGGCGATGTGCCCCGCGTGCGTGCCGCAGCAGCCCCCGACCGCGTTGAGCCACCCCTGGTCGAGGAAGTGCCGGATCGTCTGGGCGATCATCTCCGGCGTCTCGAGGTAGTGCCCGTTCTCGTCCGGCAGCCCCGCGTTGGGCACGCACGCCACGCGGAAGCGCGACAGGGCCGCGAGCGACCGGATGTGGTCGGTCATGAACTCCGGGCCGGTGGCGCAGTTGAGGCCGAGGTAGAGGAGATCGGCGTGCTCGAGCGCCGCGGCCAGCGCGTCCACCGACTGGCCCGCGAGCATCGTCCCCATCGGCTCGATCGTCGCCGAGACGGCCACCGGGATCCGCTCCTCGGGCGGCAGCGACTCGTTGAGCCTCGCGATGCCGAGGAGGCCCGCCTTGATGTTGCGCGTGTCCTGGCAGGTCTCGAGGAGGAAGTAGTCGACGCCCCCCTCGTGGAGCCCTCTCGCCTGTACGTGGAAGTGCTCGACCAGCTCGTCGAACGTGACGCCGCCGGTCACCGAGATCGCCTTCGTGGTCGGCCCCATGGAGCCCGCCACGAAGCGCGGGCGGTCGGGCGTCGAGAAACGCTCGGCCGCCGCCCGCGCCAGGCGCGCCGCCTCGCGGTTGAGCCTGATCGCCTCGCCCTCGAGCCCGTACTCGGCGAGGACGAGCGGGGTTGCGCCGAACGTATTGGTCTCGACGATGTCGCACCCCGCGGCCAGATACGCCTCGTGGATGGCCGTGACGACGTCCGGCCGCGTGACGACGAGGTGCTCGTTGCACCCCTCGAGCGCCGGGCCGCCGAAGTCGGCCGCCGTGAGGCCCTTCGCCTGGATGGCCGTGCCCATCGCCCCGTCGAGGACGAGGACCCGCTCCTCGAGCGCCGCCACGAGGCGGGCGACGCGCTCCGTCCTGTTCACCGTCGGCTCGCTCCTATGGGTGGGGTCAGGTCTTTCCATTTTCCAATCATCCCGCTCGCGCACCGCTCTGCCGGCGCTCGAGCCGGCGGCCCTCCCGCACTCGGGCCGGTGCGGCCCGGTCGTCCCCCCGCGCCCTCCTTTGCGGACGGGCGCCCTAGAGCACCGGCAGATAGGGCGCCGGCGGCGCGGCCAGGAGCCGCGCGAGGACCCGAAGGCCGCCCTCGAGGGCCCCCCGATCGGGCGCCACCCCGAGCGCGACCCGCACCGCCTCCGGCGCTCGCGCCCGGTCGACGGCGAAGACCTCCGCGGGCGCCACGGCCACGCCCGCCTCGCGCGCCCGCGCCGCGAAGTCGGCCGCCCGCCAGGGGGGCGGCAGGTGCAGCCAGAGGTGGTAGGCCTCCGGCCGGGTCTCGACCGAGGCGCCGGTCAGCACGTCGGCGGCGATCCGCTGCCGGGCCCGCGCCTCGCGCCGGTGCGCCTCGACGATCCGGGCGGCGGTGCCGTCCTGCACGAGGAGCGCCGCGACCTCGGCCATGAGCGGCGCCGACATCCAGGAGAGCGTTCGCAGCACGGCCGCTGCGCGCGCCGCGTACGCCTCCGGGGCCAGCATGTAGCCGATGCGCAACCCGGGCGCGAGGCTCTTCGAGAGGCTGGTCAGGAGGAACGTCCGCTCGGGGGCGAAGGCGGCCAGGGGCGCCGGCGCGTCGGCGACCAGGAACCCGTCGACGTGGTCCTCGATCAGGACGACGTCGTGGCGCCGGCAGATCTCGGCCAGGCGACGGCGCCGCGCCTCGGGCATGAGGGCGGTCGTCGGGTTCTGCAGGGTCGGGATGACGTAGAGGGCCCGGACCGGCCCGCGCCGACAGGCCTCCTCGACCGCCTCCGGGACGAGCCCGTCGCGGTCCATGGCCGCCCCCTCGAGGCGCAGGTCGAGGAGGCTCGCGAGCGCCTTCACCCCGGCATAGGTGACCGCCTCGGCGAGGACCAGGTCGTCCGGCCTCGCCACCGTGGCAAGGGCGACTGCCAGGGCGTGCTGGCCGCCGCTGGTCACGAGCACCTGCTCGGGCCGAGCGTCCACGCCGGAGCGGCCGAGCCACGCCGCGCCGGCGGCGCGGTGCGCGGGCCGGCCGGCATCGGCCTGATAGCCGAGGAGCGCCGCGAGGTCGGGGCGCGCGGCCAGCGCGGCCAGCGCCGCGGCCACCTCCCCCGCGTGGACGTCGGCCGCCCCGTTGAACGACAGGTCGAGGAGACCGGGGACAGGCTCCGGCGTGCCGGGCAGACCGGCCGCCGGCTCGGCCGTCCCGACGTACGTGCCGCTGCCGACCCGGCCGACGACGAGTCCGCGCCGCTCCGCCTCCGCGTAGGCGCGCGTCACCGTGCCGATCGTGACGCCGAGGCCGGCCGCAAGGTCGCGATGGGTCGGCAGGCGCGTCCCCGCGGGCAGGGTGCCCGCCTCGACCGCCTCGGCGAGCGCCTCGACGATCCGGCGGTAGAGCGGCCCCTGCCGCCGCGTCAGGTCCGGTCGCCATATTGTCATCGTGACAATACATACATGGACAGGGGTACAAATGCAAGTGTAACGTTCTTGTCTCGAGTGAAGGAGGCGCCATGCTGCTGGCGTACCTGGCGATGTGCGCGATCTTCGGGACGACCTTCTTCGCCATCCGGGTGGGGCTCGACGGGGGGCTGCCGCCGTTCCTCTTCGCCGGCCTGCGGTTCTTCCTCGCCGGCGCGGGCCTCTTGCCGGTCCTCGCCTGGGCCGGCCGGCGGCCGCGTCTCGGCGCGACGGACGCGGCCGCGGTGGCGGCGGCCGGGGTTCTGATGACGTCCGTCCCCTACGCCGCCCTCTTCTGGGGCGAGCAGCACGTCTCGTCCGGGACGGCCGCCTTCCTCGTCTCGACCGCCCCGATCTTCACGACGCTCATCGCCGCCGCCGGCGGCGAGGCGCCGCTCGCCGCCGGGGTGGTCCTCGGGCTCGCCGTGAGCGTGGCCGGCACCGCCGCCATCGTGGCCGACCGGCCGGGCGGCACCCCGGGGTCGGGAGGCGCCGCCGAGACCATCGGCAAGGTGGGGCTCGTGCTGGGAGAGCTGGCGTTCGCCGTGGGAGCCGTCCGGTCGCGCTCGCTGGTGCGACGACTGTCGCCGTTCGGGTTCAACGCCTGGCAGATGCTCTTCGGCAGCCTGCCGCTGCTCGCGCTCGCGGCGCTCCTCGAGCGACCGTGGCTGCCGGACGTCACGCCCGCGGCCCTCGCCGCGCTCGCGTACCTCGCCGTCGTTGCGTCGATGATCGGGCTCGGCCTCTACTACTGGCTCCTCGCGCGGGCAGGCGCCACGTTCCCGACGACCTGGACCTACGTGTCGCCGGTCATCGCGCTGGGCGTCGGCGCGGTCTGGCTCGGCGAGCGGCCGGGACCGCTCACCCTCGTGGGGTGCGCCGCCGTGCTGGCCGGCACCGTCGCGATCAACTGGAAGACGCTCCGGCACCCGGGGTCGGGCCTTTCCGTTCTCCGCGCTGGAAAACGTTGAGACCTGACCCCCACGATTTTCCATGGGGTCAGGTCTTTCCATTTTCCATGGGGTCAGGTCTTTCCATTTTCCAGGCCGAGACCGCCGGGCCCGACCCCGGCGTGCGAGGTCAGAAGCGGACGGTCACGCTCGCGCTCGCGTGGCGACCCGGCTGGGTGTAGAGGTCGAGGACGTTGAAGACGCCGGCCGCCAGCGTCACCCGCCTGCCGACGTTGCAGTACGCGGTCAGGTCCGCCGTGACGAAGCCGGGCGTGCAAAACGGCGACCCGCTCGAGCCGCTGCCGGCGACCCGGTGCTTCGGCGCGACGATCGACGCCGCCACCTCGGCCCCCCAGCGGTCTCGCGGCTCCCGGTAGCGGAGCGAGACCACGCCGTTCGGCGGGGCGACCGAGTCGAGAGGCTGGTCGGTCTCCTCGTTGTCCCCCTCGGCGTAGGCGGCGGCGCCGAGGAGGCTCAGCCCCTCCAGCGCCGACCAGAAGGCGCCGAGCGCGATCTCCACCTCCGCCTCCGCTCCGAAGATCCGCACCTCGGTGAGGTTCCTCGCCTGGAAGGCGTCGAGGCCGTCGACCTCGCCGACCGGCACCGTCTCGATGAAGTCGTCGTACAGGTTGTAGAAGCCGACGAGCCGGAAGCGAACGGGCCGGTACGCGCCGCGCACGCCCACCTCGAAGCCGTCGCTCGTCTCCGGCCCGAGGTCCGGGTTCGGCAGCACCGTGTAGCCGAACGTGAAGTTCGTGAAGGCGGTGCCGACCTCGTCGTACGGCGGGCTGCGGAACCCACGGGTGTACTGGACGAAGGCGGACAGCTCCTGCGTGAGCCCGACGATCACGCCGAGCTTGGGGGAGACGGCGAACTCGGAGACCTCGTCGACCAGGGCGTCGCGCGTGTTGATCCGCGCGAAGTCGGCGTCCGGCCGCGGGTTCAGGCGATAGTACTCGAGCCGGACGGCGGGGATGATCGACGTGCGCCGCTCCGCGGGGCCGACGCCGATCTCGTCCTGCACGTAGAGGCCGGCGCGCCAGGTATCGGTCTGAGGCGCTCGGAGCCGCCCACGATCCGGCGCTCCTCGGCGGTGTCGCGCGTCTCGCCGTCCTGGTAGTAGAGCTGCCAGCGGACCCCCTGGACGAGGCCGGCCCCGGCGTCACGGTACTCGTGCGCCAGGCTCACCCGGCTGCGCCGCGTCTCCTCCTCGGCGAGGCGGGCGAGGAGCGTGGCGGTTCGATCGCTCGCCACGTCGGTCTCCGTGTCGCGCTCGAAGAACTCCCCCGTGAGGCGGAACGTGCTCGACTCCCCCGCTCGCCAGACGAGCTTGCCGAGGAGGTTGCTCGAGACGATGTCCTTCGGGTTCGCGGGGATGGCGCCGTTGTTCTCGGTCTCGTGTCCGTCGCGCCGCGTGAAGAGGAGGAGGGCGTCGAGCGGACCGGCCCGGCCGGCCAGGGTCACCGTCTCGGCCCAGGTCTCGCTCGACGAGTAGTACGCCCCCTTGCCGCTCGCGTACCACGGCCGGCCGAACCGCGCGAGGTAGAGGTCCACGTAGTCGCGCGTGAGCGGGATGGTCCCGGTGAGCTGGTCGGGGACGCGTACGCCGTCCACCTGGATCGCCACCCGGTTGCCGTCGATGCCCCGGATGTTGAAGCCGCCGTTCCCGTACCGGTTGGGGTCGGTCCGCACCATCACGCCCGGCTCGTGCCGGACGAGGTCCTCGATGTCCCGCGCGAGCTCCCGCTCGATCTCCTCCTCGCCGATGACCGACACGGTCCCCGGCGTCTCCTCGACGGCGCGCGGCGTCCTGGTCGCCGTGACCGTCACCGCCGGCAGCACGATCGGCGGGTCTCCGCGGGCGAGGCCTCCGGGCGCGGCTCCTGTCCATGGGCCGGCGACGTTCCGAGCGCCGCGATCACCAGCGCGGCCGCCGCCGCGAGCGACCGGCCCCACCCCCACGACCTTCCGACACGCATGCGTCCCTCCCCACCCGGACCCGGCCGGGTCGGCAACGTGGCGTGCGGCCTCGAGCCGGAGGGCCGGCCCGTGGGTGGCTGGCTCGATCGATCCCTGCGTTACTGCGCGCCGGTCGCGCCGGCGCCCGACGAGGCGAGCTGGTCCCGCATCCAGGCCTCGATCTGCGCCTCCATCCAGCGCGTGAGGTTCGGGTGCGGCGCGATGCCGCGGTCGTTCAGCACGTAGTCGAGACCCGAGAGGAGCCGGCGATACGGCCCGGGCCCGGAGATGCGGTTCGAGACGACGAGGACTCTGCAGCCGTCGCGCGCCCCCTCCTCGACCATGCGGCGCACCCTCGCGACCGCCGCCGCGCGCCTGTCCGGCCGGTCCTCGCGGACCGTCGCGACCTCGATCGCGCGGAACGTCACGGGCGTCCTGGCGCGGATCTGCTCGGCGCGCTCGGCGAGCTGCTCGAGCCAGAGCCGGTCGTCCTCGTCGCTGCCGGCGCCGTGGGCGAGCAGGATCACGGTCTCGCGCGACGGCTCGCGGCTCACCTCGAGGATCCGCTCGAGCAGGACCTCGGCGACGAGCGGGTCGGCGCCGAGCCCCCCGACGGTGAAGAGGAGCGCCCCGCTCCTGACTCGAGACGGCCCGCCGCCGTGGCCGTGGCCCATCCCCATCGAGCCTTCGACGTCGGCCATGCCGAAGGCAACCTCGAGGTTGTACCGGCCGCGGAGCGGCTCGACGGCGGCGAGGATCGGCGCGTTCACGTACTCGCCCGCCCCGTGCGGCATCACCACCACGCCGAGCTGTTCCCGGCGGACCGGCACGTACCGGCTCGCCACCTTCCGCAGCCAGCGGGCGACGAGCGGATCGGGGAGGATCTCGCGGCCGTCGTAGCCGACGTCGTGCCCGCCGACGAGAGCCTCGAGCCGCCGGCCGAACCGCATCGATGCGGTGTGCTTGAAGCCGAACGCCCGCGGCCAACGACGCGAGGTCGCGCGCCATCGCGTCGGCGTCGTCGCGGCTCGTCGCGCCGAAGCCGACCACGACGAGCCGGTCGGGCCGCCCCTCCTCGCGGCGTGCGCCGTGGCCGCTCCGGTGACCGCTCCCGTGCGCCCCCTCGTGGCCGCACCGCGTGCGGGCCAGGGCGCGGGCACGGTCCTCGAGGATCTGCCCGGCCAGCGGATCGCGGCCGAAGACCGGCGCCGCGGCCCCCTCCGCCCGAAGCTCGGCGACCGCGTCGCGCAGCCGGTCGCGCACCGCGGTCTCGTAGTCCTGCGCGAGCGACACGAAGACCAGGCGCGTCAGGTGGTCCTCGCGGAACGCCCGCCACGCCTCGCGAACCTCCTCGTTGCCGGCGTAGCCCCGGTCGGGGGCGATCACGAGGAAGCCCGGGTCGGTCCGCGGGGCGGCAAGCGCGGTCGGCCCGAAGCCGAGCGCCAGCGCCAGCCCGATGGACGCCGCGACGGCGTGCCTCACCAGGTGCATCGTCGGTGCTCCTCTCGCGCGACGCGCCGCCGCGCTTGGGGAGGCTCGTCCCCTCCTCCGGCGGCGTATGCGCGGTCAACCTGTGGGTCGACTGACGGTTGCCTGGCTGGCTGCCGGCCTCTGCGAGCACCGGCTGGCTGGCGGGTCGCGCCGGCGAGGTCGATGCGCTCGCCGGGCGATGTGGAGTAAGTGGACCCTTACTCTGGAGCCAGAGTCTAGACTTGCCCGCGCGCGGCTGCCAGGCGGGCGCCTCCATCCCCTCGCGGCCGGCGCCCGGGCCGGCCGACGTCAGGAGGCGGCGTCACCGGCCGTCGCAGTCGCGGCCGGCATGGTCGGGCAGGCGACGCCCGCGCGGACGATGTCGGCGCAGCGCGCGAGGACCGCGGTCGCAGCCGCTCCGTGCGCCTCCGCGCTCGCCTCCGCGGCCTGGCGGGCCGCCTGGGCGGCCCCGACGCTGTGGCCGTCCTGATAGGCGAACCAGACAGCCGCCCAGGCGCTGGCCCAGGCGGCGGATGCCGCGGCCCAGGCGCGTTCGTCCCTCAGGCTCGCCATGACGGTGAAGGCGGCGCCCTTGGCCGCCGCGTCGACGACGCCTCCCGACGCGAGGCTGCGGCCCCAGCCCTCGGCCGCCTCGATGGCCGTTTCCGGACCGGGGACCTGCCGGATGGCGTACGGGAGCGCCAGGCGGGCACAGGCGGCTGCCGCGAGGACGACCGCTCGCTGCTCCTCCGGCCGTCTGGCGAGGATCGCGGCGATCCAGAGGAGCCAGTCGCCCCGCGGACAGGCGGCCCATGCGGACGGGAGGTCGTGATGGACACGGATCCAGCGCAGCAGATCGAGGTCCGCGCCCATCTCCGCCAGCCGGCGGTCGAGGCTGAGAGCGGTCGGCATGCGACGCACCTCTGCGGTGTCCTCGGGGGGCGTGCACGGCCCGGGCCGGTTGCCGGGCGCCGGGGGCTAGCGGCCGGTGCGCGGCCCGGCGAGTTGCGCCACGGTGAGCGCCAGGACGGCCGGCTCGATCGGCTTGGCGAGGTGGACGTTGAAGCCGGCCGCCTTCGCCTGCTCGACGTCCTCCGCCCGCGCGTAGGCCGTCAGCGCCAGGGCCGGCACCCGGCCCCCCCGGTCGTACGGAAGGGCCCGCACGCGCCGGATCAGGACGTAGCCGTCCTCCTCCGGCATGGCGATGTCCGCGACGAGCACGTCGGGCACCTGCCGGCCGAGCGCCGCGAGCGCCTCCCGAACGGAGCCGACGGCCGTTGCCTGCGCACCGTAGTGCGCCAGGGCGGCGGCCAGCATGTCGCGCGCGTCGGGTTCGTCCTCCGCGAGGAGGACCTGCACCCCGGCAAGGACGTTCTCCCCGGTGAGCGACGCCTCGCCGACGAGGACGGGTGGGCCGGCCGCCGCGTCCTCGACCGTCTCCACGCCGGCCCGGGGCGCGAGCGGCACGTTGATCGTGAACGTCGAGCCCTCGTTCCGCCCGTCGCTCTCCGCCCGCACCACGCCGCCGTGCAGCTCGACGATGTGGCGGACGATGACGAGGCCGAGGCCGAGGCCGCCGTGCGGCGGGGTCGCGTTGCCCCCGAGCTGGCGGAAGCGATCGAAGACCTGGGGCAGCAGCTGCGAGGGGATGCCGGCTCCGGTGTCCCGCACCGACAGCTCGGCCTGTCCGTTCGCGCGGGAGACGGACAGGCGGATCTCGCCGTCCCTCGGCGTGAACCTGATCGCGTTCGAGAGGAGGTTCCAGGCGGCCTGCTGCAATCGGTCGCGGTCGCCGAGGACCGTCACGCCGGGAGCGGCCTGCACGACCAGGCGCACCCCCTTGGCCAGGGCTGCCGGCCGGACGACGTCGGCGGCGGCCCGCGCGACGGCCGCCAGGTCCACCGGGCGGAAGTCGATCCGGAACTTTCCGCTCGTCACGCGCGACACGTCGAGGAGGTCCTCGATGAGCTGGACCTGGACCTTCGTGTTGCGCTCGAGCGCCGCCAGGGCCCGGTTGACGGTCGCGGGATCGAGCCTGCCGCCCCGCAGCATGCTCACCCAGCCGAGCATGGAGGTGAGCGGCGTGCGCAGCTCGTGCGAGAGGGTGGCCAGGAAGGCGTCCTTGGCCCGGCTGGCGGCCTCGGCCTCCTCCCGAGCCCTGCGCTCGTCGCCGAGGCTCTCCTCGGCGCCCGCGTCGCGACGCCTCCCCGGCGCCGAGCCCTCGGTGACGTCGTCGACGGCCACCAGCACGAGAGGATCGTCACCGGACTCCGCATCGATGCGCCGAGCAGTGACGACCAGCCGGCGTCGCCCGATCGGGGCGAAGTCCTCCTCCACCACCGCCTCGCGAACCTCGTCCCCGTTCGCCGGGGGGTCCGTGACCAGGCGGGTGACGCCGGCGCGCTCCCAGGCCCCGCCCGAGATCTGCGCGAGCGGCCGCCCGAGCACCTCCCCCTCCAGGGCCTGGAAGGTCCGGCAGAACCCGGGGTCCGCGAGGCGGACGTTACCGTCCCGGTCCAGGACGAGCAGCGGCTGCCGCACCATGGCGACGACCGCGTCGGCGTACTCGCGCGCCCCGCGCAGTCCGGCCGCGACCGCCCGCAGGTCGCTCACGTCGACGAGCGCGATCACGACCCCGTCGATCTGCTGATCGTCGGTCTTGTACGGGCGGATCCGCATGAGCCACGGACGTCCGGCGGCGTCCTCGACCTCGACCTCTCTGACCGCGAGGCTGTCGAGCACCTCGTGGACGAGCGACTCGAGCGGCGGCCCGGTGAGGCCGGTGCGGATCTCGGACACCGGCCGGCCCACGTCGTTCGGGCGCACGTTGAGGACGCGCGTCGCGAGCGGCGTGATCCGCCGGAAGCGGAGATCGCGCCCGACCATGACGATCGGCATGCTGAGGCTCGCGAGGAGGTTCGTGAGGTCGTTGGTGAGCTGGTTCAGGTCCCGGTTGCGGCTCTGGAGCTGCTCGTTGAGGGTGGCCAGCTCCTCGTTGGTCGCCTGAAGCTCCTCGCGAGCCGCCTCCAGCTCCTCGTTGGTGGCGTGCAGCTCCTCGTTGCTCGCAACCACCTCCTCGTTGGCGGCCCTGAGCTCCTCGTTGACGCCGGCCTGCTCGTCGACGACGGTGCGGAGCGCCTCCTGGGCGTCCTCGAGTTCCGCCTCCATCTCGGCGATCCGCCGGCTCGCGCCGGAGCGGGACACGCTCGCGCGCGCCCGGGGCCGCCCGGCCCCACGCGCCCCGGGGGACGCGTCGAACAGGACGAGGTAGTGCAACGGCCGGGAGCGGCTCGGGACGGGAACCACCTCGATCGCCACCTCGCGAGAGCGGCCGTCGATCTCCACGCGCCCCGCCTTTCGGCGCAGCACCTCCGTCCGGCCCCGGGCCGCGCGGAGCACACGCGGCACCCCCGGCAGGAGGCCGGGCTTCAGGAGCTTGAGGAGGTTGAGACTCGCCTCGCCGGGCGACGGCGCGAGGAACGCGCCGGTGTCGCCCCGCACGTAGACGACCTCGAGGGCCTCGGTGACGAGGACGCCCGGCGGGGCGAAGCGGTCGAGGAGCTGGCGCTCCCCCTCGCGGACGGCCTCGCTCCGGAGGTCGATGTGCGGCCGCTGCGGCGACTCCACGGGGGCGCCCGCCCGCGACTCGCGCGGCTCGATCCGGGCGACCTCCCAGTCGAAGCGGGTCGGGACCGGCTCCTTCGCGTAGAGGCTCCGGGCCGTGTCGACCAACCGGAAGAGGTCGGCGTGCGGCCCGACCGTCTCCGAGCTGCCGAGGAGGAGGAAGCCGTTCGGGCGGAGCGCGAAGTGGAAGACCGGCACGATCCGCCGCTGCGCCTGCACGGTCAGGTAGATGAGCACGTTGCGGCAACTGATCAGGTCGAGGCCCGAGAAGGGCGGGTCGCGCGTCAGGTTCTGGCTGGCGAAGATGCAACTGTCGCGAACCGGCCTGGCCACCTGGAAGCCGCCGTCGACCTTGACGAAGTAGCGGCGCAGCCGCTCCGCGGGGACGTCGAGCGTGATGTCCTCCGGGTAGACGCCGGCCCGGGCCCGCTCGAGCATCCGGTCGCTCACGTCGGTGCCGAAGATCTGCACCGGCGTCCCCGGCGCGTGGGCGTCGAGGTACTCGAAGAGGCAGATCGCCAGCGAGTAGCACTCCTCGCCCGTGGAGCAGCCGGGCACCCAGATGCGGATCGGCCGATCCGCCTGCCGGCGGGCCTCGAGGATGGTCGGCCAGGCCTTCTCCGCGAGGACGTCGAACGCCTCGGCGTCGCGGAAGAACCGCGTCACGTTGATGAGCAGGTCCTGGTAGAGCGCGTCGACCTCGGCCGGGCGCTCCTGCAGGTACCGCAGGTAGTCGCGGAGGTCCTGCACCCCGACGAGCGCCATCCGGCGCGCGAGGCGGCGGTGGACGGTGGAGGGCTTGTAGCAGGCGAAGTCGACGTCGGTGGCGGACTGCAGGACCTGGAAGACCTGCCGGATCGTGCCGTCGGTGGCCGCCGGCGCTTCCAGGAGCGCCTCGGGGGAGGTCGCGGCCAGGCGGCCGAGCTCCGCGGCCAGCTCGTCGGGCGTGCCGACGAAGTCCACGCACCCCGTGGCGATGGCGTGGCACGGCATCCCGGGGTGGCCCGCCGAGGCCGGCTCCTGGGCCAGCACCACGCCGCCCTGCCCCTTCACGGCCGTCACGCCGAGGGCGCCGTCGCTGTCGGCGCCGGAGAGGACGACCGCGACGGCGAGGTGCCGCTGGGCGGCCGCGAGCGAGCGGAGGAACGTGTCGACGGTGTAGTGGGCCTCGGGCGCGTGGCCGCGCCGCGACAGCCACAGGCGCATCCCGTCGACCCCGAGCGCCCCGTCCGGCGGGATCACGTAGACGTGGTCCGGCTCGACCGGCATCCCGTCCGCGGCCGTGACGACCGGCATGTCGGTGACGCGGGCGAGCAGCGGGGCGAGCAGGCTCTCGTGCGCCGGGTCGAGGTGCTGCACCAGGACGAAGGCCATGCCGGTGTCGGCGGGAGGTGACCGAGCAGGTCGGTCATCGCCTCGAGCCCGCCCGCCGACGCCCCGATGCCGACGACGCGGATGGGCACGGCCGCCGGCCCCTCGCCGGCCCGGTCGTCGACCCGCGCCGGCGCCTGGTCGCCGGGCTCGTCCGTGGCCCGCACGGGCGACTCGCCCGCGTCCTCCGGGGTGCCGTCGGTGCCGCCGCGCCGCCGGCGCGCCGACCGTCTGGCTCCGCTCATGCCGCCCTCGGTACCCGGGGCATCGGAACTCCGGGTGCGCGCGTGGAGAGCCGTCGCACGCGCCCTCCGAGTATACCGAGGCGGCGTCCGGGCGGCGCGGACAGTGCCTAGTCGTCGGCCGCGCCGGCCGGCGTCCCGGCCCTGAGCCACCCGGCGAGTCGGCCCCGCTCCCTGGCGATCAGCTCGGCGTCGAGGTCGAGGCTCTCGAGCGCCTGGGCGAGTGCGCGCCGCGCCTCCTCGACCGGGTTCTTCCCGAAGAAGTCGGCGACGTCCTGGCGCACCTCGGTCGGCAGCCCGGAGGTGGCCCGCACGAGGCGGGAGAGCCCCATCGCCCCCACCTTCGCCTTGAGGTCGCCCCAGTTCGACTTGATGGCCTGCCAGGTCGGCATCCGGGCCGCCTTCTGGCCGAGCATCTGCTGCAGCAGGATGCCGATCTGCTCCTGCGGCACGACGTCCGAGCGGAAGATCAACCCCAGGAGCCTCAGGATCACGTCCTGCGACTCGAAGCAGGGGAGCGCGTACAGGTAGCGCGCCGATTCCTGGGGCGGCGCGCCCGCGGCCTTGCGCCGCGTGTAGGTCTCGACGTAGGCGTCGAACCGGGCCCCGTCGCCTCGGCGCGCGGCGAGCCGCACGACGAGGCCGGCGAGGTTCGGCTCGATCGCGCGGGGGTCGGCCTGCTCGGCCGGCTGCCGCCGCTCGGCCTCGGCGAGCACCTCCGGGAGGCGGGCGGTGTCGCCGAGCGCCGCGATGACCGTGGCGCGCCGGACGGCCGTCTCCTGGCTCTCGCCGGCCGTCGGCTCCCAGCCGAGCTCGGCGAGCTGTCCCGAGAACAGGCGCTCGACGAGGCGCGCGAAGGCCGGCTGGTCGCCCGGCTCGACGAGGCGGTACGCGAGGTA
>DASVDK010000123.1:0-3602 GCA_036381125.1 Thermodesulfobacteriota bacterium | reverse complement strand
GGGCCGCTCGATGGCGTCGGGGAGGTTGTCGGGAGGGGGGCCGCAAGACCCCCTCCCAGCTCGAAGACGTGCCGACACCTCGCGCACCGCACGCGCACCGATCCGGATGCGGCGAGGTGCGCGGGCAGCTTGTAGGCGGTGCGGCAGGCAGGGCAGGCGAAGGCGACGGACATGATCAGGTCTTGACGAGATAGATTCCGGGGAGGTTTCGGTAGCGCTCGTCGAGGTCGAGGCCGTAGCCGACGATGAAGCCGTCGTCGATCGTGAAGCCGACGTAGTCGGCCTCGGCCGGCACCTCGCGGCGCGCGCGCTTGTCGACGAGCGTCACGATGCGCACCGACCGCGGGGCGAACTTGCGGAAGTGCTCGCGCAGGAATACCACCGTGTGGCCGCTGTCGACGATGTCCTCGACGATCAGGATGTCGCGTCCCTCGAGCGGCATCTCGGCGTCCTTGGTGAGCCGCACCCGGCGGGTCGACGACATGCCGCTCCCGTAGGAGGCGAGCCGGATGAAGTCGATGGCGAGCGGCATCGGCAGCCGCCGGCAGAGGTCGGCCATGAAGAGGAAGGAGCCCTTGAGGATGCCGATCAGCACCGGCTCGCGCCCCGCGTAGTCGGCGGCGATGCGGGCGGCCAGGCGATCGACCACGGCGTCGATCGCGTCGGCCGGGAAGAGCACCTCGAGGACGGGGGCCGGCTGCGTCACGGCCGTCCGCCCCCGGGGCCGGCCTCGCCGAAGCCGTAGACGCGCTCGGCGTTGCGCGTGGTCGCCTCGGCGACCGCCTCGAACGGCACGCCCTTCACCTCGGCGACGCGGCGCGCGGTCGAGGCGACGAAGGCCGGCTCGTTGCGCTTGCCCCGATGGGGCTCGGGCGCCAGGAACGGCGCGTCGGTCTCGACCACGAGGACGTCGAGCGGCAGCGCCGCCACGACCTCGCGCAGCGGCGCGGCGTTCTTGAACGTGACGATCCCGGGGACGGAGATGAGGAAGCCGAGGTCGATGCAGGCCCGGGCGAAGGGCAGGTCGCCCGAGAAGCAGTGGATGATGCCGCGCGGCGAGCCGCCCCCGCGGCCGGTCTCGGGCGCCTCCCGCAGGACGGCCAGGATGTCGTCGTGCGCGTCCCGGTCGTGCACCAGGACCGGGAGGCGGAGCGAGGCCGCCAGCTCGATCTGCTCCCGGAACCGCCGGCGCTGGCGGTCGCGGCCGTCGCGGGCGCGGTAGTAGTCGAGGCCGCACTCGCCCCATCCGACGACCTTCGGCCGCCGGGCCAGGGCGACGAGCCGGTCGTAGGTGTCGGGACCGATCGAGTCGAGGTCGTTCGGGTGGACGCCGACCGCGGCGTACACCTCGGCGTGGCGCTCGGCGATCCGCACCGCGGCCTCCGAGGTCTCGAGCGTCGTGCCGATCGTCACCATGCGCGTCACGCCGGCCGCCACGGCGCGCGTCACCGGCCCGGCCGTGTCGCCCTCGTAGTCCGGGAAGTCGAGATGGCAGTGGGTATCGACGAGGCGGGTCACCTACGGCGTCTCCTCGATCCGGGGAAAGAGCGGGTCACCCTTGCGGACGTGGTGGCCCTCCCGCAGCCGGTTCCAGTCCGGCTCCTCCGTGTCGAGGAGCTGGCCGGCGAGGGCCTCGTCCTCGCCGAGCTGCCGCCACAGCTCGGCGCTCTTCGCCGGCATGAACGGGAACGCGAGCACCGCCACGAGGCGAAGCGACTCGAGCAGGCCGCGGATCGCGCCGGCGAGCTCCGCCTGCCTCGCCGGGTCCCTGGCCAGCGTCCAGGGCTTGACCTCGTCCACGAAGCCGTTGGCGGCCGAGACGAGGCGCCAGGCTTCCGTCGCACCCGTGGAGAGATCGTAGCGCTCCATCGCCTCGCGGTAGCGCTCGACGACCTCCCCGGCGAGCCGGGCGAGGCGCTCCGCCCCGGGGCCCGCCGGCGGGACGCGGCCGCCGAAGTACTTCTCCGTCATCGAGAGGGTGCGCGAGAGGAGGTTGCCGAGGTCGTTGGCGAGATCGGCGTTGTACCGCTCCGTGAAGCGCTCCCAGGAGAAGTCGCCGTCGCGGCCGAAGCTGATCTCGCGCAGGAGGAAGTACCTGAGCGGATCGGCGCCGAACCGTTCGGCCGCCTCGAGCGGGTCGACCACCGTCCCGAGGCTCTTCGACATCTTCTCGCCCTTGAGGTGGACCCAGCCGTGCCCGAAGACCTGCTTCGGCAGCGCGACGTCGGCCGCCATGAGCATCGCCGGCCAGATCACGCAGTGGAAGCGGGTGATGTCCTTGCCGATGACGTGCAGGTCGGCCGGCCACCACTGCCGGTAGCTCGCCTGCGCCTCGGGCGTGTCGGTGCCGAAGCCGGTGGCCGAGAGGTAGTTGATGAGCGCGTCGAACCAGACGTAGACCACGCTCTGGGGATCCCACGGGATCAGGATGCCCCACCGGACCGACGACCTGGAGATCGAGAGGTCCTCGAGGCCCTCCTTGAGGAGCGCCACGATCTCGTTGCGGCGGATGTCGGGCTGGACGAACTCCGGGTGCGCCTCGATGTGGGCGAGGATCGCGTCGCAGTACTTCGAGAGCCGGAAGAAGTAGTTCTTCTCCTCGAGCCACTGCGGCTTCGTCCTGTGCACCGGGCAGAGGCCGTCGATCAGGTCCTTCTCCTGGTAGAAGGCCTCGCAGGAGACGCAGTAGTGGCCCGCGTAGGTCCCCTCGTAGATGTCGCCCTTCGCCCGGATCCGCTCGAGGAGGAGCCGGACGCCGCGCTTGTGCCGCTCCTCGGTGGTCCGGATGAAGTCGTCGTACGAGATGCCGAGCGCCTTCCAGGTGGACTCGAAGACCTCGGCCATGCGGTCGGTGTACTCGAGCGGGTCGAGTCCCTGCTCGCGCGCCCGGCGCTCGACGTTCAGGCTGTGCTCGTCGTTGCCCATGAGGAAGCGGACGTCGTAGCCGGCGAGTCGCTTGAAGCGGGCGATGCAGTCGGCGGCGATCTTCTCGTAGGCGGTCCCGAGGTGGGGCCGGCTGTTGACGTAGTCGATCGCGGTCGTCATGTAGAACTTCTGTCCCACGGACGTGTTCTCCAGAGTGAGTCTCAGGGCCGCGCGAGGCGGAGGAGCAGCCGCTCGACGACGAGCGTCCGGTTGGCGTTGCGGCGGAGCGCCGCCTCCGCGGCGTCCACGGCCTCGAGTCCCGCCGTCAGTTCCTCGATCGTCCGGCCGGCCGCCTCGCGGCGGGCCGACTCGGCGAGGTCGCCGTTGACGAGCGGCACGGCACCCGGCGCCGCCGCCGTCACCACCAGGTCGCGGAGCCAGCCCCGCAGGCTCTCGAGCACCGCCGGCAGCCGCTCCTTGTCGCCGGCGAGCGCCTCGGCCGCCTCGAACACCTCCTCGACCCGGCGCCGCGAGAGCCGCCCGATCCGCTCGATCCACTCCCGGCGGCCGGCCAGGCCGCCCTCGGCGGCCAGCGCCAGCGCGCGGGCGGCGCTGCCGTCGGCGAGGGCCGCGGCCGAGCGCGCCGCCGCGGCGTCGAAGCGGCCGTCCGGGCCGGCGGGCAGCCCCTCGCGCTCGAGGATGGCGACGATGTCGGCCGTCTCGAGCGGCCGGAACGT
>DASVDK010000122.1:0-8409 GCA_036381125.1 Thermodesulfobacteriota bacterium | reverse complement strand
CGGGAGGGGATCGAGTTCGACGCGTTCCGGGCGAACCTCGAGGGCTTCATGCGCGGCATGCGCCTGGCGGGCGAGGCCATCGTCGCCGGCCTCAACGACGTCCGGGAGGCGCTGGAGGGGAAGAAGGAATAGGGACTGGGGTCAGGTCTTTACTTTTTCCCGGTGTCCTCGGACGGCGCGGAAAAACTCAAGACCTGACCCCAGGACATTACTGATAGATCTCGTTGAACTTCTGCTTGATGTTGGCCGACTCCTTCTCCAGGTAGTCGTAGTCGACCTCCAGCACCTTGACGGTCGTCAGCGGCTCGTATCCCACGGGCGGCTTCACGTCGGCGCGGGAGGAGTAGTTCCCCCATTCGACGAGGATCCCCTGCGCCCCGTCGCCGATCATGAACTCCGCGAACGCCTTGGCCGCGTTGGGGTGCGGCGAGCCCTTCACGACGGCCGTCGGCGAGGGAATGGCGAAGGCGCCGTCCGAGGGGAGGACCGTCTTCATCTTGTGCCCCTCCTTCCGGTCGTCGTAGGCGTACGAGTCGGACCCCTCGGCGGCGATCACCCGCTCGCCGCGCTTGAGCGTGTCGGAGACCTGCTGGTGGCCCTGGACGATCATGATGTCGTTGGCCTTGAGCTTCTGGTAGAACTCCCAGCCGTACTTGCGCGAGAGCGTCCCCACGGCCATGAGCTGCAGCGCCGTGAAGGACGGATCGGGCATCACCATCTTGCCCCTGTACCTGGGGTCGGTGAGGTCGGTCCAGTTCTTCGGCATGTCGGCAGGGCTGACCTTGTCCTCGCGGACGATGATGCCGAGCAGGTTCATCCGCTGCGCGATGTAGTAGCCCTCGGGATGCTTGGCGTAGTCGAAGACCTTGTCGAAGTTCTTCGGCCGGAAGGCGACCAGGACGCCCCGGCGCGCGAGCGCCTCGGCCTCGGCGGGGTCGGACGCGGTGACGACGTCCGCCGCGATCCGGCCGGCGCTCAGCTCCTGGTTGAAGCGGCGGAGCACGGCGGTGCCGCCCGATCGGAAGAGCTCGACCCTGATGCCGGTCTGCTCCTCGAAGAGCTTGGCGATCCGCTGGGCCGCCTCGATGGGCGTCGAGGTGTACCAGCTCACCGTCCCTTCCTTCTTGGCGGCCGCCATGTCGACCGCGTCGGGCGTGAAGGACGCGGCGCCGCCGGCCGAGGGGGCGGCGAACAGCAGAGTGGTCGCGAGGACGAGGAGCCAGGCGCGACGCGAGAGCATGGAACCCTCCTTGTGCGAGGTATGAGCCGTCGGCGACGTCAGGTGTCTTGCCCGCCGATCCGGTTCCTGAGGACCCCGATCCCCTCGATCTCGGTCTCGAGGAGGTCGCCGGGCTTCAGGAACTCCTGCGGCGTGCGCCCGTAACCGACGCCGGCCGGGGTCCCGGTCGAGACGAGGTCGCCCGGCTCGAGCGTCATGCCGAGCGACAGCTCCGCGAGGATGCGCGGGATCGTGAAGTAGAAGTGCCGGGTGTTGGAGTCCTGCTTGGTCACCCCGTTGACCCGCGTGGTGACCCTGAGGTTGCCCGCGTCGACCTCGTCGGCCGTCACGATGCAGGGGCCCATGGGGCAGTGCCCGTCGAGGCTCTTGCCCTTGAACCACTGCCCGCCGTGGCGACGCTGGAGGTCACGCGCGGACAGGTCGTTCATCGCGGTGTAGCCGAAGACGTGCCGGGCGGCGCGCGACTCGGGGATGTTCTTGCCGCCCGGCCCCACCACGATCACCAGCTCGACCTCCCAGTCGATCTGCGCCGACACGTTCGGGTCGTAGGGGATCGGGTCGTACGGGCCGGTCACGCTGGTCACCGACTTCGAGAAGAAGGCCGGGTGCTCCGGCAGCGGCTGATCGCCCTGGCGGAGCTTCGCGCCCTCGTTGAAGTGGTCCACGTAGTTCCACCCGACGCAGAAGACGTTGCCCCGCGGCTTCGGGATGGGGGCGCGGAGGCGGACCGAATCGAGCGGGACGCGCGTGCCCGAGGCCGCAGCCTTGCGGATCGCCTCGAGCCCCTCCGCGCCGGCCGCCACGACCGACAGCATGTCGCCCGGGTCGAAGGGGAGGGCCCGGCCCGCGCGACTCGCGGCGTCGGCGAGGTCGATCACCGACGCCCCGCCCTCGAGGAGGCCGACGCGCGCGGCGCGCTCGCCCGGCCGGCTGTAGGTGACGAGTCTCATGGCTGCCCTCCGCTAGTGCCCGCGATAGATCGGGTCGGGTTGCGAGAAGAAGCCGTGGAGGATGTGGTAGACGATGGCGTAGTTCTTCTGGTGGAAGCTCGCGTGCGCGATGCCGGGCATGACGGCGAACTGCTTGTCGGGGTTCGGCAGCTTCGTGAAGAACCGGACGAGGTCGTCGAAGCCGGCGATGCCGTCGTACTGGCCCCGCATGATGATCGTGGGCACCAGGATCTTCTCGGGGTCCACCACGGGCAGGTTCGCGCACATGTCGACGTACGTGCCGGTCGGCACCGAATCGTCGAGGGCGAGGATGGCGTCGGCGAAGGCCTCGATCACCACGTCGTCCGCGGTCCCGGGGTGGTCGCGCGTGAAGATGCTGCGCACGAACTCCCGGTCGATCGGCCGCCGGTGCTTCGACCGGTACTCGGGCAGCTTCTTGCGGCGCTGCTCGAGCGTGGGGCTCCCCTCGCCGGTCCAGACGAAGGCGTCGAGCGCGAGGCGCTTGACCCGCTCCGGATGGCGCTGCGCGAAGAGGGCCGCGCGGAGCGCGCCCGACGAGATCCCGTAGACGAGCAGCGGGGCGTTGCCTCGGATCGAGAAGATGTAGTCCGTGGCGGCCTCGAGGTCGTCGGCGCCGGTGGCGATGTCGGCGTTGATCGGCCGGTGCTTGTCGGAGCGGCCGTAGCCCTCCATGTCGACGCACCAGGTGTCGTAGCCGAGCCGCGCGAACACGTCCATCGCCGAGGAGTCGTCGCGCCCGGGGACCTTCAGGTCGAAGGTCGGCTGCGAGCCCATCGACGAGCCGTGGACGAAGAGGATCCGCCCCAGGCGACCGTCGGGCGAGCCGACGTGCTTGTTCCAGAGGAAGAGGCGGACGTCCCCCTTCTTCGTCCAGTGCTCCTGACCGGTGACTGGCGTGCCGCTCGGGGCGGGGAAGGCGCGGGCGTGAGTGGTCATGGTTACCCCCGATGGACCGGCGTGGGCCGGTCGAAGAACGCGTGGAGGAGGTGGTGGACGATGGCCCCGTTGCGCTCGTGCAGGCTCGCGTGGGCGACCCCCGGGACGACGGCGAGGTGTTTGTCCGGGTTCGGCAGTCGCGCGAAGAAGGCGACCACGTCCTCGAAGCTCGCGATGCCGTCCCACTGGCCGCGGAGCACGAGCGTCGGCACCGGGATGCGGGCCGGATCGACGAGCGGCAGGTTGGTGCACATGTCCACGTACGTGCCGGTCGGCACGGAGTCGTCGTAGGCCAGCACCGCGTCGGCGAAGGCCTCGATGACCCGATCATCCGCGGTGCCCGGGTGATCGCGCTCGAAGATCGTCCGCAGGAAGGCGCGGTCGATGGGACGCCGGGTCCTGGCGAGGTACTCGGGGAGCTTCTTGCGGCGCTGCTCGAGCGTGGGGCTCCCTTCGCCGGTCCAGACGAGCGCGAGGAGGGCGAGGCGCTCGACCCGCTCCGGATGGCGCTCGGTGAAGAGCGCGGCCCGCAGGGCGCCGGACGACCCGCCGTAGAGGAGCAGGCGATCCGCGCCGGTTTCGGCGAGGACGTACGCGCTCGCCGCCTCGAGGTCGTCGGCGCCGGTGGCGATGTCGGCGTTGATCGGCCGGTGCTTGTCGGAGCGGCCGTAGCCCTCCATGTCGACGCACCAGGTGTCGTAGCCGAGCCGCGCGAACACGTTCATGACCGACGACGCCGGCCGCCCCTCGAGCTCGAGGTCGAAGGCGGGCCGGGAGGCCATCGAGGAGCCGTGGACGAACAGGAGCGGCGGCTTGCCGGCCGGCGAGCCGGCGTACTTGCGCCAGAGGGCGAGGCGGACCTCGCCCTTGTGGGTCCAGTGCTCCTCGCCCGTGACCGGCGCGAGCGAGACGGCCGGGGCCGACGCGGTCATGCGGTCCGCGGGGACTTCAGCGCCGCCGGGTTGACGACGTTGGTGGGACGGCCGGCGGCGAACGCCTCGGCGTTCTCCACCGCTCCCTCGACCCAGCGGCGCGAGGTCTCCTCCGTCACCGAGCCGATGTGGGGCGCGAGCACGACGTTGGGCAGGTCGAGGAGCGGGTGGCCGGCCGGCAGCGGCTCCTGGTCGAACACGTCGAGGCCGGCCGAGAGGCGGCCCGCCCGGAGCGCCTCCACCATGGCGGCCTCGTCGACGATCTCGCCCCGCGAGGTGTTGACCAGCACCGCGCCCGGCTTCATGAGGCCGATCTCGCGGGCGCCGAGGAGGCCCTTCGTCCGCGGCGAGAGGCGCAGGTGGACGGTGACCGCGTCGGACTCGGCGAGGAGGCGGTCGAGCGGCACGAGGGTCGCGCCCGAGGCCGCCGCCTTCTCGGGCGTCATGTTCTGGCTGTAGGCGAGGAGCCGCATGTCGAAGGCGCGCGCGATGCGGGCCACGATCGGCCCGATGTTGCCCAGGCCGAGGATGCCGAGGGTGTGCCCCGCCAGGTCGTGGCCCTGGAGCGTCCCCCACGGGTCGGCCCAGTCGCCGCGGCGGACCGCCTGGTCGGCGCGCGCGACGTGGCGCATGGCCGCCAGGAGGAGGGCGATGCTCAGCTCGGCCACCGACTGCGACGAGCGGCCCGGGCTGTTGCAGACGAGGACGCCCCGCTCGGTCGCGGCCTTCACGTCCACGTGGCCGTAGCCGGTGCCCGTCACCGCGATGAGCCCGAGCTTCGGCAGCGCGGCGAGGAGCGCGGCGTCGAACTCCGTCCGCGCGCGGATGGTCACGACGACGTCGGCCGGCGCGAGCCTGGCCACCAGCTCGTCGCGGTCCTTCGGCGCCCGGTCGTACACGGTGACCGTGCCGAGCCGCTCGAGCGCGGGCAGGACCCCGAACCGCTCCGCGAACCGGCCCCAGTCGTCGGGCAGCACGATGTGCATGGCGGTCCCTCCCTAGACGAAGACGGAAACGCTCGCGGTGTCCACGGTGAGGCCGACCGCCTCCCCAGGCTCGAACCGCTCCCGGGGGTGCGACTGGACGCGCAGCCGCGTGCCGTCGGCGAGCGCCACCTGGTAGTCGTTGAGATTGCCGAGGTAGGCGAGTTCGGCCACCGTTGCCGGGATCGCGTCCGGCGCGACGCCGGCCCTCCCGGCGATGCGCACGTTCTCCGGCCGCACGGCGAGCTGCACCTCCTGACCGGCGCGCACCGGCGGCGGCAGCGGGAGCTCGAGGGGATGCGCCCCGCCCACGAGCACCACCCCCGCGTCGCCGCGCCGCTCGCGCACGCGACCCGGCAGGAAGTTCACCAGGCCCATGAAGTCGGCGACCGTGCGGGTCGCCGGCCGGGCGTAGACCTCGCGCGGCGTGTCGTACTGCTCGAGCGTGCCCTCGTGCATCACCGCGATGCGGTCGGAGAGGGCCATCGCCTCGGACTGGTCGTGCGTGACGTAGACGAACGTGATGCCGGTCCGCCGCTGGAGCGCCTTCAGCTCCCAGCGCATCCGCTCGCGGAGCTTGGCGTCGAGGTTCGAGAGCGGCTCGTCGAGGAGGAGGATCTGCGGCTCCACGACGAGGCTGCGCGCGAGCGCCACGCGCTGCTGCTGGCCGCCGGAGAGCTGGCCCGGATAGCGGCCCTCGAGGCCGGTGAGGCCGACCAGCTCGAGGACCTGGGCCACCCGGCGCGCCCGCTCGGGCCGCGGCACCTTGCGGACCTGGAGGCCGAAGGCGACGTTCTCGAAGACCGTCTTGTGCGGCCAGACCGCGTAGTTCTGGAAGACCATCCCCATGCCGCGCCGCTCGGGCGGGACGCAGCCCGATCCCGAGGAGACCATGGCGCCGCCGACGCGGATCTCGCCGTCGTCCGGCGTGATGAAGCCGGCGATGAGCCTGAGGGTGGTCGTCTTGCCGCAGCCCGAGGGGCCGAGCAGCGTGACGAACTCGCCCGCCGCGACGTCGAGGTCGAGGCGCCTGACCGCGGCCACGCCGGCGCCGGCGTACCGCTTGGAGAGGCCACGGATCGTGATGCTCGCCATTACTGGGTGACCCCGCGGCTCTGGGGGGCGGCGCCGCCGGCGCGGCGGCCGATCCGCTGCGCGAGCCACATGGCCGCCCCGATGATGAACATGTTGACGACGGCGAGCGCCGCGACCGGCTCGAGGTAGCCGTTCTCGTAGAGGTTGTAGACCGCCACCGCGAGGGTCATGGTGCTCGACGTGAAGAGGAGGATCGAGGCCGACAGCTCCTGGATGGCCGGGACGAAGACCAGGAGCCATCCGGCGAAGAGGCCGGACCGCATGAGCGGCAGCGTGACGCTCCGCATGGTCCGCATCCACGAGGCGCCGGAGATGCGAGCCCCCTCCTCGAGCGACTGGTCGATCTGCCTGAGCGACGCCGACGCGGCCCGCACGCCGAGCGGGACGAACCGGCCCGCGTACGCGAGGAGGATGATCGCGAGGGTCCCGTAGAGCGCCGGCGCCGCCTTGAGCCAGAACTGGATGAGGGCGACCGCCATGACGACGCCCGGCAGCCCGAGCGGCACGAGCGAGAGGTAGTCGAGGAGCCTTCGGCCCGGCGTGGCGGTGCGCAGGTCGATCCAGCTGATGACGGCGCCGATCAGGACGACGATCGTGGCGGCGGCCGCCGCGAGCCCCAGGCTGTTCAGGATGGCCCGGCGCGTCGGGTCGTAGTCGACGAGGACCCACCGGTAGTGCTCGAGCGTGAGGTTCTGCCAGAACGCGAGCCCCCAGGACTTGCTGACGGAGACGGCCAGCAGCGTGGAGTAGGGGAGGACGATCGCCACGACGAAGACCGCGGCGCAGAAGGCGAAGACCGCCCACCGGGAGGCGCCGAGCTGGACGAGCTGCGGCCTCACCCCCTTGCCGGCCACCGTCACGTAGGACCGCTTCGAGAGGTAGCTGCGCTGCAGCCAGAGGGCGAGGACCGTGACCGCGACGAAGATCAGCGACAGCGCCGACGCGAGGCCGTACTGCGGCGGGTAGTCGAAGAGCGAGTAGATCCGGGTGGGCAGCGTGTAGATGCGCCCCGGCAGGCCCAGGATGGCCTGCGACCCGAAGAGGGCGATCGCGTTCACGAACGCCAGCAGGGCGCCGGCCAGCACCGACGGCGCCACGAGCGGGGCCGTGATCGTCAGCGCGGTGCGAAACGTGCCGGCTCCGAGCATGCGGGCCGACTCCTCGAGCGACGCGTCGACCGATTCGAGCGCCGAGGAGGCGAGCAGGTAGACGTAGGGAAACGTGTGCAGGACCGTCACGAGGACGAGGCCCCACATGCTGAAGATGTTGAACGTGAGCTCGGGCAGGCCGAGCACCTGGCGGATGAACGTGTTGAGGATGCCGGCGTTGGGGCTGCCGAGGTTCACGAAGGCGATGGCGGTGAGGAACGGCGGCGTGAGGTAGGAGATGTACGCCGTGAACCGGATGAAGCCCTTGGCCGGGACGTTCGACCGGCTCACCGCCCAGGCCATCGGCAGCCCTACCAGTACGCTGACGACGGCCGTCCAGACGCCGAGGACGAGGGAGTTCCTGAGCGACTGGTAGTAGAGGCGGTTCGTGAAGGCCCGCCGGAAGAAGTCCAGCGTGAAGCCGTCGTCGCCGCGGACGCTGCCCCAGACGAGCGAGAGGAGCGGCAGGAGAACGAGGACCACCAGCGCCGCCATGGCGGCGCCCATCACGACGTGCTCGGGACGAAGGCGGGCGCGCCAGCCGACCGGCGGCGGCGCGGCCATCTCCAGGGTTCGGTCCATCGGGCTCTCCGTGGCCGATTGGTCGCCCAAGTTCGCCTGGCGTGTCGATCTGGAGGCAAGTCTGACAGGCGAGGGCCAACCGCGCAAGCCGCACGCGGTTTGACAGCGAGGCGAGAATTGGTTACCCAATTGGGGCCGTGAGCGCCCGCCCCGCCCACTCGCCGACGACGATTTCCCGTTCCTCCGACGAGCGGGTGCGAGACTTCATTCTGTCCGGCCTGGCCGAGGGCCGGCTCGCGCCGGGGCAACGCCTGCCGACCGAGCGCGACCTCGCCGCTCGCTTCGCCACCTCGCGCAGCACCGTCCGCCGGGCCCTCCTGGTGCTCGAGATCGAGGGGCGCATCGTGCGGCACGTCGGCCGCGGCACGTTCGTGGCGTCCGGCGCGACGCGGGACCGGGACGGAGCCCGGCCGATGCTCGGGCCGGACGCGAGCCCGGCCGAGGTCATGGACGCCCGCCTCACCCTCGAGCCGCACCTGGCCGACCTCGTCGTCGCCAACGCGACCGCCTCGGACATCCGCG
>DASVDK010000121.1:0-13910 GCA_036381125.1 Thermodesulfobacteriota bacterium | reverse complement strand
CCCACCTCACCGCCACGGTCCGGGCCTCGGTGTACCCGAGGAGCCCTTCGGCGCCGTGGCGCCGGCCCGGGGGCGTGCCGACCGCCGCCCAGGCCGGGGCGTCGCCCTCGTTGATGGTCACGAGGCTCGCCTCGAGACGAGCGGCAAGCCGGCGGGCCGTGCTGACGCTGCGCGTCCACACGCCGGCGGCGCGACCGCAGGGCGGGTCGTTCGCCCGGGCCGCCGCGTCGTCCAGCGAGTCGAAGCGGGAGAGCGCCACGACCGGCCCGTCGGTCTCCTCGCCGAAGCAGCGCATCGCCTCGGTGACGCCCTCGAGGATGGTCGGCTCGTAGAAGAACGGCCCCAGGTCGGGCCGCGGCCGGCCGCCCGCCAGCACGCGGGCCCCCCTGGCGACCGCGTCGCGCACGTGCCCCTCCACCCGCTCGAGCTGCCGGCCGGAGACGAGCGACCCGACGTCGGCCTCGAAGTCGAACCGGGCCCCCAGGCGCAGCGCGCGCGTCGCCTCGACGAACGCGGGGACGAACCGGTCCCAGACCGACGCGTGCACGAGGAGACGTTCCGCCGAGCGGCGCGTCGGCCCGGTCGGGGCAAAGGCGCAGCGCACCGCGCCGGCGACGGCGCGGCCGAGGTCGGCGTCGGCGAGCACCAGGAGCGCGTTCTTGCCGCCGAGCTCGAGCGAGCAGCCGACGAGCCGCTCACCGGCCTGCCCGGCCACGAGCCGCCCCGTGTGCGCGCGCCCCGTGAACACCACGTGGTCCACGGCCTCGACGAGGGGAGGGCCGACGTCGCCGCCCTCCCCCGTGACGACCTGCAGGACCTCGCGCGGCAGCCCCGCCTCGTCGAGCCGCTCGGCGAGCCAGAGCGCCGTGAACGAGGTCTGCAGGTCCGGCTCGAGCAGCACGGCGCAGCCGGCGGCCAGGGCCGGGAGCGCGTGCGCGGCGGCGAAGGCGAGCGGGGCGTGCCGCGGGACGACGACCCCCACGAGCGCGTAGGGCCGCCGGTACTCGACCGCCCCGGTCACGAGCGGCAGCGCGCCTCGCCGGCGTCGCGGCGCGAGCAGGCGCGGCGCGCGTACGCCGTAGTATCGGGCGGCCACGGCCGAGGCGACCACCTCCTCGAACGCGTGGCCGCGCGCCTTGCCGGTCTCGAGCTGCACGAGGTCGAGCGCCTCGTCGAGCCGGTCGAGAAGCCGATCGTGGAGGGCGAGGAGGACCGAGGCGCGCTCGCCCGCCGGCAGGGCGGCCCACGCCTTCTGGGCGAGGTGCGCGCGCCGTGCCGCTTCCCGCACGTCGCCGTGCTGCATCCGCGGCAGGCGGCCGATCGGCTCGCCGGTGAACGGCGCGTGCACGATGGCCGCGCTCCTCGGACCGCGAACGGCCGCGGCCCGGGCCGAGAGGCGCGCGAGGCGCGCCGCGTCGACCCTCGGCGCAAAGGGAGGCATGGCCCCATGATATCGGAGCCGGGAGGGCCGGGCCTCAGGTCAGCTCGAGGACCACGCCCTCGTCCGCGCCGAGGTCGAGCCCGTCCCCGGGCCGTTCGCCCTCCCGGTCGAGCTGCGTCGTCATGCGCACGCGACCGGCGAGGTGCCGGGCCGCGAGGTCGAACGTGGCCGGGCGGGGGCCGAGGTTGAGCACCACGAGGAAACGCCGCCCCTCGCCCTCCCGCACGTAGGCCAGCAGGTCGCCCGCCGCGTCGATCGGCTCGTACCGCCCGACGGCGAGCGCCGGCTCGGCGCGCCTGAGCTCGATCAGCCGCCGGTAGAGCGTCAGGAGCGATCGCGGGTCGTCGCGCTGGACGGCGACGTTGGTCGTGCGGAAGTCCTCGGCGACCGGCAGCCACGGCGTGCCGGCCGTGAAGCCGGCGTTCGGCGAGGCGCCCCACTGCATCGGCGTCCGCTCGGGGTCGCGGCCGAGCCCGAGGCCGGGGAGGTTGCGCTCGAGGGGATCTCGCACGCGGTCCGGCGGGATCGGCACGTCGAGCATGCCGATCTCGTCCCCGTAATACACGGTCGGCGTCCCGCGCAGGGTGAGCAGCAGCATCGCCGCCACGCGCGCCTGCGGTCGGCCGACGCGGCTCGCGATGCGGCGGGTGTCGTGGTTGCCGAGCACCCAGGTGGACCACCCGTAGGCCGGCAGGAGCCGCTCGTACGCGCGGATGCGGCGGTCGATGGCGCGCGCGTCCCACGGCGTCTCGAGGAGCTGGAAGTTGAACGGCAGGTGGACGCCGCTCCCCTCCTTCGCGCCGTAGTACGTGACCACCCGCTCGACCGGCAGGTAGATCTCCCCGATGAGGACCCGGTCGTCGTACTCGTCCACGACCCGCCGCATCGTCGCGATGA
This sequence comes from Thermodesulfobacteriota bacterium, assembly GCA_036381125.1. Classification (GTDB taxonomy): domain Bacteria; phylum DASVDK01; class DASVDK01; order DASVDK01; family DASVDK01; genus DASVDK01. The sequence continues at coordinate 11,572 of DASVDK010000121.1, read as the reverse complement.
CGTCGTGCACCTCGGGACGGTCGGTCGTGTAGACCGGGAGCAGCTCGCGATGCCGGCCCTGGCCCGGCGCGTAGTCCGGGTTGGCCGGGTTGTCGCGGAACGCGTCGTCCTTGACGAGATGCCAGATCACGTCCACGCGGAAGCCGTCGACGCCGCGGTCGAGCCAGAAGCGGAGCACGTCGAGCATCGCGCGCCGCACCTCGGGGTTGCGCCAGTTGAGGTCCGGCTGCGCCGACAGGAAGGCGTGGTAGTAGTACTGCCCCGTCCGCGCGTCGAGCGTCCAGGCCGGGCCGCCGAAGTGGCTCAGCCAGTTCGTAGGGGGGCCGCCGCCCGGCGCCGGGTCGCGCCAGACGTACCAGTCGCGCTTCGGGCTCGACCGGGAGGCGCGCGACTCGAGGAACCAGGGGTGCCGGTCCGACGTGTGGTTCGGCACGTAGTCGACGATCACGTGCAGCCCCTTCGCATGGGCCGCGGCGAGCAGGGCGTCGAGGTCGGCCATCGTGCCGAAGACCGGGTCGACGCCGCAGTGATCGGCGACGTCGTAGCCGAAGTCGGCCATGGGCGACGGGAAGATCGGCGCGAGCCAGACCGCGTCCACGCCGAGGTCCACGAGGTAGTCGAGCTTCGACGCGAGGCCCGGGAGGTCGCCCACGCCGTCGCCGTTCGAGTCGAGGAACGAGCGCGGGTAGACCTCGTAGAAGACCCCGCGCTGCCACCACGGATGCCGGGCCGGTGCCGCAGACATGCGGGCCGGCGCTGCACGCGCCATGCCCGCCCGGCGTGGCAGGCGCTAGGCCATCTCCTTGAGGCGCGGCTTGAGGACCTTCCCCCCCGGGTTGCGCGGCAGCTCCGGCACGAAGCGGACGACGGCGGGCAGCTTGAAGTGCGCGAGGCGCGGCCGGCAGAAGGCGATCACGTCCTCGGCCGTCGCGCTCGCTCCCGGTCGCAGGACGCAGACCGCCTTGACCACCTCGCCGAAGATCGGGTCGGGATGCGGCACCACGGCGCTCTCGAGGACGGCCGGGTGGGCGTTGAGGACCGCCTCCACCTCGATGCAGTAGACCTTCTCGCCGGCCCGGTTGATCATGTCCTTCTTCCGGTCCACGACGAAGACGTAGCCCTCCTCGTCGAGGCGAGCGACGTCTCCGGTGAGGAGCCACCCGTCCCTGATGGCGGCGGCCGTTGCCTCGGGCTTGTTCAGGTAGCCGGCCACGATGTTCGGGCCGGCGATGAGCAGCTCGCCCGCCTCGCCGGCCGGCAGGTCGCGCCCGGCGTCGTCGACGACCCGCACGCGGACCCCCGGCACCGGCAACCCCACCGACCCGAGCTTGCGCAGCGCGTCGGCCGAGGGGAGCACCGTCGTGAGGCTCGAGGTCTCGGTGAGGCCGTAGAGGTTGAACTGCGCGACGCCGAGCGCCTCGTCGAGCTGCCGCACCGTCTCCGGGGCGATGGGTGCGCCGCCGTAGGCCACGAGGCGGAGGGCGGACAGGTCGGTGCGCGGCCGGTTGGGGTTCACGAGGAGGAGGGTGAAGATCGTCGGCACGGCGACGGCGGCCGTCACCCTGTCGGCCTCGAGCCGCGCGAGGAACCGGTCGGCCTTGTACTCGGCGAGGAGGGAGACGACCCCGCCCACCGCGTGGACCGCGACGAGCTGCGTGTTGAGACCGGTCACGTGGAAGAGCGGCACCGCGACGAGCGTCACGTCGTCGGCCCGATAGCCGATGCACCGCTCGCACGCGCGGGCGTTGAAGAGGACGTTGGCGTGGCGCATCATCGCCCCCTTCGGCAGCCCGGTGGTGCCCGACGTGTAGAGGACCTGCGCCAGGTCGTTCACCGGCTCGCGAGGCGCCGAGAGGGGGGGCGCCCGCCGCGCGTCGGCCGTGGGCGTCGCGCCGGTCGGCGCGTCCGTTCCGCGGACGAGGAGGCGCCTCAGCCCCGAGAGCGCCGGGCGGATCGCCTCGACCGTGCCCCAGAAGGCGGGGTCGGCCACGAGCGCGGCGAGCCCCGCGTCCCGGACGATGTACTCCAGCTCGTGCGGCGTGAGGCGCGTGTTGAGCGGCACGGCGACCGCGCCGGCGGCGAGCGCGCCGTAGTAGAAGACCGGGAACTCGATCACGTTCGGCAGGAGCAGCCCGACGCGGTCGCCGGGCGCCACGCCGGCTGCCGCGAGGTCGCCCGCCACCGAGAGCACCTCGCGCGCCAGCTCGCCGTACGTCAGCCCGGTCTCGCCGTCCGTGAGCGCGGGTCGGCTCGCGGCACGGCGGGCCTGGTCGAGGATGAGGTCGTGGACGAGCATCGGAGACCCCTCCGATGGGAGCGTACCAGATTCGCGGGGGGCCGTGAACGGGCGGCGGGAGCCGGCCGGCAGGTCCGGCCCGGCTCCCGCGATCGGGGTAGGCTCTAGCTCCGCCTGACGCGCCGCAGGGCGAAGGCGCTCGCCGCCGCGCCGAGGCCGAGCAGGGCGAGCGTGCTCGGCTCGGGGACCTGGGCGGTCGGCTTCGTGCCGAGGAGGAAGGACGAGCCGAAGATGTTGGCCAGGCCGAAGCTGAAGGTGGCGGTCTCGCCGTCGCTCAGGAGGCCGTCGTAGAAGGCGAGGGAGTCATGGCTGGACAGCCAGCCGCCGTCCGAAACCTCCCCGAACGCGTCGGAGTTCCCCGACCCCACGAAGAACAGATCGTCGAGGTCCGACGGAGCATACCCCGCAGGCACCCACGCCGGCGGCTGCCCCTCGAGCAGGTCGTCCAGCCCCCCCGACGCATCGAACAGGTTGAACCCGAATCCCGCCCAATCGGCGCCGCTGTCGTTCGTGAGGTGGAGGTTGATGGTGTACGTCCTCAACCCGCCGAGGCCGGTGAACTCGATGAAGCCGGTCCCGAGGCTGCCCACGCTCCCGAACAGGTCGATGGTGGTGCCGGAGATCGAATACCCGAGGCCCGAGAGGCCCTCGCTCGCCTCGTGGAGGCCGATGGAGATGGCCCGGGCCGGCCCGGCCCACCCGAGACCGATCACTGCCGCGCCGATGACGGCCGCCGCTGCTCGCCGCACGACTTCCCCCTCCCCAGATTCCGGCCGGCCGTGGGAGACCGCCGGGTGATGCTCTCGTAACCGGTGCTCGCGCCGCCTACCCGGACGCCCGCGTCAGAGGGCCGGCGCCTCGTCGAGGTCGATCGGCTCGAACGCCAGGGGCGGCGTGAGAGTGCACACGGCCGGCTCCTCGCCGATCGGCTCCTTCACCTCGATCTGATATTCCTCCAGGAGGAGCTGGCCGTTCTCGACACGCCCCTGGATGTAGTGCCGCTCCTCGCGCGTGCTGCTGTCGGGATCGTTGAGGTCGTCTGTGTCGACGATGTCGAGGTGTCCTCGGATCGTCTCGCCGCTCACCTCGCCCTCTCCCGACACGTAGCCGAACATGGACGGGCCGCACAAGTAGAAGACCGGCCCGACGACATAGCGCTTCCCGTCGCCGCTCTGCGTGACAGGGAGCCCGAGAACGGGCGTCGGCAGGTCGGTCTCGGGGTCACCCAGCAGGACCGGCTCGCCGCCCAGGCAGGAGGCGAAGGCGTGCAGCCGCGTCTCCGCGGGAACGATCGTCGAAGGGAGATCGCAGGTCGCCCCCTCGACGCCGCTCGCCGTGGGGATCGACCAGACGCCCTGCACCACCGCCGGCGCCGGTTCCGCGTCGTTGGCGCCCGAGGCTCCGCTCCAGACGCCGTTGTCGCTGCCGGCGCATGCCGACAAGCCCATGCTAGCAGCCAGAGCGGCCGCCAGGTGAAAATACTTGCGCATCCTCTCCCCCGATCCACGATGCCGCCTGATCCGATTGCTCGAAGGGGTCAGGCGCCTACGGGTCAGGTTACCCAACAGGGAAGCGCCAGGCAACAGAAAATGTGACAGATGTCACATGTCCGGCCCTAAGACCCGGATCGGACTGGTGAGATGGGCGAGATGGCGGCGGCGCGGTCGGAGGGGACGGAGGGGTCGTCGATGCGGCGCACCGCCGGCTCGGGCCGGCCTTCCCAGCGGTACTCGAAGTGCGCCCCCTGGCGCACGTCGAGGACGAGCGGCGGCCGGAAGCAGGCAAGGCACTCGCCGCCCGGGTGCCGGACGCTCCGGTAGAGGACGCCGTTCGAGCCGGCCTCGAAGAGGCGCCGTCCGAACTCCTGCGACACGGCGTAGCTCACCGGGTCGTGGAGCGGCGCGAACGCCGGGTCGTCGCCCCGGACGTCGTGGAACGGCGCGTCGAAGGCGGCCAGGTACTGCCGCATCTGCACGTAGGTGTCGAACGCGCCCACCTCCCGCAGCTCCTGCGTGCGGTGGTAGATCGTCTCGGCCAGCGCCGTCTCGAGCGCGAAGGCGGCGTACCAGGCGCCGCGCCCCTCGCCGGTGAAGCGGCTCCCGCCGACGCGGGGATGGCAGAACGCGGCCATGACGACCGACGCGAAAGGCCGGCCGACGACCCACTCCGCGGGCGGGACGGTGCGGATCACGCCGAGTTCCATCGTCAGCCGGTCGTTCGTCCACCCCTCGAGGTCGATGATCTCGTCCAGGTCCTCCGGCGAGGCGACCTCGTCGAGGATGCCGACGGACGGATAGCGGCTCGGCACCAGGCGGTGCGTCTCGCCGACCCGCACGTGCGTGACCGGCGCCGCGATCACCCCCACGCCCCCCGGCGGCCGTCGAGCAGCCGCCGCACCCGGTAGAGGCCGTCGATCCCCCCCTCCACCATCAGGTCGAGCGCCGGCCGCCCGCCGAAGAGGGGGTGGCTGTTGGGCATGCGGAGCCACCGGTCGGCGAACGCCGCCTCGGGGTAGAGGATGTGGAGCGCCTTGTAGATGCCGATGACGAGCGAGATGCGGATCAGCGTGTCGTAGGCGAGCGTCCCGTGGTCGCCCTTCTTGTACTTGTGGAAGGTCGAGGCGGCCGGCCACCCGAGGAGCGCCTGCGCCTCCCGGGTGCTGAGCTGCCAGCGCTCCGCGATGTTGAAGAACGTCCGGAGCGCGGGACCGGACTTCCGGCGGCGGACCTCGGGGTCCGGCCGGAGGTCGGCAGGGACGGTAACGGTATCGGGCATCGCGGCCCGAGCGGCTGGTCGTCGTCGCGGCACGGGACCTCCAGATATGGAGCAGTCTATACGAATCTGGAGTCGACCGCAAGGCGAGCCGGCCGCCGGCTCGGGGTCGGGTCGCGCCCCTACGCGGTCACGACCCGACCCGACGCGCCTCGAGGAGGGCGTCGGCCAGCTCGGCGAAGCCGTGGCCGCCGCGGGCGCGGGTGATCCAGCGCGGCCAGGCCGACAGGCGCCCGGCGAAGTCGGCCACGTTGGCGACGCCGACCGCATCGGGGAAGAAGCGGAACATCGGCTCGTCGTTCGGTGAGTCGCCGACGAAGACCACCGCCTCGCGCGACGCGTCGAGGTCCCAGCCGAACGCCTCCGAGAAGAACCGCCGCGTCATCGAGAGCTTGTCGTAGGCGCCGAACCAGCCGTTCACGTGGATGGAGCTGACCTTGGCGGTGGCGCCGGCCGCCTCGAAGATGGCGACGATGCGGTCGACCGCCTCGCGCGGCAGCGGCTCGACGTCCTCCCTGAAGTCGATGGCGAGGTCCGCCACCCGGTAGGCCTGGTCGGCCGCCACGCGCGCGCCCGGCACCTCGGCGAGGACGCGCGCCTCGATCGCGGCGAGCCGGCGGCGGTCCTCCGCCCGCTCGGCCTCGCTCTTCCAGTAGCGGCGCACCATGGCGCGCGCCGCCGTGTCGTAGCGGAAGTAGAGCGCGCCGTTCTCGCCGACGACGCCGTCCACCGGCCAGAAGCGGGCGATCATGTCGCACCATCCCGCCGGCCGGCCGGTGATCGGCACGACGCGCAGGCCGGCCTCGGCGAGCCGCTCGAGCGCGGCGTAGGCGGCCGCGGGGAGCCGGCCGTCCTCGGTGAGCGTGTCGTCGATGTCGCAGAGCACCGCGCGCACGCCGGCGCGCGCCTCTCGGGGGAACTCCGCGAGCGGGCGGGGCATCGTGGGGTCGGGCCGCATCGGCCGCCTCGGCGAGCGCGTCCGGCCGCCGCGCGTCACGCCGCGGCGGCCGCGACGAGGGCCGACAGACGCGCCCGGAGCGCGGCGATGCCGGCGGCCGGATCGTCGCCGACGGCCGCCGAGCCGACCGTGAAGGCGTCGGCGCCCGCCGCCCGCACGGCGCAGATCCGTTCGGGGGTGTTGACGCTGCCGGCGACGATCAGCCGACCGGGCGTGGCCGCGCGCGCCGCGAGAACGAGGGCGATCGGATCGGCATCGAGCGCGCGATAGGCCAGGAGGTCCACGCCGGCGCAGCCGGCGGCGGCGAAGCGCCGGCAGTCGGCCGCGATCTCCTCGGCCGTGCCGGCGAGCCGCGTGGGGTGGCCGACGGGGCGGCCCGGGAACGGGTGATACGGGACGCCGGCCGCCTGCGCCACGCCGAGGATCCGCTCGGCGTCGACGCCCCCCATGAGCCGGTCCACGCCCGCCTCGATCGCCTCGCACGCCGCCGCGAACGCACGCTCCGGATCGGGATCGACCAGCTCCACGTGGCTCAGCGCGCCGTCGGCCTTGATGCGGCGCACGAGCGCCGACACGAGCGCCCGGTCGGCGCCGACGTCCTTGAAGCCGACGCACGGCAGGCCCAGGTCGCGGACGGCGTCGTACACCGCCAGGCTGTTCGGGATCGTCCGGTCGTCCCGGGTGAGCATGAAGATGAACTCCACGGCGGAGGACACGCTAACGCGCCGGCGGCCGATCGACAACCGCGAGCGGCCGGCGATACGCTGTGACCCATGCCGCCGCGCTCCCTCCTCCCGGAACCGGTCGACCGCTACGTGAACGAGACGATCACCCGCGAGCCCGAGGTCGCGCGCCGCCTGCGCGCGGAGACCTCCGCCCTCCCCGAGGCCGGCATGCAGATCGGGCCGGACCAGGCCGCCCTGCTCGGCCTCCTCGCCCGCCTCGTCGGCGCGCGCCGGGCCCTCGAGGTCGGCACGTTCACCGGTATGAGCGCGCTCGCCGTCGCCTCCGCCCTGCCCCCGGACGGACGGCTCGTCTGCTGCGACGTGAGCGAGACGTGGACGCGCATCGCCCGGCGCTACTGGACCGAGGCGGGCGTGGCCGATCGGATCGACCTGCGCCTCGGCCCGGCCCGGGCCACGCTCGAGGCGATGCTGCGCAGCGGCGAGGCCGGCACGTACGACTTCGCCTTCATCGACGCCGACAAGACCGGATACGACGCCTACTACGAGGCCTGCCTCGCGCTCCTGCGGCCGGGCGGCCTCGTGCTCGTCGACAACGTCCTCTGGTCCGGGGCCGTGGCCGACCCGGCCGATCAGGACGCGGACACCGCCGCCATCCGCGCCCTCAACCTCAAGATCCGCGACGACGCGCGCGTCGACGCGGTGCTCCTCACCGTCGGCGACGGCCTCACGATCGCCCGGAAGCGGGCGCCGGCCTGACGGCCGCCGCGAGGCCGGGCGGCCGCACGCCGGCCGACGCCGCGATCCCGACACCGTGTATCGGCGCCGCTGATGCGCGGCCGGTGCGTCGATTGGCCGTTTCGATTTGCTCCGCCATGTGACCCCGATATCATGAACGCGGATGCGGCTCGATGGCGACGCCCATCCGGAGGTCGACGCAATGCATCGAAGAGTCTTCCTGAAGGCGATCGGGGCTTCGGCGGCAGCGCTTGCGGCCGGGCTGTCGAGGTCCGGCCGCGTGGCGGAGGCCACGGCGGCCCCGGGGTGGCGGACGTTCGAGGTGACGACGCGGGTCGAGGTCGCCGCGCCCAACGGCGTGACGAAGGTGTGGGTGCCGTTGCCGCTCATGCGCGACACCGACTACCAGCGGCGGATCGGCGACGACACCTGGACGGGCAACATGGCCGCCGCGCGCGTCTATCGCGACGAGAAGTACGACGCCGGCATGCTCTACGCGGAGTGGCCGGCGGGCGAGACGGCGCCGGTCATCGAGGTCGTGAGCCGCTTCGCGACGCGCGACCGGGCGGTCGACCTCTCGAAGCCGGCGCCGCACGCCGTGCGGGAGAGCCGGTCCGCCCTCGCGCGCTACCTCGAGCCGACCAGGCTCATCCCGACCGACGGGCTGGTCCTCGAGACCTCGCGGACGATCACGAAGGGGCACCGCACGGAGGTGGCCAAGGCGCAGGCCATCTACGAGTGGATCGTCGAGAACACCTTCCGCGACCCGAAGGTGCGCGGCTGCGGGATCGGCAACGTGAAGGCGATGCTCGAGATGGGCAACCTCGGCGGCAAGTGCGCGGACCTGAACGCGCTCTTCGTCGGCCTCGCCCGCGCGGCCGGCATCCCGGCCCGGGACGTCTACGGCGTGCGCACGGCCGACTCGAAGGAGTTCAAGAGCCTCGGCAAGAGCGGCGACATCAGCAAGGCGCAGCACTGCCGCGCCGAGTTCTACGTCGAGAGCCACGGCTGGGTGCCGGTGGACCCGGCCGACGTGCGCAAGGTCGTCCTCGAGGAGCCGCCCACGGGGCGCACGCTCGACGACCCGCTCGTCAAGCGGGCGCGCGAGAAGCTCTTCGGCGCGTGGGAGATGAACTGGCTCGGCTACAACTACGCGCACGACCTGACGCTGCCGAACTCGAGCGGCGAGCCGATCGGCTTCCTCATGTACCCGCAGGCCGAGACGGCCGGCGGCCGCAAGGACAGCCTCGCGCCCGAGACGTTCAGGTACCGGATCACCGCCCGCGAGGTGAGCGCCGCGTAGCAACCGCGCGGCGATCGCCTCCACGCCCTCCGACCGAGCCGCGGGTTGCCGCGACGGCCGGGCCGCATGCGACCCGGCCGTCGCGCTATACGTCTACGGGTGCACCCTCGAATCATCCGGCTGCCCGACGCGGTCGTCGCGACGATCGCGGCCGGCGAGGTGGTCGAGCGGCCGGCAGCCGTCGTGAAGGAGGCGATCGAGAACGCCCTCGACGCGCACGCCGGCCGGATCGACGTGGCGATCGAAGAGGGAGGCCGCCGCCTCGTCGAGGTCGCCGACGACGGCCATGGCATGACGCCCGAGGAAGCGCGCCTCGCCCTCGAGCGGCACACCACGAGCAAGGTCCGGGCGCTCGCCGACCTGCTCGCGATCGAGACCTACGGGTTCCGCGGCGAGGCGCTCGCCGCGATCGCGGCCGTCTCGCGTCTCACGCTCGTGACCCGCGAGCGCGAGGCGCTCGCCGGCACCCGCCTCGTGGTCGAGGCCGGCCGTCCGGTCGCCGAGGAACCGGCCGGCGCGCCGCCCGGGACGACCGTCGCCGTGCGCGACCTCTTCTTCAACCTCCCGGCTCGCCGGCAGTTCCTCCGGTCGCCGCCGACCGAGACCGCGCAGGTGGCGGAGGTCGTGGCCCGCTTCGCCCTCGCCCACCCGGAGGCCGCGTTCTCGCTCACCGTCGACCGCCGTCCGACCCTGTCGGGCCGGCGTGGAGCCGACCTCCTCGAGCGCCTCGCCGCCCTCATCGGTCCCGGCGTCCCGCCGCTCGTCCCCGTCTCCCGCGTCGAGGGCGCACTCGTCGCCACGGGCTACGTCTCGCCTCCCGGCGTCTCGCGGGCGGGGGCGAACAGCCTCTACCCGTTCGTCAACCGGCGGCCGATCCGCGATCGGGCGCTGCTCCGCGCCGTCCTCGCCGGCAGCCGGCACGCGTACGAGCCGGGGCGCTACCCGCTCGGCGCGATCTTCCTGACGATCCCCCCGCCGCTGGTCGACGTGAACGTCCATCCGGCCAAGGCGGAGGTCCGCTTCCGGGACCCGGCGGCGGTCCACGGGCTCGTCGCGCGGGCCGTCGAGGCGGCGCTGGGGAACGCGGGCGCCCTGCCGGTCCGGGCGCTCGCCCCGGACATCACGGGGCGGCGGGTGCGGCCGCCTCGCCTCCGTGTCGACGCCGCCGCGCCGCAGCCGAGGCCGCCGCCGCCCGACGGGCTCTTCCCGCCCGAGCGCGAGCGGCCCTCGCCCGAGGCCGTCACGTCCGAGGCCCCCGAGGACGCGCCGCCGCCCCGCCCGGCACGCTACGCGGCGCTCCGGTACCTCGGTCAGGTCCGCGCGTCGTACCTCGTCTGCGAGGGGGAGGACGGTCTGGTGATCATCGATCAGCACGCCGCGCACGAGCGGCTGCGGTTCGAGCGGCTCAGGGCCGCGCGGGCCGGCCGCGAGCCGGCGGCGCTCAGGCTGCCGGTCCCGCGCACGGTGACCCTGCGACCCGACCGGGCCGCGCTGGTCGTCGAGCGAGCCCCCTGGCTCGCCGCGCTCGGCCTCGAGGTCGAGCCGTTCGGCCCGGCCGGGACCGTGCGGGTCACGGCGGTCCCCGCGCCGCTGGCGAGCCTCGACCCGGCGCCGCTGCTCGAGGACGTCGCCGCCGACCTCCAGGGGCTCGCCCCGGCGGCACCGCTCGCGGCGGCGCTCGACCGCCTGCTCGCGACGCTCGCCTGCCGCGGTGCCGTCACGTTCGGGCGGGCGCTCGACCCCGGCGAGGTCCGGCGGCTCCTCGCCGACCTCGACCGATTCGTCGTCACCGGCGCCTGCCCGCACGGCCGCCCGGTCAGCCGGGTGATCGACTTCGCGGCGCTCGAGCGTCTCTTCCGGCGCCGGTGAGGCTCGCCCGCGGACCAGGGGGTCAGCCGCGCACCACGTAGCCGTAGCGCAGGTTGCTGCGCGCCGGGCCCTGCTCCTCGTACGCCTTCTTCATCGCCGTCACCCGGTCGGTCTCGAGGTCGGCGCGCCGCCGGTACCTGTAGAGGCGCGCGCCGTTCTCCCCGAAGATGGCGCGCTTGACCGGCCCGTCGGCGGCGCCGAGCGGCGCGAAGCCGTACCGCTTCCGCATGTCCCCCGGGATCTCGAGCCGCCTGAGCGCCTCGATCTGCCACTGGGGCGACCCGGTCCAGACCGCGTCCGTGCCCCAGATGATGCGATCCGCCCCGAGCCCGCGGACGAGCTGCCCCAGCATCGCCGCGCAGACGCGCGGGTCGGCCACCGTCGTCTGCGCGGAGATCTGGCCGAGGTCGGTCACCCACTCGATGCGGCCGGTCCGCTCGAACTGCGCCCACGCGTCCTCGACCCGGCCGCCTCCCGCGAACCGGTAGCCCGAGGCGACGAAGGCGGCCGCCATGCCGGAGGCGGTCCCGAGGAAGCGGCGCCGCGTGAGCCCCTGGTGCCGCGCCAACCGGCCGCCGAGGTCCTCGAGGCGCGCCTCGACGCGCCGCTGCTTCTCGGTCTGCGGCACCGGCACGAACTCGTCGCTGAGCAGACGCATCGCTTCGTGCCGTTCTCTCCGCAGGCGGCGGAGCGTGCGGGGCGATGCCGGCGCGGGCGGGTGGGGTCACGACCGGAGACGGAGCCGCCCCGGGGCTGCAGGCTGCGAGCCGCACCGCGGCCCCCGCGAGGCGGGCGGCCCCGGCCGGCACGGGGCGCGGCGGCATCCGGGTCGCGGCGCAGCGGTGTCGCTAGCGCGCGCTGGCAGCGTTCAGCACCAGGCCGACGTCCAGCTCGTCGTACGGGTAATGGTCCGGCAGGGGAGGCAGGCCGTCGCGCTTCAGGTCCTCGATCAG
>DASVDK010000120.1:0-27808 GCA_036381125.1 Thermodesulfobacteriota bacterium | reverse complement strand
TCGTCGAAGGGGTCGTCGTGGGCGTCGCCGTCACGCTCGTCTTCGAGCGGCTCTTCCTCGTGAGGCTGCCGTGATCGACGGGCTCCTCCTCTTCCTCCAGGCGATCGCCGGGTTCGCGACGCCGTCGCAGCTCTTCACCGTCCTCTGGGCGTCGCTCCTCGGCGTCGTCGTCGGCGCCCTGCCGGGCCTCACGGCGACGATGGGGGTCGCCCTCATGACGACCCTCACGTACAAGCTCTCGCCCGATGACGCCATCCTCATCCTGATCTGCGTCTACGTCGGCGCGATCTACGGCGGCAGCCGGAGCGCCATCCTCCTCAACATCCCGGGGACGCCGGCGTCGGCCGCCTCGACGCTCGACGGCTTCGCGCTCGCGCGGCAGGGCCTCGCCGGCCGCGCGATGGGGATCGCCACCAGCGGCTCGATCCTCGGCACGCTCATCGGGATGTTCTTCCTCGCCACCTTCACGCCGGTCCTCGGGAGCTTCGCCCTGCGGTTCGGCGCCTACGAGTTCTTCTGGCTCGCGGTCTTCGGCGTCGTCATCTCGGGCAACCTCACCGGGTCGGATCCGCTCAAGGGGTGGATCTCGGGGTTCATCGGCCTGCTCGTCGCCATGATCGGCCAGGAGGGGATCCAGGCGTACGAGCGCTACAGCTTCGGGTTCACGGAGCTGGCCGGCGGCATCAACCTGATCCCGGCCCTCGTCGGCGCGTTCGGCTTCGCCGAGGTGCTGGCCGTGATGAAGAACCCCGGGTTCCGGGTGACGGCCAACCGCCTCGACTCGATCGTGCCGAAGCTCTCGGACGTCACCCGCTACTGGCGGACCATCGTCCGCTCGGGCCTCATCGGCACCGGCGTGGGGATCATCCCCGGGGTCGGCGAGGACGTGGCGGCCTGGGCCTCGTATGCCGCGGCGAAGCGGGCCAGCAAGGAGAAGGAGAAGTTCGGCAAGGGGTCGGTCGAGGGGCTCATGGCGGCCGAGACGGGCGACAACGCCTGCGTGCCGGGCGCGGTGATCCCGGTCCTCACCCTCGGCATCCCGGGCTCCGCGCCGGCGGCGGTGCTCCTCGCCGCCATGCTGATCCACGGCGTGCGGCCGGGGCCGCTCATCATGGTCGAGTCGCCGAAGTTCGTGTTCGAGGTCGTGGCGATGATGCTCTTCGCGAGCCTCGGCATCCTCGTCTACGGCCTCACCCTGACCAGGTTCCTCATCAAGGTGCTCTCGGTGCCGCGCGAGCGGCTCATGCCGATCGTCTTCGTCCTCTGCACGATCGGCTCGTTCGCCATCGCGAGCCGCGTCTTCGACGTCTGGGTGATGCTCGCCTTCGGGCTCCTCGGCTTCGTCCTGCGCGAGATGGACTACCCGATGGCGCCGCTCGTCCTCGGGATCATCCTCGGCGACATGATGGACAAGAGCCTCCGCCGCGGGCTCGTCCTCACCGACGGCGACCCGACGCCGTTCTTCACCCGACCGATCAGCCTGGTGCTCGTCGCGATCATCGCGGCGACCGTGCTCCTGCGCGTGCCGGCCGTGCGGCGGGCGCTCGGGCGCGGATAGAGGAGGAAGCCATGGCCGTCCACCGCGTCGGCATCATCATGAACGGCGTCACCGGCCGGATGGGGACGAACCAGCACCTCGTCCGGTCGATTCTCGCCATCAGGCGGCAGGGCGGGGTGCCGCTGCCGGGCGGCGACGCCGTCGTGCCCGACCCGATCCTCGTCGGCCGCAGCGAGGCGAGGGTCCGCGCCCTCGCCGAGGCGCACGGGATCGAGCGATGGAGCACCGACCTCGCGCGCTGCCTCGCCGACCCGAAGGACGCGGTCTACTTCGACGCGCAGACGACCGGCGCCCGGGCCGACGCCGTCCGCGCCGCCGTCGCCGCCGGCAAGCACGTGTACGTCGAGAAGCCGGTCGCCGGGGACCTCGACACGGCGCTCGAGCTGGCGCGCCTCGCGCGCCGCGCCGGGGTCAAGAACGGCGTCGTGCAGGACAAGCTCTTCCTGCCGGGGCTCCTCAAGCTGCGCCGCGTGATCGCCAGCGGCCTCCTCGGCCGGATCCTCTCGGTGCGCGGGGAGTTCGGCTACTGGGTGTTCGAGGGGGACTGGCAGCCGGCGCAGCGCCCCTCCTGGAACTACCGCAAGGAGGAGGGGGGCGGCATCATCCTCGACATGCTCGCCCACTGGCGCTACGTGCTCGACAACCTCTTCGGCCAGGTGCGGGCCGTCTCCTGCCTCGGCGCGACCCACATCCCCGAGCGGTGGGACGAGCGGGGCGAGCGCTACGCGGCGACGGCCGACGACGCCGCCTACGCGACGCTCGAGCTCGCCGGCCGCGACGGGCCGGTCGTCGCCCAGATCAACTCCTCGTGGTGCACGCGGGTCTACCGCGACGAGCTGCTCGTCTTCCAGGTGGACGGCACGCACGGCAGCGCGGTGGCCGGCCTGCGCGAGTGCCGCGTCCAGCACCGCGCCGCCACGCCGAGGCCGGTCTGGAACCCCGACATCCCGAACCCGATCGACTTCCGGGCCGGGTGGCAGGAGGTGCCGGACAACGGCGAGTTCGACAACGCCTTCAAGGCGCAGTGGGAGCGGTTCCTGCGGCACGTCGTTGCCGGCGAGCCGTTCCCCTGGGACCTCCTCGAGGGGGCCAAGGGGGTCCAGCTCGCCGAGCGCGCGCTGCAATCGTGGCGGGAGCGGCGGTGGCTCGACGTCCCGCCCCTCTCCCTGGAGTAGCGCCGTGACGCGCACGATCCGCCTGCCGAGGCCCGACGGCACGATCGAGGCGTACGAGTTCGGCCGGGTGCCGCCGGTCCGCCCGGGGAGCGGGCGGATCGAGAGCCGGGTCGCCTACGCCGCCGCCCACGTGGTCGCCGACCCGCTCGCCGACACCGACCCGACCTCGGCCGGCCGGCTCGACTGGGACGCCACGCTCGCCTACCGCCGGCACCTCTGGTCGCTCGGCCTCGGCGTCGCCGAGGCGATGGACACGGCGCAGCGCGGCATGGGGCTCGGCTGGCCCGAGGCGCGCGAGCTGATCCGACGCACGCTCGCCGAGGCGCGGGCCGTCGAGCGGGCCGGCGGCTTCGCGTCGGTCGCCTCCGGAGCCGGCACCGATCACCTCGAGCCGTCGCCGGGCGTGACGCTGGCCGACGTCCGGGCGGCCTACGAGGAGCAGGTCGGCTTCGTCGAGGGCGAAGGGGGCCGGGTCGTCCTGATGGCGAGCCGCGCCCTCGCCGCCTGCGCGAGAGGGCCGGAGGACTACGCCGAGGTCTACGGCGCGATCCTCCGGCAGGTCAGGCGGCCGGTCCTGATCCACTGGCTCGGCGACATGTTCGACCCGCAGCTCGCCGGCTACTGGGGGGCGCGCGACCTCGACCGCGCGATGGCGAGCTGCCTCGCCATCGTCCGCGAGCACGCGGCGAGGATCGACGGGATCAAGATCTCCCTCCTCGACAAGGCGCGCGAGATCACGATGCGACGCCTCCTGCCCGAGGGCGTCCGGATGTACACGGGCGACGACTTCGACTACCCGGAGCTGATCCGCGGCGACGGCGAGCGGGCGAGCGACGCGCTCCTCGGGATCTTCGACGCGATCGCGCCGGCCGCCTCGGCGGCGCTCGGCGCGCTCGACGCGGGCGACCTCGCGCGGTTCGAGACGATCCTCGCGCCGACCGTGCCGCTCTCGCGACACGTCTTCCGGGCGCCGACCCGGTTCTACAAGACCGGCGTCGTCTTCATGGCCTACCTCAACGGGCACCAGCGGCACTTCCGCATGGTGGGCGGCCAGGAGAGCGCCCGGTCCATCGTGCACCTCGCCGAGGTCTTCCGGCTGGCCGACCGGGCGGGACTCCTCGCCGACCCCGATCGGGCCGCGGCCCGGATGCGCCCCGTGCTGGCGCTGGCCGGCGTCGAGTGATGTCGGCGCCCGACCTCGCCCGGCTCTCGCTGAACCAGATCACCACCGAGCGGCTCGACCTCCGCGCGGCGGTGGAGGCGGCCGTCCGCGCCGGCCTTCTCGCCGTCGGGCTCTGGCGGCACCGGATCGCGGAGGCGGGGCTTGCCGCCGCCGTCCGGCTCGTCCGGGACGCCGGCCTCCACGTGTCGGGCGTCTGCCGCGGCGGGATGTTCCCCGCGGCGACGCGCGAGGGGCGCGAGACGGCCCTCGAGGACAACCGGCGCGCCGTCGACGAGGCCGCGGCGCTCGGCGCCGACGTCCTGGTCCTCGTCTGCGGCGGGATGCCCGAGAAGGACCTCGACGGGGCCAGGGCGATGGTGGAGGAGGGGATCGCGCGGCTCGCACCGTACGCCGCCGAGCGAGGGGTCCGGCTCGGGATCGAGCCGCTCCACCCCGCCTTCGCCGCCGACCGGTCGGTGATCAACACGCTCGCGCAGGCGAACGACCTCGTCGAGCGGATCGGCGCCCCGAACCTCGGGGTGGTCGTCGACGTCTACCACGTCTGGTGGGACCCCGACCTCTACCGGCAGATCGCCCGCGCCGCCGGCCGCATCCTCGGCTTCCACGTCTGCGACTGGCTCGTCCCCAACACCGACGTCCTCATGTCCCGCGGCATGATGGGCGACGGCGTCATCGAGATCCGCCGCATCCGCGAGGCGGTCGAGGCGGCCGGCTACCGCGGCTTCGTCGAGGTCGAGATCTTCAACCGGGCCGTCTGGGACGCCCCCGCCGACGAGGTCCTCGCCTGCATGCGGGAGCGCTACCTCGCGCACGTCTGAGCCGTGCGCCGCCCACCGGCCTTCGAAGATCGGCGAAGCGCGGTATCCGAGCTGGACCGGTGCGTGCGTGATGGCCGAGAGGCGAGCCAGGAGACCAAGCGCTCGTACTGCTCGGCACGCGTCCTGTACCAGTCCCATCGGGTGACGGCAAGGAGGCACACGCGCCTCCGGGCGTGGACTTCCGCCCGCGGCCGGGCGATAGTAGAGCGAGCGAGCACGAGGAGTCGGGGAGGAGTGAGATGTCCGCCTGGTACGAGCTGTCCTCCATGACCTGGCCCGAGTTCAAGGCGGCGCAGCGCGACATCCGCGTGGCGCTCCAGCCGGTCGGCGCGACCGAGCAGCACGGGCCGAACATGACCTTCCAGACCGACATCCGGATCGCGCACGAGATGGCCCGCCGCCTGGCGGCCACGGTCCACCCGCTGGCGGTCGTCCTGCCGCCGCTGCCGCTCGGGATCTCCTACCACCACATGGGTTTCCCCGGGACGCTCACCGTCAGCGAGCAGACGTTCCACGCGGTGCTGATGGACGTGGCGGCGAGCGTCAGGCAGCACGGCATCACGAAGATCGTCTTCGTGAACGGCCACTACGGCAACGTGGCGGCGCTCGGCACGCTGGTGACGCGGCTTCGGTACGAGATGGGGGTGACGGCGGCGGCGCTCTTCTACTTCACGCAGGCGTCCGACGTGATGGCGAAGCACGCGAAGACGGCGCGTTGGGGGCACGCCTGCGAGATCGAGGCGTCGGTAGGGCTCGCGGTGGCGCCCGACCTGGTCCGCACCGAGGCGCTCGAGCCGGGCGAGATGCTGGACCTCCCCTGGCGCCACGCGGGCAACCAGGTGCCGTTCGCGGCGCAGGTGGCGTTCGCCTTCCACGAGATGACGCGCAACGGCGCCTTCGGCGACGCGCGGCTCGCCACCGCCGAGGCCGGCGAAGCGATCGTGGCCGCGGCGATCGAGCGGGGGGCCACGTTCCTGCGCGACTTCGCGGGGGCGGCGCCGGAGCCCCTGCCGTGAGGATCCGCGCGATCGAGGCGATCCCGCTCCGGTACGAGATCCCGACCGGCGGCTACGGCAGCGCGCGCGGCCTCGTCACGGCCCGGACGACCTGCCTCGTTCGGATGGAGACGGACGACGGCCTCGTGGGCGTCGGCGAGGCGTTCGGGCCGCCACGCGTGACGGCGGCCCACGTGCAGGAGCTGGCGCCGATCTTCCTCGGCCAGGACCCCTTCGACCACGAGCGGCTCTGGGGCATCGCCACGAACGGCCGCTACCACTGGGGGCGCACGGGGCTCCACATCGCGGCCCTCTCGGGCCTCGAGACGGCCTGCTGGGACCTCATGGGCAAGGCGGTGGGGCTTCCGGCGGCGAAGCTCCTGGGAGGCTGGAACCGGGACGACGTGCGCGCCTACGCCTCGACCGGCTACTTCACGGAGCGGCCCGACGGCTACCGGCGGCTCGTCGAGGCGGCGGCGGCCGAGGGGTTCACGCTCGTCAAGATCAAGTGCGGCCGCGGCATCCCGAGCGACCTCGAGCGGATCGACCTGGTCTACGAGATCGTCGGGAAGGACGCCGGCGTGATGGTGGACCTCAACGGCAACTACACGGCCGACCTGGCGCTCCAGCTCGCGCCCCATCTCGAGGCGAGAGGCGTCCTCTGGCTCGAGGAGCCGGTACCGCCCGAGGATCTCGACGGCTACGCCCGGCTGCGCGACGGCAGCCGGGTCCCGCTCGCGAGCGGCGAGGCGGACGCGATGCGCGTCGGCTTCCGCGACCTGATCAGCCGGCGGCTCGTCGACGTCGTCCAGCCGGACGTCACCACCTGCGGCGGCCTCGCGGAGGCGAAGGCCATCGTCCGGATGGCGCAGACCTGGAACATCCGCTTCTCGCCGCACGTCTGGGGCGGAGGGGTGGCGCTCGCGGCGGCGCTGCAGCTCTGCGCTGCGACGCCGCTCCACCCGCACGTCGCGCACGAGGCGGCGCCGCTCCTCTTCGAGTACGACCGGGGGGGCAACGCGCTGCGCGACGAGCTGCTCGCGACGCCGATCGAGGTCGCGGGCGACCGGATCCGGATCCCGAAGGGACCGGGCCTCGGCGTGGAGGTGGACTGGCAGGCGGTCGAGCGGTTCCGGGTGGACCGCGGGACCTGATTCGCATGGCCCGGGTCTTCGTGGTCGGCGGGACGGGCTTCGTCGGCTCCCACGCGGTGCGAGCCTGCGTTCGCGCGGGCCACGACGTCTGGGTGGCCAGGGAGGGGCTCCGCCCGGGGCTCCTCGACGACGTGACCGACCGGATCCGCCTCGTCCCCGGCAACCTCCTCGCGTGGTCGGAGCTGCTCGAGGGGCTCGAGGCGAGCCGGCCGGACGTGGTGGTGAGCTGCGCGGCCTTCGGCGCGGGCGACGCGGGCCTCCTGGTCTCGGCCGCCCGTCACCCGGCCCGCGCGGTCGAGGTGAACGTCCTCGGGTTCACGAACCTCCTCGACGCGATGCGGCACCTCGGCCTCCGGCGCCTGGTCTGGACCAGCTCGAGCGTCGTCTTCGGCCCGGCATCGGCGTACGCGGCCGAGCCGGTCGACGAGGAGGCGCCGGCCGCGCCGACCACGCTCTACGGCGCCACGAAGGCGATGGCGGAGTTCATGGCGCGGCACTACCGGCGGGAGCACGGCCTCGAGAGCGTCGCGCTCCGGCTGCCGCTGGTCTACGGGCCCGGCCGCTGGTACGTCGGGCAGGCCACGGCGCTCCACCAGCTCTTCGTCGCGGCGGCCCGCCGGCAGCCGGCGAGGGTCGCGGCGCCGCCCGAGCCGGCCGACCTGCTCTACGCGCCCGACGCCGGCCGCGTGATCGAGGCGTGCGTGTCGGCCCGCGCGCTCCCGCACGACCGCTACCACGTGGTGGGCCACCGCAGCAGCCTGGCCGACCTGGCCCGCGCCCTGAAGGCGGCCGATCCCGAGGTCCAGGTCGAGGTGGAGCCGGGCGGCGCGACCGCCGGCCGCGAGCCGTCGGCGTCCGCGCCCGGGCTGCCCGCCATGTCGACGGCGCGGATCGAGCGGGACCTCGGCTTCCGCCCGGAGTACGACGCGCGCCTGGCCGCCGCGGACTACCTCGGGTGGCTCAGGGCACGGGCAACGGCCGGCGCGCAGTAGGACGAGGAGGGACCATGGGGGGAGTCGCACAGGGGGTGGTGGAAGGACGGATCGAGGAGCTGGGGCTCGCCCTCCCCGAGCCGGCCACGCCGGCCTTCAACTACGTGCCGGTCGTGGTCTGGCACGACGTCGCGTACGTGAGCGGGCAACTGCCGCGCACCGCTGCGGGACTCGCGGTCACGGGCAAGCTCGGCGAGACGGTGTCGGTCGAGGAGGGGCGCGAGGCGGCCCGCCTCTGCGTCCTGCACGGGCTGGCCGTTCTCAGGCAGGCCCTGGGTTCCCTCGACCGGATCGCGCGGATCGTCAAGGTGACCGGCTTCGTCGCGTCGGCACCGACCTTCCACGAGCAGCCGAGGGTGATCGACGCCGCCTCGGAGCTGCTCATCCAGATCTTCGGCGAGGCCGGCCGGCACGCCCGCTCGGCGATCGGCGCCCCGGCGCTGCCCCGCAACACGCCGGTCGAGATCGAATTCGTCGTCGCGCTCCGCTAGGCCATCCAATGGGGTCAGGTCTTTCCATTTTCCCGGGGGTCAGGTCTTTCCATTTTCCAGTCCGGAACGCGTAGAGACCTGACCCGTTGGTAGAGGCCCGACCCCGCGGGGCGAGAGGAGGAGGAGAGAGGGATGCGTATCACGCGACGGGCACTCCTCGGCAGCGCCGGCGCCGTGGGCTTCGGGCTCGCGGCCCCGGGGACGCTGCGGCCGGGACGCGCGGGCGCCGCCGACGGCGCCCCCCGGACCGGCGGTCGGATCACCTTCGGCAGCACGGCGCTGCCCGCGAGCATCGAGCCGCACCTCGAGGGGGCCGACATCTACCAGCGCCGCAAGCCGCTCTTCTACGAGAGCCTCGTCTGGGTCGACTTCGACCTGACGCCCAGGCCCCAGCTCGCCGAGCGGTGGGAGGAGCGGTCGCCGACCGAGTACGTCTTCCACCTCCGCCGCGGCGTCAGGTTCCACAACGGCAAGGAGATGACGGCCGAGGACGTGAAGTTCAGCTACGAGCGGGTCCTCGACCCGAAGACCGGGTCGGGCGGCCGGGGCGACCTCGTGATGATCAAGGCGATCGAGGTCGTCGACCGGGAGACCGTGAAGTTCACGCTCCACGAGCCGACGGCGACCTTCCTCATCAACCTCGGCGGGAAGTACAACGCCGTCGTCCCGGCCGACGCCGTCAAGACCGGCCGGGAGCTGAACCACGCGGCGGTCGGGACCGGGCCCTTCGCGGTCGAGGCGTTCGAGCCGAACCGCCGCCTCGTCCTGCGCAGGCACGCCGACTACTGGGACCGCGGCAAGCCCTATCTCGACGCGATCACCTTCCAGACGGTGCCGGACGAGTCGTCGCTCGTGGCGGCGCTCCGGGCGGGGCAGGTCGACATGGTCCAGTTCGACAGCGGCATCAACTTCCGCCTGGCGAGCGCGGTCCGGACCTACGAACACGTCTCGGCACCCGGGATCCGCTGGGTGGTCCTCGACCTCGCCGGCGACCGGCCGCCGACCGACCGGCCGGACGTGCGGCGGGCCATCGCGGTCGCGATCGACCGGCAGGCGATCCTCCAGATCGCCGGGCACGGCCTCGGCACGCGGCTCGGCCTCCTGCCGCCGGCGATGGCGTACTGGGCGATGCCTGCCGAGAAGCTGGCCAACCAGACGCGCGACGTCGCGAAGGCGCGCGAGCTCCTCCAGGCCGCCGGCCTGACCCCGCCGGTCCCGCTCACCATCCGCAGCCTCGTCGGCTACCCGGCGCTCGCGGCCTCGGTCCAGGTGATCGCCGACAACCTGAAGGAGGTCGGCTTCGACGTGACCGTCGAGACGGTCGACATCGGCGTCTGGATCAAGGACTGGATCGCGCGCCAGAGCCCCCCGACGATGAACGAGTGGGGCGGCTTCGTCGACCCGGACCAGGCCTTCTACCGGCACTACCGCACCCCGCCGAAGGGGATGGACTTCCGGCGGTGGGGGAGCGCCGAGGCCGACCGCCTCCTCGACGAGGGGCGCTCGACGCTCGATCGCGCCAGGCGCAAGGCGATCTACGACCGCGTGCAGGCGCTCATGGCGGAGGACCCGATCAGCATCCCGCTCTACGCGCCGAACCTC
Source organism: Thermodesulfobacteriota bacterium (assembly GCA_036381125.1). Classification (GTDB taxonomy): domain Bacteria; phylum DASVDK01; class DASVDK01; order DASVDK01; family DASVDK01; genus DASVDK01. Next base: position 17,840 of record DASVDK010000120.1, on the reverse strand, counting down.
CTCTACAGCGTGAGCCGGAAGCTCAAGGGGTTCCGACCCTACCCGACCGGCTTCCTCTACGGGCTGCGCTTCGCCTGGCTGTCGGCGTGAGCCGTCCGGCATGTGGCAGTACGCGCTTCGCCGGCTGATCGCCATGGCCGCGACCCTGCTCGGGGTCAGCGTCATCGTCTTCGTGATGATGCGGCTGATCCCGGGCACCGTGGTCGAGCAGCTCCTCGGCCAGAGCGCGCTGGTCAGCGAGGAGACGGTCCTGAGCCTGCGGCAGTTCTTCGGGCTCGACCGGCCGTGGCACGTCCAGTTCGTGGACTGGCTGGGCGGCGTGGTGCGCGGGGACCTGGGGGAGTCGTGGCGGAGCGACCGGCCGGTGCTCGAGCTGATCCTCGCGCGCCTGCCGGTCTCGGCCGAGCTGGCCGTCGGCGCCGTGGCCTGGTCGCTCCTGCTCGGCATCCCCCTGGGCACCGTCGCCGCGCTCGGCCGCGGCACGCCGTACGACGGCTCGATCCGCTTCACGGCCACCCTCGGCCTCTCGGTCCCCGCCTTCTGGCAGGGGACGCTCCTGATCCTCCTCTTCTCCCTCTATCTCTCGTGGATGCCGCCGCTCGACTGGATCCCGATCACCGAGGACCTCCGGGGCAACCTCGCCATCATGGCGCTTCCCATCCTCACGCTCGGCACCGCCACCGCCGCGGTCATCACCCGGATGACCCGCTCCTCGATGCTCGAGGTCCTGCGCCAGGACTACATCCGGACCGCGCGGGCGAAGGGGGCCGACGAGCCGCGGGTCGCCGGCCGCCACGGGCTGCGCAACGCCCTCATCCCGGTCGCCACCGTGGCCGGCGTCCAGATGGGCTACATCCTCGGGGGGATCGTCGTCGTCGAGGACGTCTTCAACCTCCCGGGAGTCGGGCGCCTCCTGCTCGATGCGATCTTCCAGCGCGACTACCCGGTCGTGCAGGGGACGATCCTCGTCGGCGCCGCCCTCTTCATGCTCCTCAACCTCGCGGTCGACCTCCTCTACGGGGTCATCGACCCGCGCATCCGGTACCGGTGACCGCGCGGACGGCCGACCTCGGGGGCAATCGGCTCTTCGTGGCCGGCGCCGTCATCGCCGGCGCCTTCGTGGCGGCCGGCGTGCTGGCGCCGCTCGTCGCCCCCTACTCGCCGATCGCCGTCGATGCGGCGCGCATGTTCGAGCCCCCCTCGGCCGCGCACCTCTTCGGCACCGATCGGTTCGGCCGCGACCTCCTCAGCCGCGTCCTCTTCGGCATCCGCGTCTCGCTCGGCATCGCCGGCCTCTCGATCGGCGTCGCCACGCTGATCGGCGGCGCCATGGGCCTCGTCGCCGGCTACTTCGGGCGCGGGCTCGACCAGCTTCTCGGGAGGCTCATGGACCTCCTCTTCGCCTTCCCCTCGCTGCTGCTCGCCCTCGGGATCTCGGCGGTCCTCGGCGCCGGCGCGACGACGACGACCGTGGCCATCGCGGTCGTCTACACGCCGTTCTTCTTCAGGGTGATGCGCGCCGCCGTGCTCGCCGAGAAGAACCTCGCCTACGTGGAGGCCGCGGCCGCGGCCGGCGCCGGCCCGGGCCGGATCATCGCCCGGTACCTCCTGCCGAACGTGCTCGCGCCGATGCTCGTGCAGGTCGTCGTGGGGCTCTCGTACGCGATCCTGATCGAGTCGGCGCTCTCCTACCTCGGCGTCGGCGTGCAGCCGCCCACCCCGTCGTGGGGCACGATCCTCAACGAGGGGAAGGAGTTCCTGCTCATCTCGCCCTGGATCTCGCTCTTCCCGGGGCTCTTCATCATGCTCTCGGTCCTCGCCTTCAACTTCGTCAGCGACGGCCTCAGGGACCACCTGGATCCGAGGCTCCGGGGCGCGTGACCTCGGGCCCGAACAGGAATCGCTAACCAGTGGACCGCGTGCCGGCGTTCGTCGGCAGCGCCCCGTGACACCGCGCGACGAACCCGCAGCGCAGCGCCTCGCAGCGCGCCCGGTCGATGCGCGGCCACGCCTCGCCGTCGCCCCCCTCCCGCTCGTGCCCGGCCGCCTGCCTGACGATCGCCAGCGCGCGCGATCGCATGCGCGCGAGCGCCGCGGCGCCGGCGTCGAGCCAGTGCGGCTCGTCGGGCCGGTCGAGGAGGAAGGCGAAGCCGGCGCGGACCGCGGCGCCCCCGGCGACTCGTGCCGCCGCCTCGGCGTATGCGAGGAGCTGAAGCTCGTAGCGCTCGACCGCTTCCGCGCCGCCCCGCGCCGTCTTGTAGTCCAGCACCGTCCAGGTCCCGTCCTCGTCGCGCCACAGCACGTCGACCTGGCCGCGCACCGAGAGCGAGGCGGCGCCGTCGGACAGCCGGAGCGCGATCGGGTGCTCGCGGAACACGGCGTCGGGCGCCCGTCGCCAGGCGGCCGCAAGGGAGCGCCCCCACCGGCTGCCGAGGAAGGCGGCGATGCGCTCGGCGAGCGACGCCTGCTCGGCCTCGCCGATGCCGCCGGCCACGCCGGCGGCGTGCGTACGGACCAGCTCCCGGATCGCTCCCTTCAGCGCGCCCCACTCGAGGCCGAGCGGGGCGTGCTCCAGCACGGCGTGGACGAGCCGCCCGCGGTCGACCGGCGAGGGGGCGGTCTCGGGCTCCCCCGGCTCGTCCCCGCCGTCGAACCAGGGATCGGGCGGTTCCCGCAGCCCGAGGCGTCGGGTCAGGTAGTAGCGGTGCGGGCAGGCGGCGAGGTCGCACAGCTCGGTGGCCGAGAGGGCGAAGCGAGTGGGGAGCGGCGGACGCCATCGCAGGCGGGCGATGGCCGCGTTCGCGGCGGCCGGGACCGTTGCCGGCGCGGCCGGCGGGGCATCGCCCGGCCTCGGTAGCGCCGCCAGGTCGTCCCACGTGAGACGGCGGACGAGGTCCGGGCGGGACGACAGGGTCTCCTCGACCGCCCGCCGCCAGGTGTCGGCGGCCGTGAGGCTGCCGTCCTTCCTGACCGGGTGCTCGCCGACGAGGATCAGTCGCGCCTTCGCGCGCGTGGCGGCGACGTAGAAGAGGCGGCGCCACTCGGCCGCCTCCCGGGCGTCGACGGCCGCCTGGATGCGGCGGCCGAGCCACGTGGGACGCGGCTCGAGGGTGTCGGGGTCGAGCGGCCGAACGGCGAGGCCGGCGCCCTCCGGCCCCTCGTCGAAGACGACCGCCTCGCGGTCGCTCCGCCAGGTGGCGGAGCAGCCGGGGACGACCACGACGGGGAACTCGAGCCCCTTGGCGGCGTGGATCGTCATGATGCGGACGACGTCCTCGCCCTCGCCGACGAGCTCGGCCGGAGTCTCCCGCGGCTCCTCGTCGACCAGCGCGCCGAGCTCGGCGACGAGGTCCCTGAGCGTCCGGCCGCCCCGGGCCTCGAAGGCGCGGGCCAGCTCGACGAGCTTGCGGAGGTTGGCGACCTGCTGGTCGCCGTCCCGTCGGGTCAGGCACACCGACCGGTACCCGCTTCGCTCGAGCGCCTCCTCGACGAGGTCCGAGGGGGGCGTGCGGTCCTTGCGGGCGCGCAGCTCCCACCACCACGCCGCGAACGCCGCGAGCCGATCCCGGTCGGCGGCCGGAAGCGGCGGGACGGGCGGCGCGAGCCGGCCGCCGGCGAACGCGCGGTTGAGCCGCCGCGGCCGGCGAGACGCCACGGGCCGCGCCAGCAGGAGGAGCGCGTCGTCCGAGATGCCGACGAACGGGGAGCGGAGGACGGCGGCCAGCGCGAGGTCGTCGAAGGGGCACTCGAGGCTCGCGAGCAGGCCGACCACGTCGCGGACCTCGGCCGCGCCGTAGAAGCCGCCCCCTCCGACGACGTGGACCGGGATGCCGGCGGCCTCGAGCCCGCGCCGGATCGACGCGGCGCTCCGCAGGGTCCGCATGAGGACCGCGATCTCGCCCGGCCGGACCCCCTCGGCGCACAGTTGCCCGATCCGCCGGGCGACCGCCTCGGCCTCGCGCAGCGCCCGGTCCTCCCTGTCCTCGTCCCACGGGAGGCAGAGCAGCTCGACGGGCGGCCCGTCCTCGCGTTCCGGCCGGGGGACCAGCGCGTCGGCGTCGTCGAAGGGGACCTCGTACACCGGCCGCCCCGGCGCGCTCGGCCCCATGTAGCGCGCGAAGACCGCGTTCACGAAGGCGAGTACCCGCCCGGTCGACCGGAAGTTGTCGGTGAAGCGGAGCGGCTCGGCGTCGCCCATCACGAGCCGCCGCATCCGCTCGAAGACGCTCACGTCGGCGCCGCGGAAGCGGTAGATCGACTGCTTCGGGTCGCCCACGACGACGAGCGCGCGGGGGCGCAGGGCCCCGCGGCCGTCGCCGGCCAGGCGGGTGATCATCTCGAGCTGGCGGGGGTTGTTGTCCTGGAACTCGTCGACGAGCACGACCGCGGGCCGGCCGGCGAGGAGGCGTCCGCCGCTGGCCGCGTCCCGGCGCAGGAGCGCGACGGTCAGCTCCTCGAGGTCGTCGAAGTCGAGCGCGTGCCGGCGGCGCCGCGCGGCCGCGTACGCCTGCTCGACGCGGCCGAGCAGGTCGAGGAACGCCTCGCCGAGCGGGGTCGCCGCGCGCTGCGCCGCGACGAGCGGAAGCTGGTCGAGCGCGTCGGAGAGGTCCTTGCGGTGCGGGTTCTTCGAGCCGGCGCCCTTCCAGTTCTTCGCCAGCGGGGCGAGCGCGATCACCGCCGCCCAGCCGGCCTCGTCCAGGCCCGGGTCGAGCCGGCGCGCGGCCTCGGGGAGGGCGCGCCAGCGCTCGAGGAAGGGGGCGGCCTGCGGCACGTCCGCGAGCGCCGCCGCGGCCGCCTCGATGGAGGCGGCCAGGCGGCGAAGCGCCTCGGGGATCGCATCGAGCTCGGCGCGGGTCGCGCGTCGCAGCCCCTCGACGCTGCCGCCGGCGCCGCGCAGGCGGGCGAGCGACGACGCGAGCAGCGACTCGAGGCCGGGCCGATGCTCGCCGGCGTCCGGAAGCGGCAGGTGGCGCACCAGCCGGGCCAGCGCCGGATCGCGCGACGCCAGCGCGGCGCGCACGACCGCGGACACGGCCTCGCGGCGGAGCGTCCGGGCCTCGAGGTCGTCGAGGACGTCGAAGCCGGGGTCGACCGCCGCCTCCACCGCGTGCTCGCGCAGCAGGCGCGCGGCGTAGCCGTGGATCGTTCCGATCGGCGCCGCCTCGACCGCCTCCCGCAGCGGCGCCGCCTCGTGGAGGAGCCGCTCGCGCACCTTGCGCCTCAGGTCCTGCGCCGCCTTCTCGGTGAACGTCACGACGGCGATCTCGTGCGGCTCGAGCGGCCGGCCGTCGGGCCCGAGCCCGCCGGGGCCGTCCTCCGAAGGGGGGCGCCCCGCGAGGAGCCGGAGGTAGAGCTCGACGAGCGCCGTCGTCTTCCCGGTGCCGGCGCCGGCCGCGACGACCAGGTTCCGCTCGAAGCGGAAGAGCCGCCGTTTCGCCTCGGACCAGACGGCGGCGTCCCTCACGACAACGCCCTCGGCAGCGGGACGACGACGCGGCAGACGGCGCCGTAGGGGCAGTAGCCGCAGTCGGGGTCCGGCGTGATCTCGTAGCGGCCCGAGAGGGCGTCGCGCACGCGGTCCTCGAGCTGGTTCGCGAAGCTCGGCAGGCCGGCCGCGCGCCGCTCGGCCCTGACCACCGGGTCGAGCGAGAAGTACCCGGCGTCGTCGAACGCGGCCGACCGGAAGTCGGGCGCCTTCCTCAGGAGGTGGAACGCGGCCTCCCGGCGCTCGATCCCGCCAGGCGGGAACCGGTCGGGCGCCGCCTCCCTGAGCGCCTCGGCGGCCAGGAGGTAGATCGGCACCTGGAAGCTCCGGGTCCCGAGCGCCTCGGGCGCGAGCCGCTCCTGGTACGCCTTCCCCTGCGACGACCGCTTGTAGTCGACGACGCGCAGCCGTCCCGGCGCGGCGTCGATCCGATCGACGGCGCCGCGGAGGACCACGGTGACGCCGCCCAGCGCGATCCTGAGCGGCGGCGCGTCCTCTCCCCGGCCCTCTCGTCCGATCCCGAAGGCGTGCTCGAAGGCGACCGGCACCCACCCCTCGTGCGCGCGCGACGCCTCGTCCCGCACGAAGCCGCGCACTGCCGCGCGCACGGCGTCGGCCTCCGCCTCGCGCAGCGGCGCCGGCATCCCGGCCCGCTCGACGTGCCAGTCGCGGAGCACCGCCTCGGCCTCGGCGAGCATCACCGCCTCGGCCCGCCGCGCGTCCGGATCCTCGGGGCCGCCGATGGGGACGAGGCCGGCGGCGAGGCACGCCCGGTAGCCGCGCTCGAGGACGCGGTGGAGCAGGGTGCCCTGCTCGTGCGCCTCGAGGTCGCGGCGTGGCCGTTCGGTCTCCTCGAGGCCGACGGCCGCCTCGAGGAACCACCGGTAGGCGCACTGCGCGTGGGCCTCGAGGGCGCTGGCCGAGAGGTGGATCTCACCGTTGCCGGCCAGCGCGCGCCGAAGGGTCTCCCTGGCGGTCTCCGTCGCGAGGACGCCCGTCCCCGGCCCGGCCAGCCGGTGTCGCGCCTCGCCCGGCACGCTGTCGAAGAAGACGTCGCGCGCGGCCTCGAGCCGGGCCGCGACCCTGAGCCGCGCGAGGCGGGCCCCGACGAGGGGGTCCTCGGCGAGGGCCGCCTCGATCGCCGCCGGGTCGACCCCCTCGGCCGCCGCCTCCCGCCTGCGGGCGCGGGCGACCTCGGGCAGCCCCGCGCCGAGCCAGGCGAGCCGCGCCTCGGCCTCGGCCGGGGTGAGGCAGTCGCCGAACGACGCCGGCACCGGCCGGCGGCCGACCCGCACGTGGACGCCGGCCGCGCGCAGCGGGGCGAGCGGGTCGCCGCCGGGGTCGGCCGCGCGCGCGCCGGGGTCGACGGCGCGGGCAACCTCCTCGAGGAGGCTCGAGTGGAGGAGCGGCCGGCCCCGCTCGTCCGCGGCCGGGGTCGAGAGGACGAGCCGGCGGCGTGCGGCGGTCGCGACCCGGTGGAAGTGGAAGGGCTCCGCCGCCCGCGCCTCGGCCGGCGTCTCGAAGGGCGCGTACGGCGCGAGCGCGAGGGCGAGCCGCTCGACCTCCGGCTCGCGCAGCACGGCGTCCACGGGTGGGCGCCGCGGGAACTCCCCCTCGACGAGGCCGAGGAGGCAGACGACGTCGAACGCGAGCCCGGCGAGGTCGGTGGCCGCGAGGACCCGCACCGCCTCGACCGGGCGCTCCCCGGGCGGCGGCACGAAGCGTTCGGCCAGCGCCGCCTCGAGCATGTCGCGGAACGCCTCGAACGAGACCACCACCGGCTCGCCCAGCTCGGCCTCGGCGAGCCGGAGCGCGTCGAGCGCCTCGTCGAGGCCCGCGAGCGCCGCGGCGTCCTGCCGCTGCCGCCGGTCGTCGCCGGACCCGGCCCGCGCCGCGAGGCCGACGGCGCCGAGCACGGCCCGCAGCCGCTCCACGTGGTCGGCGAGCGTCGCGTGGCGATCGAGGCCGGCCACGCGCTCGAGCAGCGGGACGAGCGCCGCGCGCACGGCCCGGGTACGTGCGGCCTCCGCTCCCTGCCCGTCGGCCTCGAGACCCGCGGCCAGGGCGTCGAGGTCCCGCGCGTACTCGGCCGGCGTGCCGTCGAGCCGCCCGAGGTCGTAGAGCGTCCGCTCGAGCCGGCCCGGCTCGTCCCCGTCGAGGTCCGCGTAGCTGCCGGCGAAGACGCCGAGCACGCCGTCGAGGTCGAAGCCCCTGGCGGGGAGCGCGGCCAGCGCCAGGACGGTGCGGACGAGGGGCGTCTCGGCGAGCGGCGCGCCTCGCCGGAAGCGGAAGGGGATGCGCGCCCGCTCGAACGCCTCGGCCAGGAGCCGGCCGTAGCGGTCGAGGTCCCGGGCCACGACGGCCACGCGATCGGCCGGCGTGCCGGCTTCGAGGGCGCGGCGCACCTCGCGGGCGACCGCCTCCACCTCCTCTCGACGGCCCGGCGCCTCGACGAACGCGAGCGTGCCGGCCGTGTCGATCGCCTCGCCGCGCGGGACGCCGGGCGGCGCGAAGAGCCTGGCGCAGAGGGCCGCGAGCGGCCGAGCGGCGTCCGCCGCCCCGCAGCGTTCCACCCGGCGCACCGAGAGCGGCGTTCCGGCCCCCTGCGCCGCGACCGCCAGCGCGTCGGCCGAGCGCGCGACCAGGGCGAAGAGCCGCTCGCGACCCGCGACCGGCGCCGGAAGGCGCACCTCCACCGGGACGAAGCGCGCCACGGCGGCCAGAAGGGCCGCGTCGGACGGAAGCCAGCGGTCCCGGCCGGCGGCGACGACCCGCTCGACGCGGGCCAGGAGCGGCGGGGGCTCGGCGAGCTGCCAGAGGACGCCGACGAGCTGCCGGAGCCGGGCGGCCGGGTCTCCGCGCTCGAGGCGGTCGAGGTGCGCCTCGTACGCCCCGTACAGCTCGGCCAGCTCGCGCACCTTCTCGCCGAGGCGGCCGTCGAGGCGGACGCGGCGGAGCTGGTAGGGGTGCACGAGCGTCCGGGCGAGCTGCCCGAAGAGGTCGCGCAGCCGGTCGGCGAAGCGGGTCGCGTGGCGCACCGGCGCGAAGTAGCCGGCCCCCTCGTCCGGATAGGCCTCTCGCAGGACGCGGCGCACCAGGAGGCGGGCCGCCGGCTCGGAGATGCGCGAGCCGGGACCGAGGACCTCGGAGGCCAGGCGCTCCTCGAACGCCGCGACGGTGAGGACGACCGGGCCGACCAGCGCCCCCTCCGCGTCGAGGCGGGCCTCCACCTCCTGCTCGGCGTGGAGCGCGGTCGGGACGAGCGTGAGGGTGCGGGGGCCTGACGCCATGGGCCGCCCATCCTCCCGGAAACCGGCCCGGCGGTCAAGCGCCTTGCCGCGCGGCATGCTATCTGTCTAGCCGGCTCGGCCTGACGCCGGGTGTCAGTGGCCAGGACGCAGGCTGAAGCCCGGTCTCCTGCCGCAGAGGAGGTGTCTCCCATGGCGGTCTCCCGGCGTACCCGGGCCTCGGGCCCGCCGCTCAGGCTCCCCCGCAACAAGCACCCGCTCCTGCGGCTCGTCTGGTTCGACCAGCAGCTCAGGGCGAAGAAGTACCCCACGGCGAAGCAGTTCGCCGACCACTTCGAGGTGACGCAGCGGACGGCCTACCGGGACGTCGAGTACTTCCGCGAGCAGCTCCGGCTGCCGATCACCTACGACCCCCAGCGGGGCGGCTACTGCTACTCGGAGGCGAACGCGCCGCTCTCCCCGCTCATCACGGTCACCGAGGGGGAGCTTCTGGCCCTCTACGTCTCCCAGCGGGTCCTCGAGCAGTACGAGGGGACGCAGTACGCGGCGCTCCTGGCGGGCGCGCTCCAGAAGATCTCGACCTACCTGTCCGACGCCGTGACGATCGACTTCGACGCCCTGCGGGAGGGGCTCTCCTTCCACATCGGCCCGCCCGGCCGGCTCGAGATGGAGATCTTCGCGAAGGCGAGCGAGGCGGTGCGGCAAGAGCGGCCGCTCGCGATCGAGTACCTCACGCAGTCGCGCAACGAGGTCACGCGCCGCGTCGTCGACCCCTACCACCTCCACAACCACGCGGGCGTCTGGTACCTGATCGGCCACGATCACCGGACGCGCCAGGTGCGCACCTTCAACCTCTCGCGCGTGCGCAAGGCGCAGGTGCAGCAGAGGCCCTTCGAGCGGCGGAAGGACTTCGACCTCAGGGCGTACCTGCGCGACGGCTTCGCGATGATGCGGGGCGAGGCGGTCGAGCGGGTGTCGATCCGCTTCGACGCCGAGCAGGCGCGCTACGTCGAGGAGCGCACCTGGCACCCCACGGAGCGGCGGGAGCGGCACCGGGACGGCAGCCTGACCCTCCACTTCGAGCTGTCGGGGCTCGAGGGGGTGAAGCGGTGGGTGCTGTCGTACGGGGCGCACGCCGAGGTCCTCGCGCCGGCGAGCCTCCGCCGCGCGGTCGCGGCCGAGGCGAGGCGCCTCTCGGCGCTCTACCGGAACGCGTGACCGGGCTGCTCCGCCGGCGTTTCAGGACGAAACGGGCACTGGCCGTGCCGTCCGGCGAGCGGCCGCCGATCGGCCGCGCGCGGACCGGCTTGCGTCTTGCACCGCGCGGGCGCTCGGAGCGGGCCGCGCGCTGCCGCGGCTCGTGGAGACAGGCGACAACCGAAAGGACATCGACGATGACGACAGGCGAGATGCCGCAGCGGCGGCTCGGGACGCAGGGGCTCGTGGTCTCGGCCCTTGGGCTCGGCTGCATGGGGATGTCGGAGTTCTACAGCGGGCGGGACGAGGCCGAGTCGATCGCGACGATCCACCGGGCGCTCGACCTCGGGATCACGTTCCTCGACACGGCCGACATGTACGGCGTGGGCCGCAACGAGGAGCTGGTCGGCCGGGCCATTCGCGGCCGCCGCAACGAGGTGGTGCTCGCCACCAAGTTCGGCAACGTGCGGGGTGCGGACGGCTCGTTCCTGGGGATCAACGGCCGGCCCGAGTACGTCCGGTCGGCCTGCGAGGCGAGCCTCCGGCGCCTCGGGGTCGACGTGATCGACCTCTACTACCAGCACCGGGTCGACCCGAACACGCCGATCGAGGAGACGGTCGGCGCCATGGCCGAGCTGGTCCGGGAGGGGAAGGTCCGGTACCTGGGCCTCTCGGAGGCGGCGCCGGCCACGATCCGGCGGGCTCACGCCGTCCACCCGATCACGGCGCTGCAGACGGAGTACTCCCTCTGGAGCCGCGACCCGGAGGACGAGGTCCTGCCGACCTGTCGCGCCCTCGGCATCGGCTTCGTCGCCTACAGCCCACTCGGGCGCGGGTTCCTCACCGGTCAGATCCGGCGCTTCGAGGACCTGCCGGCGGACGACTACCGCCGCCGCTCGCCCCGCTTCCAGGGGGAGAACTTCCAGCGGAACCTCGACCTGGTCGGCCGGATCGAGGCGATGGCCGCCGAGAAGGGGGTCAGGCCGTCGCAGCTCGCCCTGGCGTGGCTCCTCGCCCGCGAGGAGGACATCGTCCCGATCCCCGGCACCAAGCGACGCGCCTACCTCGAGGAGAACGCCGCGAGCGTGCGGGTCCGGCTCACGCCGGGCGACCTCGCCCGGATCGACGAGGTCGCCCCGAAGGGGGTCGCCGCCGGCGACCGGTACCCGGCCGAGGCGATGCGGATGCTCAACCGGTAGACGCGCCGCCCTGCATCGCGGGGCGGCTGCGCCATCGCGATTCGGGCTTCTCGTGCCGAATCGGGCGGCCGGGTTGCTCCGGCGGCGGCCGATCGCTCGCGCCGGGGCGGCATGGCGGCGGCGCGCGATCCCGCCGCGCGAGGGACAATACGGGGCCGAGGAGGAAGCCACGCATGACGCAGATCCCGAACGTCGCGATAGGCCTGCTCTCGGCTCTGGCTCTGGCCGGAAGCCTCGTCGCCGCGCCACGCGCGCACGCGCAGGGCGCAAGCCGCCTCGCCGTCGGCGTCGCCGCCGCGCCCCACACCATGGACCCGCAGGCGGCCGACGTCGACTCGAACATGTCGGCCATGACCAACATCTTCGACGGGCTCGTCCAGCGGGACACCGCGGGCGAACTCCAGCCGGGCCTCGCCACCGCCTGGAAGCGGATCGACGAGGAGACCTGGCGCTTCGAGCTGCGAAAGGGCGTCAAGTTCCACAACGGCAACGACTTCACCTGGGAAGACGTCCAGTTCACGATGGAGCGCCTCAAGAGCCCGCACTCGGAGTTCAGGAACTTCGGGGCGCTCGTCGCGTCGGTGACGCCGGTCGGCAACGACCCGTGGGTCGTCGACATGAAGACCCGGGGCTCGGTGCCGTTCTTCGTCCAGACGCTCCACATGATCTTCATCATGGACAAGGAGTCGACGGCCTCGCGCTCGGAGGGTGAGGTGGCCCAGACCCCCATCGGGACCGGCCCCTATCGCTTCGTCGAATGGGTCAAGGGCTCGCACCTCAGGCTCGCGGCCAACGAGCAGTACTGGGGCGGCGCGCCCGCGATCAAGCAGGCCGAGTTCCGCGCGGTCGCGGAGCCGTCCACCCGGCTCGCGGCGATCACGAGCGGCGCCGTCGACATCCTGCAGGACGTCCCGGTCGCGCTCGGCTCGGCGCTCGCGAAGCACCCCCAGGTCGAGCTGGTCTCGCGGCCGGCGCGCCGGGCGATCTTCCTCGGCCTCGGCAACAAGCCTGGCACGCCGACCGCCGACCTCCGCGTCCGGAAGGCGATGTACATGGCGATCAACGAGCAGGAGATCATCGAGAAGGTCATGTTCGGCCGCGCGACGCCGGCGGCGCAGATCCCGGACCCCCCGACCGTCGGCTACAGCAAGGCGATCACGCGGCTGCCGTACGACCCGGACGAGGCGAAGCGGCTGCTCGCCGAGGCCGGGTACCCCAACGGCTTCGAGATCACCCTGACCGGGCCGAACGACCGCTACGTGCAGGACGCCCAGATCCAGGCGACGGTCGCCGCCCAGCTCGCCAGGGTCGGGATCAAGGTCAAGGTCGACTCGAAGCCCAAGAGCGTCTTCTTCCCGCAGGTGAGCCGCCACGAGCTGGACTTCTTCCTGATCGGCTGGTTCGACGGCTCCTACGACTTCGGGCGGAGCTTCCGGCAGCTCCTGCATACGGTGGACGAGAAGGCCGGCTACGGCGCCACCAACGGCGCGGGCTACGGCAACCCCGGGCTCGACGAGCTGTTCGCGGCGGCCGAGAAGACCATCGACCCGGAGAAGCGGGCCGAGGCGCTCAGGCGCCTCAACGAGGCGACGATGGAGCAGGTGGCGGTGATCCCGCTCCACTACCAGTCGGACGACTACGCGATCCGCAAGGACCGGGGCATCCGCTTCACGCCCCGCTCGGACACCTGGATCGTGTTCAAGGACATCGCCCGGTCCGGGTCCTGACCGGTCCCTCCGCGCGGGCCGGACGCGGGGCGCCCCGCGTCCGGCCCGCCCGCGTACCGTTCGAGTCCGCGACGCCCGACAGGTCTTCGAGATGAGCGGATACGTGACGAAGCGGCTGCTGCAGGGCCTCGTGGTCCTCGGCATCGTGTCGTTCATCAGCTTCGCGATCTTCCAGTACCTCGGCGACCCGGTCGCCACGATGGCCGGCCAGTACGCGACCCAGGCGGAGCGGGAGGAGCTTCGCCGGGTGCTCGGCCTCGACCGGCCGTTCTACGTCCAGTACGCGCGCTTCATCGGCAACGCCCTGCGGGGCAACCTCGGGCTGTCCTACGTCGCCCGCGTGCCGGTGCTCGGCCTCATCCTCGAGCGCCTGCCGGCCAGCATCGAGCTGGCCTTCGCGGCCGAGCTGATCGCGGTGGCGTTCGGGGTCGTGCTCGGCGCGCTCTCGGCGGCCTACCCGCGGTCGTGGTTCAGCAGGATCACCCAGACCGGATCGCTGGTCGGCATCTCGCTGCCGACGTTCATCGTCGGGATCGGCCTGATCCTGGTCTTCGTCGTCTGGTTGGGATGGCTGCCGCCGTTCGGCCGCGGGGAGACCGTGCCGATCCTCGGAGGCGCCTGGCGGACCGGCCTCCTCACCGCGAGCGGCCTCTCGCATCTCGTCCTGCCGGCGTTCACGCTCGGCATGTTCCAGCTCGCCGTCCTCTTCAGGCTCACACGGGGGGGCGTGATCGAGGCGCTCCAGGCCGACTACGTCCGCACCGCCCGGGCGAAGGGCGTGAAGCCGCCGGTCGTCCTCTTCAGGCACGTGCTGCGCAACGTGTTCATCCCGGTGGTCACGATCATCGGGCTGCAGCTCGGCCAGCTCATCGGGTTCTCGATCGTCACCGAGAGCATCTTCCAGTGGCCCGGCGCGGGGAGCCTGCTCCTCGCGTCGATCTTCGAGAGCGACTTCCCGGTCGTCGCCGCCTACATCATGACCGTCGCCCTGATCATCGTGGGGCTCAACCTGCTCGTGGACGTCGCCTACGCGCTCCTCGACCCGAGGATCCGCTATGGCTGACCCCATCGTCAGGCGCGTCCTCGGCCGGCCGCTCGTGGTCGCGGCCGTGGGCTTCCTGCTGATCATGGTGCTCGGCGCCGTCTTCGCGCCGCTCGTCGCGCCGCAGGACCCGTATCGCCTGATGTCGCTCAGCCTCGGCGACTCGCTGCTCCCTCCCGTCTGGATGGAGGGCGGCAAGACGCCCTTTCTGCTCGGCACCGACGTCCAGGGGCGGGACATCCTGAGCACGATCCTCTACGGCAGCCGCGTCTCGTTCCTCGTGGGGACGAGCGTGGTCCTGATCGCCGGGGTCGTCGGCGGCGCCGTCGGGCTCCTCGCCGGCTTCTACGGCGGCTGGCTCGACAGCGTCACCATGCGCCTGGCCGATTCGCTCCTCTCCTTCTCGACCACGCTCATCGCCATGCTGCTGCTCGGGATCTTCAGGTACAACAGCCTCCTGCTGGTCATCCTGGCGATCGTCGTGGCGGGATGGGTCCAGTACGCGCGGACGATGCGGGGCCGGGTGCTCGCGGTCAAGGAGGAGGACTACGTCACCGCGGCGCGGGCGGCGGGATCCGGCGCGCCGCGCCTGATCCTGCGGCACATCCTCCCGAACGCCGTGGCGCCGCTCCTCGTCATCGCCGCCGTCGACTTCGGCGTGGCCGTCACGCTCGAGGCGACGCTGAGCTTCCTCGGCGTCGGCGTGCCGATCACGCAACCGTCCCTCGGCATGATGATCGCCCAGGGCAAGGACTTCGTCTACGCCGGCATGTGGTGGCTCATCGTCTTCCCGGCCGGCGTCCTGATGGGGATCGTGTTCAGCCTCAACGTGATCGCCGACTGGCTGCGTGACGAGCTCGACCCGCGCCTGAAGGCGCGCTGACCGGCCGTCCCGCGCGCCTCGCCCCCCGTGGGGAGCCGCTCTAGAGGAGCCGCCGTCCGCCGACGAACACCGCCGCCGGCGCGAGGTCGGGGCCGAGCACGGTGATGTCGCCGTCCCACCCGGGGGCGAGCCGGCCCTTCGTCTCGGCGAGACCCAGGACCTGCGCCACGTTGCGCGTGATCAACGAGAGCGCGTCGGCGAAGCCGAGGCGCCCCGCCCGCACGAGGCCCTGCCAGTCGGCGAGCAGCGCCCGGTTCGTCGCCATCCGCATGCCGACGAGCCTGCCCGCGTCGTCGAACTCGGGGAGGCTGCCGTTGCAGTCCGAGCTCATGGTGATCCGGGCAACCGGAACGCCCGCGTCGACGAGGTAGTGGACCGCGTCGACGGCGCCGACGGCGTTGCGATCCGGAAAGTCGAACGCCGTGACGTCGACCGAGGCGCCGAACTCGAGCGCGTAGGCGGCCGCCTCCTCGAGGAGCCGGCGGTGGCGGTTGACGTGCGTCGGGATGACCTGGTCGGGCGGGATCTCCGTCTCGCGGAGGAGCGTCCGGAGCGGCGCGAGACCCCTCCTGCCGGACCCGACGTGGAAGTGGCAGATGCCGCGCTTGCGGGCCAGCATGCCGCCGATGCGGGCCTCGCTCACGAGGCGCGCGATCTCGGCGTCGGTCGGCTGCGCCGAGCGGTGGTCGGAGATGGCGATCTCCCCGACCCCGATGACCTCCGGGATCCAGGCGAGGTCCCGCTGCACGTCGCCCGTCAGGGTCGGCGGGGGGATCCGGTAGGCGCCGGTGTACATGTAGGCGCTGATCCCCTCTTCCCTGAGGCCGCGCGTCCTGGCGAGGAGGTCGGCGGGGGAGCGGCTGACGCTGTCGGTGCCGAGCACGCCGACGACGGTGGTGATGCCGACCGCGACGATCTCCTTCGCCGTGAGCGCCGGGCAGCGGGTCGAGAAGCCGCCCTCGCCGCCGCCGCCGGTGACGTGCACGTGCTGATCGATGAAGCCGGGGACGGCGATGCCGCCTGCCAGCTCGACGACCTCGACCGGCAGGCCGGGCGGCACCGGCAGGTCGTCCCCCAGGGCGACGATGCGGCCGTTGGCGACGAAGACCTCGCGGTGCCCCGACGGATCCGGTGTGTGCACCTCCTTGACGCGCAGTAGCGTGAGCATGCTCCCTCCCGTGCGGCCGATGCTCGCATCTTACCGACATCCGTCCTGCGGCAAGCCTCGACGCCGGACGGGCCCGGCCCTTGCGGCGCCTGCGGGCCTCCGTACCCGTGCAGGCGAAAGGAGACCGAGCATGGCAATGTTCAGGGACCCGGTCTGCGGCGTGCAGGTCGACGACGGGTCGGCGCAGATCGAGAGCACCTACCAGGGCAGGACCTACGTCTTCTGCTCCGAGGACTGCAAGCGGAGGTTCGAGGAGGACCCGCAGCGGTACGCCATCCGCTCGTAGGCCGCCTCCGGATGCGGGGTCGGGCCTTTGCGCCGTCTCGGCCCGGACGACGTCGAGGCCCGACCCCGCGGCTCACGCCCGGGCGGCGACGGGGCTCGCCGCCGCGCCGGTCCCGGCCGGGAGCAGCGGACACCCGGCCGGCATCACGGCCTTCTTCTTCTCGATGATCTCGCGCCCGTACCGCTCGAGGTAGTGGGCGATCGTCTCCACCCGGATCTTCACCGAGCCGGCCGGCTTGGTCGAGTCGAGTTCCTGGAAGGAGAAGAAGAGGGTGCCGGAGCGCTCGACGATCTGCTGGACCGGCGTGTAGGTCGGCTGGTCCATGCCGCACTCGTAGCTCGCGAGCCGGATCACGCAGGCGATCCAGGGGATGCGTGCGGCGACCTTCGCCCCCCAGAGGATCTCGTTCGTGTTGGAGCTGTAGGAAGAGGGCCACACGTCGGCGATGCTGAAGGGCGACCGGACGTCGCCCGCGGCGACGTCCGGGCCGAAGGCCCACTGCACGAGGTCGGCGTCGATCGGCAGGTACTGCGCCCAGAGGACCGGGTAGCCGAAGGCCTGCAGGTCCACCTCGATCTCGTGCCCGATGCCGGGGTCCATGTGATAGGGCCGGGCCAGGATCAGGAGGCACGGACGCTCCTCGCGCGCGCACCACTCGAGGACCTCTCGCGCCGTCCTGCGGAGCCGGTCGTTGAACGCCTCGAGGGTCCGGTAGCCCGCCTCGACCGCCCGCGTCGTCTCCTCGAGCGTCAGGCCGGGCAGCACGTCCTGGAACGCGCCGTAGAGCTCCTTCGGGACGAGCGCGGGCTCCCCCAGGGAGACGAGCGGCGCCACGTGCCGGACGCCTAGCTCGGCGAAGAGGTCGCGCTCCTTGGTGAAGCCGGCCTTGATGTTCTCGGGCGCGGCCATGACCCTGGGGCAGGAGAGGGTCTGGACCACGTGCGGGCCGAGGAACGAGGGAAGGGAGTAGATCATGGGCGACAGCAGGATGTCGATCTTCTTCCGCTGCCCGAAGAGGAGCTCCCCGTAGTGGCCCGAGACGCACTTGACCGGGTAGCAGCAGTCGACGGTGCCGCGGCCCTTGCCGAACTGCCGGCCCTGCTCCTCGGAGGTGTCCGAGGAGAAGACGATGGCGCCCGGGGCGATCCCGAGCGCCGTGAGGAAGCCGACCCAGAACTGGTGGGTCGACCAGACGTTGAGGACCTTCGGGATCCCGACCCGGAGACTAGCCCGACTGGACGGGGCCGGTCGGTCGGCGGAAGCCCTCCTTGCGAACCACCTCGGCCAGGTTCGGATAGGCACGCTTGACCTCCTCGAGCTTGCCCTTCACCACCCGCATCTCGTTCACGTCCTCGACGAGCCCCTTGGGGCAGGAGTTGCCGCTGATGACGCGCTCCCAGCCTTCCGCCAGCGGCAGCTTGCTCCAGGGCCGCCCCTTGCCCTCCGCGAGCCGGACGTCGATGAAGGTCCGCTTGCAGTTGCACGGGCACCAGTGGCAGACGGTGTCCACGTTGGTCGTGCTGCGATAGGTCAGGGACTCGATCGCCTCGAAGCCGCGGAAGCGCGAGGGCCGATCGTCGCGCCGCCGATCGGCGGCGCAGAGCG
>DASVDK010000119.1:0-3760 GCA_036381125.1 Thermodesulfobacteriota bacterium | reverse complement strand
ACGAGGCCGAAGGTCTCCCCCGGTGCCACCTCGAAGCTCACGCCGTCGACCGCCTTGACGGCGCCGACCACCGTCTGGCGGATCACCCCCTGCGTCACCGCGAAGTGCTTGCGCAGCTCCCGGACCTCGAGGATCGGCCGGGTCGCCATCACGCGGCCTCCGGTCTCGGCAGCTCGGCCGCCTTCCAGCAGGCGGACAGGCGCCCGCCGGCCTGGGGCATGAGGGGAGGGGCCTCGCGCTCGCAGCGCTCGACCGCGAAGCGGCATCGCGGGCGGAAGCTGCAGCCGACCGGCAGCCGCGCGAGGTCGGGCGGCTGTCCCGGGATGGGGTCGAGCCGCTGGCGTCGCGGCTGGTCGAGGCGCGGCACGGAGCGGAGCAGCCCCAGCGTGTAGGGGTGCAGCGGACGGTCGTAGATCTCGGCCGCGAGCCCGCGCTCGACCACGCGCCCCGCGTACATCACGTTCACCCGGTCGGCGTAGCGGGCGACCACGCCGAGGTTGTGCGTGATGATCACCATGGCGACGCCGAACTCGTGCGAGAGCTTCTTGAGCAGCTCGAGGATCTGGGCCTGGATCGTCACGTCGAGGGCGGTCGTCGGCTCGTCGGCCAGGACGAGGCGGGGCCGGCAGGAGAGCGCGATGGCGATCATGACCCGCTGCCGCATGCCGCCCGAGAACTGATGCGGGTGCTGCGACAGGCGCCGCTCGGGCTCGGGGATGCCGACCAGGCCGAGCAGCTCGACGGCGCGCGCCCGGGCGGCGGCCGGCGAGAGGCCGAGGTGGTGCTCCATCGTCTCGGTGAGCTGCAGCCCGATCGTGAGCACGGGGTTCAGCGAGGTCATCGGCTCCTGGAAGATCATGCCGATGTCCTTGCCGCGGACGCGGCGCATCGCCCGGTCGGACAGGGTGAGGAGGTCGCGGCCGTCGAAGCGCACCTGGCCGCCGGTGATGCGGCCCGGCGGGTCCGGCACCAGGCGCATGATCGACAGCGCGGTGACCGACTTGCCGCACCCCGACTCGCCGACCAGGGCGAGCGTCTCGCCCGGCTGGATGTCGAAGCTCACCCCGTCGACCGCCTTCACCAGGCCGTGAGAGGTGCGGAAGCTGGTCTCGAGGTCGCGCACGTCGAGGAGCGGCGGCATCGTCATCTTCTAGCACGACGTTTCGCACGGGGCCAGGCCCGGCGGGAGCCGGCTCACCGGGCCGCCGCCGGCTCGCCGTCGAACACGGGGGCCGGCTCGGACACCCGCCAGAGGACCTCGAAGTAGTTCTCCTGGAGCGCCGCGAACTCCTCGCTCTCGACGATCATCCCGAAGCTCTCCCGCCGGGTGGAGATGAAGGAGACCTTGTGGTCGTAGATGTACGTCGTCATGGCGAAGACGAGCCCCTCGGGCGCGTAGCGCAGCTCGCGCAGGTCGCTCGGGGACGAGGGCCAGATGTGGTCGACCTCCTTGGCGCGCGAGCGGATCGCCTGGAGATGGATGCCCGCCTCGATGCGCAGCGCGATGAGCCGGTCCATCTCGCGGCGGCCGGGCGCCTCGAGGAGGTCCTGCATGGAGAGGATGCCGCGCAGCCGCCGGCTGCGGCACTGGAGCCGGTCGAGCAGGACGGTCCGGATCCCCTCGGCCCCCTCGTAGAAGTGGATGCGAGGCTTGACGGTGGAGCGGTTGTAGACCGATCGCAGCTCGGGGAGGGCGGCCGTGAGCAGCGCGCGCCGCTCGTCGAGGCGGCGCAGGAGCGCGGCCGGATCCTCGGCCAGGACGTGCAGCCGCCCCGACTTCTCGACCCGGGTCACGAGCCCCTCGCGCAGCAGGCGGGCAAGGAGGTCGTAGGCCGTCGTGCGGCTCACCCCCGCCTTCTGCGCCACCGCCGTGATCGGCGCCTCCCCCAGCTCGAGCGCCGCCAGATAGAATCGCGCGCGGCGCCCGTCGATGCCGAGCCGAGCAAGCGTCTCCTCTAGCGCCATGGTCAGGTGCCCCCAACCCGAAACGGCTCTGTCGAAACTTTCCGACGACGAGTGTACACGGGATCGTCACCGGAAGTATATGGAAACTGAACCGGTTAGAACCGCTGACGCGGTGCGGCCACCCGATCAAACCGGATTATGTCGATAGCCCTTGACGGACGTTTCACGCCCAGGCACTCTCGATGCATCTCCATCTCGCGAAGGGCTGCCCGGGGACTTCCAGCATATGGCGATCTACATCAGCGGCGTCGGGATGACCCCTTTCGGGAAGACGGTCCGCTCCCTGATCAACCTCACCACCGATGCCGGGCGGGCCGCGCTCGAGGATGCCGGCATCGATGCCGTGGACGCGGTCTACGTGGGCGTCATGAACCCGGAGGAGTTCATCGGGGAGGGCAACCTCGCCGTCGTCGTCACCGACGCCCTCGGCCTCACCGGCGCCTCGGCGGTCCGCATCGAGACCGCCTCCTCGACAGGGGCTACCGCCTTCCACCAGGCATGCATGGCGGTCGGCTCCGGACACGCGCGGCGCGTGCTCGTCGTGGCGGCCGAGAAGATGACCCACCTCCCCACCGCCCGGACGACCGCCATCCTCGCCGAAGTGATCGACCACGACGAGCGGAACGCCGGGGCGAGCATGCCGGCGCTGGCGGCGCTCGTCACGCGCTGCTACATGGCGCAGCACGGCCTGTCCGAGGAGGCGATGACGCGCGTCCTCGCGGCGGTCGCCGTCAAGAACCACGCGAACGGCGCGCTCAACCCCTACGCGCAGTTCCGCAAGCCGATCACCGAGGCCGCGCACCGGGCCTCGCGGCCCATCGCG
The DNA here is from genome assembly GCA_036381125.1 of Thermodesulfobacteriota bacterium. Taxonomy (GTDB): domain Bacteria; phylum DASVDK01; class DASVDK01; order DASVDK01; family DASVDK01; genus DASVDK01. The sequence continues at coordinate 972 of DASVDK010000119.1, read as the reverse complement.
ACGCCGCTGCGGCTCTACGACTGCGCCCCCATCACCGACGGGGCGGCGGCGGTGGTCGTGTCCGCCGAGCCGGGCAAGGGGGGCGTCCGCGTGATCGGCCTCGGGCATGCGACCGACACGATCGCGCTTCGCTACCGCGGCAGCCTCACCGGGTTCCGGTCCACCAGGCTCGCGGCCGCCCAGGCCTACGCCATGGCCGGCATCGGCCCGCAGGACGTGAGCTTCGCCGAGGTCCACGACGCCTTCACCCCCTTCGAGGTCATCGGCACCGAGGACCTCGGCTTCTTCGCCGACGGGCAGGGAGGCCGCGCCGTCCTCGACGGTACGACCGGGCTCACCGGCCGGCTGCCGATCAACCCGTCGGGCGGGCTCAAGGCCCGCGGGCACCCGGTGGGGGCCTCCGGCCTGGCGCAGATCGTCGAGGCGGTCTGGCAGCTTCGCGGCGACGCGAGCCCCGGCCGACAGTTGCCGTCTCCGGCCATCGCCCTCGTCCAGAGCATCGGCGGGCTGGCCAACAACAACCTCGTCGCCATCCTGGACCGCGCCGAGCGCGGAACGGTCCACCCCGTGCCGGCGCAGCCGGTGGTCCTCGAGGAGACCCCGGTCGTCCGGGGCGAGCCGGCCACGCTCACCGCCGCACGCCTGGCGAGCTACACCGTGCTCCACGTGCCGCCCGAGGGGTTCCCCTCGCCGCTCGTGCTCGGCCTCGTCCAGACGGCCGACGGCCGCCGCGTCCTCGCGCGTGCCGACTCGAGCGAGGGGCTCTCCGTCGGCGCCCGTGTGGCGCTCGCCCGCGACGGCTACCGCTATCGCTTCGCGGTGCAGAGCCCGGTCGAACGGATCACCGCCGGCATCGGCTCGGTCTTCCGGCGCTTCACGCGGCCGGTGCGCGTGCGCGCCCGCTGGCTGCGCCGCCGCCGCGCCGCCCGCGCGGCCGCGCAGAGCTGATCGCGCCCGACCGGCCGGCGCCCG
>DASVDK010000118.1:0-15045 GCA_036381125.1 Thermodesulfobacteriota bacterium | reverse complement strand
GCGCTCGTCTATCTCAGAACCTGGTTTGGGCCATCTGACCTTTGCCGATCGCCGCCCGGCCGGCGGCGCGGGTGGCGGGGAGGCGCGCCTTCCCGGCGAGCAGGCCGAGCGGTGATCCGCGTTACGGCGCGCTCCGTCTCGCGCTTGCATCGCGGCCGCGGTTGGTAGTATCGAGGGGACACAGAGCATCGGTCCCGGGACCGTGAGTGGAGGCCACATGCTGATCAGGCGACCGCCGGATAGCCCCTCGTCCGAGATCACGCCCGAGGGCGTCTACGCGGCGCGGCGCCGCTTCATCAAGACCGGCCTCTTCGCGTTCGCCGCGGCGGCCGTCGGCTGCTCGCGCGACGGGAGCGGCGCCACCGCGGCCGAGCCGGCGCGCCCCCTCCGGACGCTCGCCTTCACCAGGAGCCCGCTCTCCACCGACGAGCCGCTGACCTCGTTCGACGCGATCAGCTCGTACAACAACTTCTACGAGTTCGGCACCGACAAGGAGGATCCGAAGCGGTACGCGGGGTCGCTCCGGGTCAGGCCCTGGTCGATCGCCGTGGAGGGCGAGGTGGCGAAGCCCGGCGTCGTCGCCTACGAGGACTTCGTCAAGCCGCACCCCCTCGAGGAGCGGATCTACCGCCTGCGCTGCGTCGAGGCCTGGTCGATGGTCGTCCCCTGGATCGGCTTCCCGCTCGGCAAGGCGCTCGAGCGGTTCGAGCCGACCTCGCGCGCGAAGTTCGTCGCGTTCGAGACGCTCCACGACCCGGAGCAGATGCCGGGGCAGCGCCGGCGGATCCTCGACTGGCCGTACCGCGAGGGGCTTCGGATCGACGAGGCCATGCACCCGCTCACGATCCTCGCCGTCGGCCTCTACGGGAAGGAGCTGCCGAACCAGAACGGCGCGCCGATCCGGCTCGTCGTCCCGTGGAAGTACGGCTTCAAGAGCATCAAGTCGATCGTGAGGATCCGGCTCGTCGAGCGGATGCCGCCCACGGCGTGGAACGCCGCCCAGCCCTCGGAGTACGGCTTCTACTCGAACGTGAACCCGGAGGTGGACCACCCCCGCTGGAGCCAGAAGACGGAGCGGCGCATCGGCGAGTTCCGGCGGCGCGACACGCTCCCCTTCAACGGGTACGCCGAGCAGGTCGCGAGCCTCTACGCCGGCATGGACCTCAGGACGTACTACTAGCGGTGTCCGCCGAGCTTCGGTTCAGGTGGGTCGTCAGGCCGATCGTCTTCGGGCTGGCGCTCCTGCCGCTTGCCCACGGCGTCTACTGGTTCTTCACCGACCGGCTCGGGGCCAACCCCATAGAGGCGGCCACGCGGCTCCTCGGCTGGTGGGGACTCGCGCTCCTCCTGGCGAGCCTCGCCGTCACGCCGCTGCGCCAGCTCACCCGGTGGAACCGGGCGATCCGGCTGCGCCGCATGCTCGGGCTCGTGGCGTTCGGCTACGTCGCGCTCCACGTGACGAACTACGTGGCCGTCGACCACTTCTTCGACTGGGGCGCCATCGGGGCCGACATCGTCAAGCGCCCCTACATCACCGTCGGCATGACGGCGTTCCTCATGCTCGTGCCGCTCGCGGTCACCTCGACCGACGGCTGGGTGCGCCGCCTCGGCGGCAAGCGCTGGCAGCGGCTCCACTACCTCGTCTACCCCGCCGCCGTCCTCGGCGTGGTCCATTACTTCCTCCTCGTCAAGGCCGACACGCGCGAGCCGGCCCTCTTCGCCGCCGCCCTGGCGGCGCTCCTCGGCTACCGCGTCTGGCGGCGCGCGGCGAAGCGGAGGACCGCCGCGCTCCGGGCGGCGGCGCGCGGCGCCCCGGCCGACTTGACTTCGTGATGCATCGGACAAAGCAGCACGATGTGCGAACGACGCTCACCCTGGACCCGGACGTCGCCGCGAAGCTGAAGGCCGAGGCGTTGCGGCTCGGGCTCGCCTCCCGGTGCGAGGCGCCGGCCGCCCGATTCGAGGTCCGCACCCGTGACCTCGGCGGGCTGCGGCCCGGTCCGAGCTACGACAACGTCGAGGAGCTGCTCGACCAGATCGAGGGGCCGTTGCGGCGATGACGCTGTCGACGCCAACGTGCTCCTCCACGCCTCCGATCTCCGGTCGCCGCATCACGATCGATGCCGGACCTGGCTCGAGGCCGCCTTCTCGGGACCGGCGCCCGTCCGGATCGCGTGGGTGCGGACTTCCGGCGCTTCCCCGGCCCGCGGACCATCGACCCGACCTCCCGGTAGCGCCTCCGAGGCGGCCCGCGCCGGGGGCGGCTTCCGGCGCGCGCGGGGCGCGCCGGAGCCCCGATCCTACTTGATCTGCGACAGCGCCTCCTCGACGATGGCGAAGTCCTTGAGCCAGGCCTCCTCCGTGGCCTTCGCGGACAGCCACCGCCCGTCGAACCCGGCCTTCACGAGCGCCTGCTGCGTCGCCGGGTCGCGAACCGCCCGCTCGAAGGCGCTGGTGATCGTCTCGACGACCGCGGGCGGCATCCCCTTCGGCCCGAAGAGGTGGTGGTAGATCTGGCCCTGGATGGGAAGGTCGAGGCCCCGCTCCTCGAGCGTCGGCACCTCCGCGAGGTCGGGCAGCCGCTCGTCCACGAGGATCGCGAGCGGCCGGACGAGGTTCGAGTCCATGTACTGCTTCATGCGGCCGTACGAGCCGACGGACATGTCGACGTGCCCGCCGAGCAGCGCGGTCGTCGCCGGCCCTCCCCCCTGGTACGGGACGTGCGTCGCCTTGATCCCCGCCCGGCGCACGAACATCTCCGCGTAGACGTGGCCCATCGTCGCGACGCCGGACGAGCTGTAGGAGATGCCCTTCTGCTTCCCGGCGGCCACCAGCTCGTCGAGCGTCTTCCACGGCGCGTCGGCCTTCACCCAGAGGAAGTAGGGCGCGAAGCCGGCGGCGCCGAGGTGCACCAGGTCGCCCTTCCCGAACGAGAGGCTCTTGCCGTCGGCCACCATCTTGGAGGCGAGGTCCGGCTCGAAGGTCCAGCCGAGCGTGTAGCCGTCCGGGCGGGACTTGAGGACCTGCTCGGTCCCGAGGGCCTGCGCGGCGCCCGGCTTGTACACGATCAGGACGGACTGCTTGAGTTCCCGCTTGAGCGCCTCGGCGATGATCTGCCCCGACACCGAGGCCGAGCCGCCCGGCGATGTCGGAATGATCAGGGTGATCGCTCGGCTCGGGAAGTCGTCGGCCCGAGCAGTCGCGGCGAGCGAGCCGACGAGCACCGCGGCGAGCAGGGCAATGCGCCTACGCATGACGGTCTCCTTTCTTCCTGGAAAGGTCCTGGACGATCGGGAGCACGAGCAGGACGGCCGCGACGAGGAGCAACACGGCCGCGATCGGGTGCCGGACGAACGCCGTCAGGTCACCCTGACTCAGGATCAGCGCCTGCCGGAAGTTCAGCTCGAGCATCGGCCCGAGGATGAGCGCCAGCACCATCGGCGCCGGGTCGAAGCCGGCCTTCCGCAGGAGGTAGCCGAGGAGGCCGAACGCGACCATGAGCAGGACTTCGGTCGTGCTGTTGTTGACGCTGTAGACCCCCACGAGACAGAAGAGGAGGATCGCCGGGAAGAGATAGTCGTACGGCACCCTCAACAGCCGCACCCAGAGACCGATGAGCGGAAGGTTGAGCATGAGCAGCATCAGGTTGCCGAGGTACATGCTCGCGACGACCCCCCAGAAGAGGTCGGGGTGCGTCCGCATGAGGAGCGGCCCCGGCTGCACACCGTAGATCAGCAGGGCGCCGAGGAGAATCGCCGTCGCCGAGTTCGACGGGATCCCGAGCGACAGCATCGGGATGAACGCGCCCGTCGAGCCGGCGTTGTTGGCCGCTTCCGGTCCGGCCAGCCCGGCGATCGCCCCCTTCCCGAACTCCTCGGGCCGCCGGGCGAGGCGCCGCTCGACCGCGTACGACACGAAGGAGGACAGCACCGCCCCCCCGCCGGGGAGGATCCCGAGGAGGAAGCCGATCACCGAGCCGCGCGCGATCGGAAGGCCCGACTCCGACCAGTCGCGCCGAGTCGGCAGGAGCCCGTGCAGCCTTCCGGTGTACACGTCTCGCTTCTCTCCCCCTTCGAGGCCGACCAGGACCTCGGCGATCCCGAAGAGCCCCATGGCCATCGGCAGGAAGCCGATCCCGTCCGACAGCTCGGTCAGCCCGAAGGTGAACCTGGGACGCCCGGTGATGGTGTCGAGGCCGACCGTGCCGAGGACGAGGCCGGCCGCCGCCATCATGAGCCCCTTCACCATCGACCCGTGCGTCATGTAGGAGAGGATCACCAGCCCGGCGACCATCAGGGCGAAGTACTCCGTCGGCCCGAAGCGCAGGGCGAAGGCGGCGAGCGGGGGGGCCAGGAGGATGAGCCCGACGAGCGAGAGCGTGCCGGCGATGAACGACGCGAACGCGGCCATCCCGAGCGCCGGTCCCGCGCGACCCCGGCGCGCCATCTGGTAGCCGTCGAGGCAGGTCACCACCGAGGAGGCCTCGCCCGGGATGTTCACGAGGACCGAGGTCGTCGACCCGCCGTACATGGCGCCGTGGTAGATGCCGGCGAGCATGATGATCGAGGAGACGGGCGACGCCTGGTAGGTCGTCGGCAGGAGGATGGCGAGCGCGCCGGAGGGTCCGAGCCCCGGGAGGACGCCGACGAGCGTGCCGACCGTGACGCCGACGAGCGCGAAGAGCAGGTTGGTCGGCGTGAGGGCGACCTGGAAGCCCTGGGCGAGGAGGTCGAGGGTCTCCATGGCCTAGAAGAGGGTCCCGCGCGGCAGCGGCGTCGCGAGCCAGCGCACGAAGACGAACTCGACCGCGAGGGCCGCCCCCACGCCGAAGGCGAGCGCCGCGTAGACGGAGCGGCCGCCGACCAGCACGAAGCCTATGGCCACCAGGAACGTGGCGACCAGGTAGCCGACCGTCTGCACGGCGAGGCCCCACGCGAGCAGGAGGATGCAGACCGCCGCCACCCGCAGCCACCGGCCCTCGACCCGGTACGGCGCCGCGCGGATGGTCCCGACGAGCCGGATGACGGAGAGGAGCCCGAGCACCGCCGCGAACGCGAGCGGCGCGAATCCCGAACCGGGATCCCGCAGCGTGCCGACGCCGAGTCGGATCGCCCCGGCCACGACGGCAGCCGAGGCGAGGAGGAAGGCCAGCGCGCCGTACCAGTCGCGGTACGTCACGGCGCGCTCCCCCCGCCGACCCGCTCGCGAAGCGCCGCCTTCACGATCTTGCCGACGCCGTTCTTCGGCAGGTCGTCGAGGACGACGACGCGACGCGGCGTCTTGAAGCGGGCGAGCCGCTCGCGGCAGAACTCGATCAGCTCGCCCGCGTCGATGGTCGCGCCCGGCCGCGGCACCACGCACGCCACCGGCTGCTCGCCGAGATCCGGGTCGGGCGCGCCGACGACCGCGGCCTCCAGGACGGCCGGGTGTCGGTAGAGGACGTCCTCGACCTCCCGCGCCGAGATGTTCTCGCCCCCCCGGATGATGATGTCCTTCTTCCGGTCGGTCAGGAAGAGATAGCCGTCGGCGTCGAGGTAGCCGAGGTCGCCGCTCCGGAGCCAGCCGTCGCGAAGGACGGCGGCGGTCTCCTCCGGCCGATTGAGATACCCCTGCATGACGGTCCCCCCGCGGATGCAGACCTCGCCCACCGTGCCGGCCGGCAGCTCGCGCCCGGCGTCGTCGTGGATCCTCACCTCCTGCCCCGAGAGCGGCAGCCCCACCGATCCCACCTTGCGCCGGCCCGACACGGGGTTCATCGTGCTCGTGCAGGTCCCCTCGGCGAGGCCGTAACTGATGACGACCGGGACGCCGAGCCACGCCTCGACCCGCTCCTGGAGCTCGACCGGCATCGGCGCCGACCCGCAGCGGACGAATCGGAGCGACGACCGGTCGAGTCCCGGATCGGGCGCGGCGAGCAAGCGGCTGTAGACGGTCGGCACGCCGGTGAAGTAGGTCGGCCGGAAGCGGGCCACCGCGGGCCAGAAGTCGGCGAGGTCGAAGCGCGGCCGGAGCGCGATGGAGGCGCCGGCGAGGAGCGGGCCCACGGTCGTGTTGACGATGCCGTTGGTGTGGAAGAGCGGCATGATGTGGAGCACCCGGTCGTCCGCCGTCACCTCGCTCCGCTCCATGACCTGCGAGGCGTTCAGGAGGACGTTCCGGTGCGACAGCATCACCCCCTTGGGCGAGCCGGTCGTCCCCGACGTGTACATCACGAGCGCGACCGCGTCGGGATCCTCGACGGCGGACGGGGCGGCGCCCGGGGGATCGGGCAGCCCCGCGAGGTCCTCCCGGTCGGCCAGGACCAGGACGTGCGCGAGGGAGGGGAGCTCCGCGGCGAGCCGCGCGAAGAGCGGCGCGTGCTCGGCGTCGGTCACCACCACGCGCGCCCCCGAGTCCGCGAGCTGGAAGCGGATCTCCGTCGGCGTCAGGCGCGGGTTGAGCGGGCAGAAGCGGGCCCCGGCCCGGTACGCGCCGAACATGTCGACGACGAAGGCCGGCGAGTTCGGCAGGAGCGCCGAGACCACGTCGCCCGGCCGGACGCCCGCCTCGGCGAGCCGGCCGGCGACGCGCGCCGCCAGGCGGTCGAGGTCGCCGAAGGTGATCGCGTCCCCGTCGGTCAGGATGAAGGGGCGGCCGCGCAGATCCGCCCGGGCCGCCTGCCGCGCCAGCGCTTCCCCGAGCGTCGGCGTCACGATCCGAACTCGATCCGGCGGACGCCGCGCGGGTCGATCGCCTCGATCGCCGCGAGTTCGGCCTCCGTCGGGGGCGGGGTCGTCGGGACGTCGGGCGGGATCTCGAGCGCGAAGCCGGTCCGGGCCGCCACCTCCTCGCGCGTGTGGCCCGGGTGGATCGACTCGACCGCGAGCCGTCCGTCCCGCCGCTGGAAGACGCAGAGCGGGGTCACCACGCGGTCGAGGTTGCCGACCCCGGTCACGAAGTCGAGCCGCTCGACGAAGACCTTCGGCGTGTGGACCGTGCGCCAGACGATCACCCGACGCGCGGTGGGGAGCACGACCGCCGCCCCGCCGCCGCCCGGCAGGCGGACCTTCGGCCGGTCGTACGGCCCGATCACGCTGTTGTTGGTCCGTCCCAGGGCGTCCATCTGCGTCGCGCCGAGGAAGGCCACGTCGATCCCCCCTCGGGCGCAGAGGTCGTAGAAGTCCTCGTTGTTGAAGATCGACGCGCTCCCCCGCGCGAGCTCGGGGTCGGTGCTCGACTCGGGCAGGTAGCGCGGCGCGGGGTCGATCCCGCCCGCGATGTTGATGTAGGTCAGGCGCGGGGCGTGGACCCTCCGTGCGAGGTTCACGGCGAGCATCGGGATCACCGAGGCGACCCCGTGGAACACCCGCTCGCCGTCGCGCAGGAGCCGCGCGATGGCGCAGATCATCGTCTCCGGCGTCCCGGCGGCCACGGCGCTCACCGTTCCGCCGCCGCGCGCGCGGCCGTCCGCCGCAGCGCCTCGTCCGTCGTCTCGAGGTGCCGTCCGAGCGCCTCCGGGTCGGCCGAGGCGGCGAGGTACGCGGCCACGCCCGCCCGGTCGATCTCGTAGTACGGCGTGCAGCTCGCCGGCCAGGCGCCGTGCGGCGCGTGGACGACCGCCCGCACGAGGATCCCCGGGACCAGCGTCAGCTCGGGCTGCCGCGCCAGCTCCTCGGTCGGCACGATCCGCTCGGCCGTCACGATGACCCCTTTGGCCGCCCGCGACATCACGCGGTCCCAGAACGGGGTGCCGTAGACGCGCGCGTTGCCGAGGGGGTCGGCCTCCTGGACGTGCAGGACCGCCCAGTCGAGGTCGAGGCGGGGCGCCGCGTAGACCTCCTCCCCCGTGAAGGGGTCCTTTGCGAGGCGAAGGCCGCCGGCGGCCGGCACGTCGCTGCCGCGCATCCCGGCGACCGGCATGAACGGGATCCCGAAGGCTGCGGCCCGCAGCCCGGCGACCAGCGAGATTCAGGCGTGCTCGTGGACGGTGACCCGGCCGCTCTCCACGGCCGCCCGGTAGCTCGGGGCGAGCCCGAAGCCTCCCTCCATGGCGACGATGCCGGCGTCCACCGTCGAGACGCATCCGGCCGCGCAGAGGAGGTCGAGGTCGTAGGCCGCCGACGGCTTGACGAACCGGAGACCGCGCCGCCCCTGCCTGGCCACCTCGCGCGCGAAGCTTGCCGGGATCCGGTGCAGCAGGCTGCCGCCGAAGGCGATGGTCGACCCGTCAGCGACGAGCCCGGCCGCGTCCGACAGCGTCGTGAGCTTCCGTTCCATGGCCTCCCTCCTGTCGCCTCCTGATGAACCCGAGTCGACTCGAGACCTCGGCCGCGGCCGCCTGCACCTGCGGGACCATCTGCCGGATGCGCGCCGCGGTGTAGTGCGTCGCCAGCCCGGAGGTCCCGATCGCCGCGACGACGCTCCCCGTGAAGTCCCGTATCGGCGCCGCGATCCCCGCGACCTCCGCCCGCCACTCGCCGCGGTTCAGCGAGTAGCCCTGGGCGACCACCGCGGCCAGCTCCGACCGCAGGTCACCGGGGTCGACGATGGTGCGAGGGGTGAAGCGCCGCAGCCCGGCTCGCGTCACCCGCTCCCATTCGGCCTCGCCCGCGAAGGCGAGGAGCACCTTTCCCGTTGCCACGCAGTAGGCCGGCGCGCGGCCGCCGACGTGCGAGTAGGCGCGCACCGGCTGCGAACCTTCCCGCTTGTCGATGTAGACGACGTCGCCCGTATCGTAGACGGCCAGGTGGATCGACTCCCCGGTCTGCTCGACCAGCGCCGCCATCATCGGCGCCGCCGCCTCCCGGATGCCGCCTTCCCCCAGCACCGCCCAACCGATCTCCCAGCACCTGAGGCCCAGGGCGTATCGCCCGTCCTCGAGCTGGCGGACGAAGCCCCGGCGCTTGAGCGTCGCGAGGAGCCGGAAGGCCCCCGCCTTGCTCACCACGAGCCGGCGCGCGAGGTCCCCCAGCGCCACCGGCTGCGGGAGGCCGGCCAGGCACTCGAGCAGGGCGAGGGCGCGGTCCACCGAACGGAGCGGCGCGGCCGCCTCGGCAGCCTTGCGCGCGGCCATGTGCGGTCAGGCCCTGCCCTCGCGGATCGCCCTGACCGGCGCGGTCACCGCCTCGCCGTCCATGGCCAGGGCCGGCAGCGCGAGCTCGCGCTCGTAGACCTCCGGGGCGATCTGTCGGGTGATCTCCGGCTCGAGGACGTGGAACGACGGGATGCCGAGCGCGACCCCGGCCAGCGGGCCCGCGTAGCTCGGGTCCCCGTTCTTCAGCGTGGCGGCGACCATTTCCACCGCCTCGGGGGAGTTCGCCCCGAGGACGGCGACGACGCCGTCGGTGCCGATGCGGTCCACCAGTTGCTTGATCCGACCTTGACCCTCAAGGTCCATGGCGCCCGCCGCCGTTCAGACGAAGCACTGGGTCTCGACGTACACCACCTCGGCGCCGGCGCTGCGGACGCAGCTCTCGATCGCCGCCCCGCTCACGCCGTCGCGCTCACCGATGACGAGCACGCGCTTGCCCTTCAGGTCCATGGGTTCCTCCGGCTCAGGCACTCAGCAGGAACGACACGCCGTCGGACTGTTGCGTCATCCGACCGAGGAACAGACTCCCCTTCGCCATGAAGAGGACGCGCTCGAGACGACCGGCCCGCATGCCCCGTACCGCGTGCCCCAGGTAGCAGACGGCCGAGGCGATGTGGCCCTGCGTCGGCGCGTAGCCCGGCAGGCCGTGCCGGGCGATGAAGTCGTGGATCCCGTCCCTCGGGATGTCCCCGCGCATGGCGCCGAGGGCGGCGATCAACCGGTAGTTGCCGAGCGGGACGTCGCCGCTGCCCGACGGCTCGGTGACCTCCGGGTTGTGCATCTCCGTCGCGTACCGGTCCACCTCGGTCAGCCGGCATCCCGCCTTCGCGAGCGGCCCCATCACGAGCGCCTCGACCACCGCCTGCTGCGACGACTCGGCCCCGGTTGCGTGGAGGCCGAGCGTGTCGAGGCGGACGGTCGGGCCCTCGGCGCCGGCCCGCTCGACGAGGATCGCGATGCCGGCGAGCACGTCCTCGAGGATCGGCATCCCCCTGGCCACGTGGGCCCGATACTTCATGCCGAGCTTCGCGAGCGAGCCGCCGGCCACGACCGCCACGCGGGAGAAGACGCCGGCCTGGACGAGCGCCGCCGCGTTGACCACCGCGTAGAGCGTGGAGGCGCAGAAGGCCTTCACGTCGAAGCCGGTGGCGCGCGCGAGGCCGACCTCCTCGGCGATCGCCTTGGCGACGTTGCCGCCCCCGCGCTGGTAGCGGTCGCCGATGGCCTCCTCGGACCCGGCGATGACGAAGTCGATGTCGTTCGGTCCGAGGCGCCGCTCGACCTGCCGCAGCAGGTGCCGGAGCGCCAGGACGCCCGTGGCCTTGGCCGCAAGGTTCTCGAGCAGGACGTTGGCGGTGAGCGCCTCGTCCTCCTCGTGACCGCGGGCGACGGCGCCGACGATCCGTCCTCCGAGCCAGAGCGGAATCGCCTCGCCGCTCTCGATCGCCTGCTCGATGGCGCCGGCCGGCGACGCCCGAAGGCGCCCGACCGCGTCCGCGTCGGCCAGACGCCTCGCGATCAGCCGGGCGCCGCCGGCCGCCAGGGTCGGCTCGTCGAGCTGGACGAGCTGGGCCCGGTCGCAGAGCTTGAGCAGCCCGAGCAGCTCGGCCTCGCCGATCAGGCTGCCGAACTCGCCGTCGGCCGGCGCCGACCGGTCGAGGCTCCGGAACCAGGGACGGGCGACGTCGCGCAGCGCCTCGGGGGCGAGGTTGCCGACGTACGCCTGGTTCGGCCCGTACGCAACCGCGTCCTCGTACGGCCGGAGGTGCCCGGCGAGCGTCCCGGCACGCGAGGGATCACGGGCGAGGTCGCGCACCGGCCTCGAGCCGTAGCGCACCAGCCCCGGCGCGTGGGCGAGCACGTTCGCGACGGCGGTGACGACCGGGAAGGTCATGCCTGCCCCCCGGTCCCGGTAGGGTCGAAGAGGGTCGGACCGGTGACCGGCGTCCCCAGCGCCCGGACGGCGTGACGCAGGAACTCGATCCGCCACGCCCGCTCGTCCCGCTCGCCGAGGGCCGGGTTGCCGCACGGATGGCTGAACCGAGGGCCGCGCAGGACCCGATTGGCGCCGACCTTGAGGGCGACCGACGGGAGGCTGGTGACCGTGACGGTCGGCAGCCCGGCCCGCTCCAGCTCCTTCGCGAGCGTAGCGCCGCTACGCGTGCCCGACCCTCAGGTGGCGACGAGGAGCACGGCGTCGACGTTCTGCTCGCGGAGCTCGGTCGCGATCTCGCGGCCGTACCGCTCCATCTGCCCGAGGATGCCGTGGTTGCCGCACGTGACGTAATAGGCGTCGAGCAGGGAGCCGATCTCCCCCAGGCGCACGAGTTCGCGGACCGCGTCCACCGGCAAGAGCCGGTCCGGGTCGTCGAGGGCGAACGAGGCGTCGTAGCCGCTGTGGACCACCTCGAACTCGCCGCGCCCGAGGTCGTCCTTGCCGGCCAGGCTGTACCTGAGCCACTTGCTCGCCCGCACCCACTCGAGCCGATCCGGGTTGCCCGGCGGGACGAGGCCGGACTCCGTCACGAGCGCGAGGCGCATGCCGGCGGGGTCGGCCACCGGCGCCGGCGGGGCGACCGGCGCGTACGTCGGCAGCGGCACCTCGGTCTCGAACGGCTCACCGGCCAGGCGCGCCATCAGCAGGTCGAGGGCGCGCGCGCTGGCCGGCCGGCCGGCCCGGCCGTTCATCCGGCGGCCGCGCGGAAGGTAGCCCTCCACCGCGGCCGGCCCGAGCGCCTCCCCTCGCCCGAGCGTCCTCGCGAGCCGCGCCATGGTCTCGATCGCCGCCCGCATGCCGCCGGCCGTGGCGCTGGTCGAGACGATCACGACGTCCCGCCGGTACAGCTCGACGGCGGCGTTCTCGTGGTACATCCCCGTCAGCGCCGGCCGGCCGAGCCGCCGCTCCACCTCCACGCAGACCCGCCCGCAGGCGAGGCCGTAGCGGCCCGCGTTGAAGGCGGGCCCGGCCACCACGACGTCGGGGGCGAACCGCTCGACGAGGGCCACGACCTCCGCCGCCGCCTCGTCGGGTCGGTCGGCGAACGTCCCGTCCCCGCAGACGACCGTCCCGACGACCCGCCCGTCGCCGCCGAGCGCCTGCTCGAGCGCGAGCCCCGGCCCGACCGCCCCCTCGCGCGCCTGCGGCGGCGCGTCGGCCCGGTCCTCGCCGCCGATGCCGCCGAAGAACTGATTGAGGTAGTGGACGACTCGCATCGCTAGTATTCCTGCGCCACGACGCCGCGACGGTTCATCTCGGCCGTCACCGCGTACAGTTCCTGGATGCTGACCTCGATCTCCCCCCCGGCCGGGATGCCGCGGTGCGCCAGGTGGGTCCCGCCGATGAGCCGCTCGACCGCCGGCAGGCGGATGCGCCGATCGATGCCGCCGCTGCTGGCGAGGGCGATCGCCTCCGGCGCGAAGTCGACGAGCGGGGCGTCGGTCCCCTCCGGCCCGCCGTACTCGTGCACGACCGCCCCGGTCCGGATCCCCGCTCGCTCGAGCGCCTGCACCGTCAGCATGAAGTCCACGTGGGTGTTCCCCGTCGCCTCGTACGTGCAGAGCGCCCCGTCCGCGCGGAGCATGCCGGCCAGCTTCGCCACGAAGTGCGCGGAGCGCTCCTTGAGGAACTCGTTCTCGTGGTGCCCCCGGGAGACGACGACGCCGACGAACTCGAGGTCCCGCCCGTGCCGCGCGTAGAGCGACTCGAGGGACGGGTGGCGGGTGTGCATGTAAGTCGGCGTCTTGGTGCCGGTCTTGTAGTTGGCGCCCACCAGCGCGCCGTCGAGCAGCTCGTTCGGGTGGAGCACCGTCGGCACGAGGTTCGCCATCTCGTGACCGTAGAGGAACGTGCGCACCATCGGCCCCTGGTTCCTGACCTGGTGGACCCAGACCACCCGGGGCAGGCCGGGCCGCACGCCGGCGAGCTCGAAGCGCTCCACGCGGACCGGCTCGAGGCCGATCGTCGCCCCGGCCAGGTGGTCGGCGACCCGAAGCCCCGCGCGCCGGACCGCGTCGTCGTAGTCGTCGTTGCTCGACGCCGGTCCCGGCGTGCAGACGAGGAGCAGGTTCACGCGATCGGCGCAGCCGGCGTAGGCGGCCCCGGGTCCGGTCATCTCGATGATCCCTTCCTCGACGGCCTGCACGCCGCTCGCCGGGAACGGGAACTCCGCGACCTCGACCACCGAGAACCCCTCGAGCCGGTGGGTCCGGCCGCGCCCGCAGGTGTGGGGCGGGCCGTTGAACCCCGGGAACGCGCTGCCGGGTCCCTCGACCTTGCGGAGCGGCTCGATCGCGTCGAGGGGGCGCAGGACCCTCGCCGAGTCGCCCGGGTGGACGACCTCGAGCCGGACGTCGCGAACGCGTGGGTCCTGGAGGACGAGCGACCGCACCGCCTCGACGCCGATCGTGAGGACCCCGTCCGCATAGCGGGTCCGCGCGCCGAGCTCGGCGCGTCGTACCGGGAAGGACGCGACGTCGAGACGCATCGCCTGCCTCCACCTGCCCCTCGAGAGGGCCCGACGCGTTTCTCGTAGAGAAACGCCGTTTTTCTCGCGACGCAGGGCCACTCTAGCCGATCGCGCCGGTCGGGACAAGACGTTCCGGCCCCCGCGACGGCCCGACCGGCCTCTACAATCTCTCGCATGCGTGCCTTCGCCGCCGCGTGCGAGGCGGTGGGCGCCACGCGCTCCCGCCTGGCCAAGCGGGCGGCGCTCGTGGCCTACCTCGCCTCGCTCGACGACGCCTCGCTGCCGGTCGCCTGCACCTTCCTCGCCGGGCGCCCGTTCCCGCCCTGGGACCCGAGGAGCCTCGGCCTGGGGTACGCCGGTCTCAGGGCCGCCCTGGCCGGCGCCGCCGCGCTCGACCCCGCCGCCATCGACGCCGAGACGCTCAGGACGGGCGACCTCGGCTCGGCCGCGGAACGGCTGCTCGCCGGACGCCGGGAGGCGGCGAGCGCCGCCGCCGAGGCGAGCCGCCGGGGGGAGCGGGCCGAAGCCCCGCACGCGGCGCCGACCGGCGTCGCGCTGCTCGACGCCCGCGCCGCCTTCGACCGGATCGCGGCCGCCCGCGGTCCGGGCGCCAGGGCCGCCCGCTTCGGCGCGCTCCTGCACCGCGCCTCGCCGGCCGAGGCGAAGTACCTCCTCAAGATCGCGGGGGGCGACCTCCGGATCGGCCTCAAGCAGCGCCTCGTGGAGGAGGCGCTCGGCGTCGCCTTCGGCGCGCCGCTCGCCGCCATCCAGCGCGCGGCGATGCTCCTCGGCGGCGACGTGGGCGAGGCGGCGCGTCTCGCGAAGGCGGGCCGGCTCGACGAGGCGGCCCCGGTCCTCTTCCGGCCCACGTCGGTCATGCTCGCCACGCCGGCGGCCGATGCGGCCGATGCCCTGCGGCGGATCGACGGCGCGGCGCTCGTCGAGGACAAGCTCGACGGCGTCCGCACGACGGCCCACGTGGGCGCCGACGGTCGCGTGGCGCTCTTCTCGCGGCGCCTCGAGGACGTGACCGGCCGCTTCCCGGAGGTCGCGACCGCCCTGGCGCGCCTGCCGGGGCCGCTCATCCTGGACGGCGAGGTGCTCGCGTGGCGCGACGGCCGGGCCCTCCCCTTCGGTCAGCTCCAGCGGCGCCTCGGCCGCAAGGCCGTGACCGAGGCGCTCGTGCGCGAGGTGCCGGTCGTCTACGTCGCCTTCGACTGCCTGATCGACGCCGGCGGGTCGCTGCTCGACGCCCCGCTCGAGGCCCGGCGGGCGCGCCTGGCCGCGCTGCCGCTCTCGCCGCCGCTCTTCCTCTCCCCGGCCGACCCGGTCGAGACGCGCGCCGACGACGCGGCGGCCCGCCTCGATCGGCGGTTCGAGGAGGCCCGGGCTCGCGGCAACGAGGGGCTCATGGTCAAGGACCCCTCGTCGCCCTACCTCCCCGGCACGCGCGGCCGCGCCTGGCTCAAGCTCAAGCGGCCGGGGGCCACGCTCGACGTCGTCGTCGTC
>DASVDK010000117.1:0-5747 GCA_036381125.1 Thermodesulfobacteriota bacterium | reverse complement strand
GGCGCGGCAGCGCTCGAGCG
This sequence comes from Thermodesulfobacteriota bacterium, assembly GCA_036381125.1. Lineage (GTDB taxonomy): Bacteria > DASVDK01 > DASVDK01 > DASVDK01 > DASVDK01 > DASVDK01. The sequence goes on along the minus strand of DASVDK010000117.1, from coordinate 5,727 downwards.
TCAGGCCGAGCGGCGCGCGGGTGTGGCCGTTCAGCGCCTCGACGCGCCCGCCGGCGTGGACGAGCGCGACCACCTCGCCGCCGAGCGTGTGCATGTGGGGGTTCACGACCCCTTCGGCGAGGATCGCGGCGACCGCCGCGTCGGCCGCGGTCCCGCCCGCGCCGAGGACGGCGGCCGCGGCCTGCGCCGAGAGGTAGTGCTCGGTCGTCACGAGCCAGTCACGGGCGAGGATCGTCGGTCGCAGGCCCATCGCCGGCCGGGCCCCTCAGCCGGATCGGTCGGCGGCCGCCGGCCCGGTCCCGGCCGACGCCGAGGGCGCCTGCACGGCATCGAGGACGCGCAGGTAGCTCTCCCCGAGCACGCCGCGGACGACGTCGGGCCCGTGCCCACGCGCGAGGAGGCCGGCGGTGAGGTTGGGCGTCTCCTCGATCCGCCCGAGGCCGGCCGGATAGCTGCGCGGCGCGCCGTAGAGGCCGCCGGCCGTCTCGAGCGCCGCGTGGACGATCGCCTCGGCGTAGTCCACGTAGTCGGGGCCGAAGCCGACGTGCCCCGGCCCGGCGACGCGCAGGAGGTGCTCCACGTGGTCGAGCACGTGCTCGAGCGTCGCCTCGCCGTCGGTCAGGAAGGCCGGGTAGCAGGCCACGCCGACCAGGCCGCCCGCGCGGGCCACCGCCTCGACCTGCCGGTCGTCGAGGTTGCGGCGGTGCGGCCGGAGCGCGGCGGCGTTCGAGTGCGAGCAGACGAAGGGCCGGGTGGCGTGCTCGGCGAGGTCCCAGAAGCCGCCCGCCCCCATGTGCGAGCCGTCGAGGAGGATGCCGGTCCGGTTGGCGTGGGCGATCAGGCTGCGGCCGAAGCGGGTGAGCCGCGCGCCCGAGTCCTCGGCCACGCCGTCGCCCGCCTCGTTGCGCAGGTTCCAGGTGAGCTGCACGGCGCGGACGCCGAGTTCGCCGAAGAGGTCGAGCGCGCCGAGGCTGCCGCGAAGGGGGGCCACCCCCTCGAGGTTGAAGAAGACGGCGAAGCGGCCTTCGGCCGCGGCGGCGCGGATCGCCGCCGGCGAGGTCGCCGGGACGATGGCCCCATCGCTCTCGCGAATGTCCTGGCGGAGCTCGGCGATCTGCAGCATCGCCGCGCGGAACGGGTCTCCGGGGTCGAGCTGCTGGTGCGACGGCTGGTCGCCGCCCACGGTCAGGACCGCCGCCTTGACCCCACCCGCGCGCCAGCGCGGCAGGTGCCGGCGGAGCAGGACCTGCGTCTCTCGCCGGCGACGGCGATCGATGACGTCGATCGGCACGTCGGCGTGCAGCTCGACGACGATCGCGTCGCGATGGAGCGTCGCGGGGTCGACCGGCGCTGTCGGCATGGCCCCTCGCACGTTGGTTGTGCAGGCAACGGCGTCAGGCCAGCGTAGCGGGGCCACGCCGGGGGGTCAAGCGGGCCGAAGCGGCGCGCTACCCTGCGCGCGTCATGCTGCACGCCGAGGCGTGGCTCGACCTCGCGCCGCGCGGCGCGCCCGCCGTCGTCCTCGTTCACGGCCTCGGCGTGTCGCACCGCTACCTGCGCCCGCTCGGCGACCGCCTGGCCCTCCGCGCGCGCGTCTACGCGCCGGACCTGCCGGGCTTCGGCGCGAGCCCGGCGCCGCCCGGTCGCCCGCTCGACGTGCCGGAACTCGCCGCGGCCCTCGCCGGCTTCCTCGACGCCGCCCGCATCGGACCGGCCACGTTCGTGGGCAACTCGATGGGGTGCCAGGTGATCGCGGAGCTGGCGGCCGGCGAGCCGGCACGCGTGACGCGGGCGGTGTTGAACGGGCCGACGATCGACCCGTGCGCCCGGACGGCTGTCGGACAGATCGCCAGGCTCCTCCTCGACGCGCTGCGCGAGCCGCCGGGGCTCGTCCCGCTCGTCGTCGGCGACTACCTGAGGTGCGGCCCGGCCCGCCTGTGGCAGACCTTCCGGCACGCGCTTCGGCATCCGATGGCCGATACGCTCACCCGCGTGACGGCACCGACGGTGGTCGTCCGGGGGAGCCGCGATCCGCTCGTGTCGAGACGATGGGCGGAGACGGCGTCGCGCCTGCTGCCCCGCGGGCGGCTCGTGGAGCTGCCGGGCGTGGCCCACGCGGCGGTCTACTCGGCGCCGCGGCGGCTCGCGAGGGTCGTCTGTCCCCCGGCCGGGGGCCCTACATCACCGGGCCGATGATCCACGGGGCAAACTCCTCCTCGCCGACGCCGGCCAGCTCGCTCTTCGTCCGCTTGCCGGAGGCGACCGCGATGATCTCCTCGAAGATCTGCCGGCCCACCACCGGCAGCGGCGTCCCCTCGAGGATCACCCCGGCGTCGATGTCCATGTCCTCCTCGAGGTGCCGGTACACGAGGGAGTTCGTGGCGATCTTGATGGAGGGGGTCGGCTTGCAGCCGAAGACGGAGCCTCGCCCGGTGGTGAAGCAGACGACGTTGCAGCCGCCGGCCACGAGGCCGGTGACGGAGACCGGGTCGTGGCCCGGCGTGTCCATGAAGACGAAGCCCTTCTTCGTGATCGGCTCGCCGTAGAGCACGACGTCCTGCATGGGGGTGGTGCCCCCCTTGGCCACGCCGCCGAGCGACTTCTCGAAGACGGTCGTGAGGCCCCCCGCCTTGTTGCCCGGAGCCGGGTTGTTGTCCATCTTCTCGATGCCCCGGCAGTACCACTCCCACCACCGGTATCGGTCGAGGAGCTTCTGGGCGACCGAGTTGCTGACGGCCCGGCGGATCAGCAGGTGCTCGGCGCCGTAGATCTCGGGCGTCTCCGCGAGCACGCCCGTGCCGCCGTACCGCACCAGCTCGTCGACGGCCCAGCCGAGGGCGGGGTTGGCGGTGATGCCCGAGTTGCCGTCCGAGCCGCCGCAGTTCGTGGCCAGGACGATCTCGGAGATCGGCTGCCGCGTACGCCGGACGTCGTTGGCCATCGGCAGGAGCTTCGCCACCTCGGCCGTCGCCCGCTCGACCGTCCTCCGGATGCCGCCCGCCTCCTGGATGTTGATGATCAAGGGCTTTCGCTCCGGGTGCCCCGGTGCGGCCATCTTCTGGCGCTCCACCATCTCGGCCGCCTGGTTCACCTCGCAGCCGAGCCCGATGAGGATGTACGCGGCGACGTTCGGGTGCTTGGCGTAGCCGGCGAGGACGCGCTGGAGCGCCATGTGGTCCTCGCCGCCGCGCTCGGTGCCGCAGCCCGACTTGTGGGTGATGGCCAGGACGCCGTCGATGTTGGGGTAGTCCTTCCGGACGTCGCGGAAGCGCTCCTTGACGAACTGGCTCACGCTGGCCGAGCAGTTGACCGCCGAGACGATCGCCACGTAGTTGCGCGTGCCGACCCGGCCGTCGTCGCGCCGGTAGCCGTCGAAGTACCGCATCCGGTCGGGCGGGTAGTAGTCGACCGGCCGCACGTCGACGCCGACCTCGTACGTCCGGTGCAGCTCGCCGATGCCGAGGTTGTGGACGTGGACGTGGTCGCCCGCCCGGATGTCGTCCGTGGCGAAGCCGATGACCTGGCCGTACTTCCGGACGGCCGCGCCGGCCTTCACCGCGCGCCGGGCGATCTTGTGCCCGGGCGGGACGTCGGCGCGGACCTCGATGCGCGTGCCGCCGTCGTCGAGGACGGTGCCGGCCCGGATCGCCGTCTTGGCGACCGCCACGTCGTCCTCGGGACGCAGGGTGATGGCCAGCTCGGCCAGGGCGAACTCGGACATGCGACGCTCCTCGGAGGGCGGATGGGCGCATTGTAGGGCGAAGCCGGCCCGAAGACGAGCGGCGCGGGAGCGTACGGTCGCGCTACCTGGCGGGGCCGGCGTCGGAGGCGCCGGGGCGTCCGGCCTCGGCCGGCCCGCGGGCGATCCGCGCGTACCGCTCCCGCACCGAGGGGTCCCGCCGGATCCGCTCGGCCATCGCGCGGATCTCGCGCAGCGCCTGGACGTACCGGCCGAGCGCCTCGTCGCTCACCTCCCCCTCGAGCACGAAGGCCCCGCCGGTCTGCGTCTTGCCGGCCGACTGTCCCGGGTCGTCCACCCGGTCCGGCGCGTCCGGCTGCGGCGATCCGCTCCGCCCCTCGGCCGCGCCGAAACCGCTCAGGGCCACGACGGCGGCGAGCGCCACGATTCGAGCCTGCATGGGGACACCTCCTCGCACCGCCCGAGCAGGAGCCGTACCGCTTCGGCTGCACCGGTACCGCCCGAGGGTTCACGCCGGCACGGTACGGGCCCTGCTCGCCGCCGGTTCCGGACCCGTTGCCGCGAGGTGACCATGCGCGACCGACACGCGCCCGCCGGCCCCTGCCACCCGCCCCTCGACCGCCGGACCTTCCTCAAGCGCGCGTCGACCGCGGTCGGCGCGGCGCTGGTGGCCGGCGCCGCGCCGCAGGCCGGCGCGCAGGGCTCCGCGGAGCCGCCCGCGACCGCGGCGGGGCCGTGGGGCGCGCCCGACGGGCCGCTGCCCTGGGCGGTGCAGGGCCGGCCCGTGAGCCCGTACGGCGAGCGGTCGACGTTCGAGTCGGCCGTCCGCGTCCCGTTCGCGACCCCGACCACGACGTCGTCGTGGACCTTCACGCCGCTCCACGCGCTCGTCGGGATCATCACGCCGTCGGCGCTCCACTTCGAGCGCCATCACGCCGGCGTCCCCGACATCGACCCGCGGGCGCACCGCCTCATGATCCACGGTCTCGTCAGGCGGCCGGTGGTCTTCACCATGGCGGACCTGCATCGCTTTCCCTCGATCTCGCAGATCTACTTCGTCGAGTGCTCGGGGAACTCGCTCACCGAGTGGCCCAGGCCCACCATGCCGGATGCCCAGCAGGCGCACGGGCTGGTGAGCTGCAGCGAGTGGACCGGGGTGCCGCTGCGCACCCTCCTCGAGCACGTGGGCCTCGACCCGGCGGCCCGCTGGGTCGTGGCCGAGGGAGCCGACGCCGCCCTCATGACGCGGAGCATCCCGATCGAGAAGTGCATGGGGGACGCGCTCGTCGCCTACGGCCAGAACGGCGAGGCGCTCCGCCCCGAGCAGGGCTATCCGCTGCGGCTCGTGCTGCCGGGCTTCGAAGGGAACACGCAGATCAAGTGGCTCAGGCGGCTCAAGGTGGTGCGGGAGCCGTACTACACCCGGGAGGAGACCTCCAAGTACACCGACCTCATGCCGGACGGGACGGCGCGCCGGTTCTCGATGGAGATGGAGGCGAAGTCGGTGATCACCTTCCCGTCGGGACGGCAGCGGCTCCCCGGGCCCGGCTCGTACGAGATCACCGGGCTCGCCTGGTCGGGACGCGCGCCGGTGGCCGCCGTCGAGGTGACGACCGACGGCGGGCGGAGCTGGCGCCCCTCCCGGCTCCAGGAGCCGATCCTCCCGCTCGCGCTCGTCCGCTTCCGCCTCCCCTGGACCTGGGACGGGGCGGAGACGACGATCGCCTCTCGCTGCATCGACGCCACCGGGTACGTGCAGCCGCCGCGCGACATGCTCGTCGCCGTCCGGGGGACCCACTCGGTGTACCACTACAACGGCGTCCAGCCGTGGCGCATCGCGAGCGACGGGAGCGTGAGCAATGTCTAGGCGGATCGCGTGGAGCGGGTCGATCGTCGCCGCCGCCGCCCTCGGCGCGGCAGCCGCCTTCGCCGGCGAGAGCCCGCAGAGCGGAACGACGGAGGTCGGCCGCCCCCCCTCCGACCGGGAGATCGCCGCCTGGGACATCGCGATCGGTCCCGCCGGAGAG
>DASVDK010000116.1:0-6598 GCA_036381125.1 Thermodesulfobacteriota bacterium | reverse complement strand
ACACGTGGAAGCCCGACGCCTACAGCGAGGCCCCGGTGCCGACCGCGACGCTCCTGGCCGCCGGCCTCCTCAACTGCGCCCTCTACGGCCTCCTCCGCTTCCACGCCCTGGCCGCCGTGGCCGTGGGCGCGCCGTTCGTCTCCAGGCTCCTCCTGATCTTCGGGCTCGCCTCCATGGCGCTCGCGGCGCTCTTCGTCGTCGGCCAGCGCAACCTTCGCCGCCTCCTGGCCTACTCGAGCATCGATCACGCCGGCATCATCGTCGCGGCCGTCGGCATAGGCGGGCCGCTCGCCTCGCTCGGGGCGATGCTCCACATGACGTTCCACGCCGTCACCAAGCCGGTCCTCTTCTTCGCGGTCGGCGCGATCCAGCAGCGGTTCGGCACCGCGAGCCTCGGCGCGATCCGGGGGGGGCTCCTGCGGACGATGCCCGCCACGAGCCTCTTCCTCCTCGGCGCCGCGCTCGCCGTGACGGCATCGCCGCCGTTCGCGATCTTCCAGAGCGAGTACACGATCCTCAGCGGCGCCGTGGCGGCCGGGCGGACGTGGGCCGCCGCCCTGTTCCTCGCCTGCACCGTCACCGTCTTCGCCGGCTTCCTGCAGAAGCTGACGCACCTCCTCCTCGCGCCCGCCGACGAGCCGGGCGAGCGGCGGGAGGCGGACCGTTTCAGCCTCGGCGCCATGGCCGTCGCCGGCGCGCTCGCCTTCGGCCTCGGGTTCTCGCTTCCCTGGCCGGTCGGCGACCTCATCCGCCAGTCGGCGGCGATCGTCGGAGGCCCGTGGTGATCGGACAGAGGACGGAGCGCGTGGCGACATCCGCCGAGGCGCTGCCGGAGGTCGTCAGGACGCTCGTCGGCGAGCGGGGAGCGAGGCCGGCCGCCGTCTTCGCCGAGGACGATCGCGCCGGCTCGGGCCGCTTCCTGCTGTCGTACGTCCTCGCGCTGCCGGCCGACCGCGCCTACGCCGTCGTCGAGGCCCCCATTGCTCCGCACGAACCGAGGTTTCCGGCCCTCGCGTCGTGGCTCCCCGCCGTCAACTGGCAGGAGCGCGAGGTGCAGGACTGGATGGGGCTCACGGCGGTCGGCCACCCCAACCCCAGACGCATGGCGCTCCACGACAACTGGCCCGAGGACACGTTCCCGCTCCGGAAGGACTTCGAGCTGCGGCGAGCGCTGCCGCCCTTGCGCGGCGAGCGGCACCGCTACCGGCGCGTCGAGGGCGAGGGCGTTCTGCAGGTGCCGGTCGGGCCGGTGCACGCGGGCGTCATCGAGCCCGGGCACTTCCTCTTCAGCGTCGCAGGGGAGCCGGTGCTCTACCTCCAGATCCGCCTCTTCTACACGCACAAGGGGACCGAGAAGCTCTTCGAGTCGCTCCCGCCCGAGCACGGCGTCCTGCTCGCGGAGAGCATCTCGGGGGACTCGAGCGTCTCGCACGCCGCGGCCTTCTGCGGGGCGGTCGAGGCCGCGGCCGGCGTCGAGGTCCCGCCGCGCGCGCGCTACCTCCGGACCGTCCTCCTCGAGCTCGAGCGCCTCTACAACCACGTGGCCGACATCGGCGCGATCGCCACGGACGTCGGCTTCCCGGTCGCCAACGCCCACGCGGTCGCGCTGAAGGAAACCGTCCTGCGGCTCAACGAGGCGCTGACCGGCAACCGGCTCGGTCGCGGCATGGTCTGCCTCGGCGGGCTCAGGCGCGATCGGGACGCGGACCGGCTCGCGATGATCGGTGCGGCCCTTCCCGCCATCGAGCGCGACGTCGAGTCGGTCGTCGCGCTGATCGAGTCGTCGCACTCGACCCTGGACCGCCTCGAGGCGACCGGCGTCCTCAAGCCCGAGGTCGCCCGTGACCTGGGAGTGGTCGGAGTCGCGGCCCGGGCCTCGGGCGTCGACCTCGACGTCCGGCGCGACTGCCCCTACGCGGCCTACGGCGACCTCCGCTTCCGGGTTCCCGTCTACCCCCACGGCGACGTCCTCCACCGGATGCGCGTACGGGTGGACGAGGTGCGCGAGTCGATCGGCCTCGTGCGGCAGGCCCTCGCAGCCTTGCCGGACGGCCCGGTGTCCGTCCCGCTGCCCCCGCTGGTCGAGGGGCGGTGCGGCCTCGCCGCGGTCGAGGGGTGGCGCGGCGAAATCCTGCACCGGGTGCGCGTGGGCCCGAACGGACGCCTCGCGAGATGCCGGGTGAAGGACCCGTCCCTGAACAACTGGCCGGCCCTCGCGGAGGCCGTTCAGGGCAACATCATTCCGGACTTCCCCGTCATCAACAAGAGCTTCAACCTGTCGTACTCGGGGACCGATCGCTGATGCTCCGCATCCTGCGCCGGCGGCTCGCGGCGGGAATCCTCACGACGCGCTATCCCGAGACGCCGCCCGAGGTGTCGCCGCACGCGCGCGGCGCGCCTCGCTTCGACCTCGCCGCCTGGTCCGACGCGCGGCCGGCGGCCGCGGCCTGCCCGACCGGCGCGATTCGGGTGGAGGACGCGGCGGACCGGCGGCAGGTCACCATCGACCTCGGCAGGTGCGTCATGTGCGGGCTCTGCGCCGAGGCCGATCCGCAGGGGGCCGTCACCATGAGCGGGGAGTGCGAGCTCGCCACGACGCGACGCGAGGCGCTCGTCGGCGTCGCGCACTACGAACTCGACGCGGAGGGACGGCAGGTGCGCCTGCTCTCGGACGACTCCCTCGTCCGGGCGGGGGACGAGCTGGCCAGGACGGCCCACGGGCTGTTCGGCCGTTCCCTGCACGTCCGCCAGGTGGACGCCGGCTCGTGCAACGGCTGCGAGGTGGAGATCACGAACCTGTCGGGCCCCGTGTACGACGTCGAGCGCTTCGGCGTCCACTTCGTGGCCTCCCCGCGGCACGCCGATCTCCTCCTGGTCACCGGGCCGGTCACACGGAACATGGAGGAGCCCCTGCGGAAGGCCTACGAGGCGATGCCGCCGCCGCGGCTCGTGGTGGCGGCAGGCGCGTGCGGCATCAGCGGCGGCATCTTCGGGGTCAACTACGCGACCCTCGGGGGCGTCGACGCCATCCTGCCCGTCGACGTCTACGTCCCCGGCTGCCCGCCGAACCCCTTCGCGCTGATCCAGGGTCTGCTGCTCGCCATGGGGCGCTGGACGCCACGGCGCGCCTAGCCGATCAGCGAGACGTCCCGGACGCGCAGCGGGCGGAGCCGCGCCTGGAAGAGCAGCAGCACGGCGATGACGGTGAGCATGATCAGCGTGGAGAAGGCCGGCGCCGAGCACGGCGGCCGTGAGCGCCATGCCGATGCTGTCGAGGAGGGGCGCGAACCCGCTCGTCAGGTCCGCCTCCAGGTAGTGGCGCAGCGACAGCGCGAAGCTGTACGGCCAGAGCCGCACGACGCTGCCGTAGACCACGCCTGCCGGCGCGTCACCCGGTGGTCGACGACCACCGCGACGGCCGCGGGGGCGAGCAGCACGACGCCGACCACGGCAAGTTCGGCGTCCAGCTCTTCGAGGTCGTCTGCCCCCTGCCCTGCCTCTCGGCGCTCGTGACCGACCGCGAGCCGCCGCCCGACCTCGGCGCCGCCCTACCTCGGCGCCGCCCTCGAGGCCTGCGGCGTGAGCGTGCTCGTGGCCGGCTGATCGGCTCGCCGGGCCGCCGGCCCGACCGGCGGCCCCTCGGTCTCCGAACGGCCCGGCCCGCCCCCGGGTCGGGCAACGAGATCGGGAGGCGGGCGCCTTGCCGGTCGCGGCGGCCGCGCGGCGCGCCATCTCGTCGGGCGATACGTCCTAGACGTGCGCCGAGACGCGCCACCGGTGCCCGAAGGGGTCCTCTCGATGGCGCCCGGTCGGTCGCCGTGGAAGCGGGCGCCGGCTTCCCGGATCAGGTAGCGACGTGGCCGGGCCGACGCACCCCCTCGGGCACGGCGGGGACGGTAGTAGACGAGCGGTGCGATGTCGAGGAGAAAGGTCCGACGCACGGCGCCGGGAGGACCCGGTCGTCCTCTCCGGCGCCGCGGGCGAGGGGCTACTTCTGCAGGTCGCCCCGGAGGTATTCGACGAGCGCCTGGAGGCGGCTGCCGCCGATCGAGTGCGCAGGCATCGGCGAGGCGAATTCCTTGTAGCGCTTCTGGTTACCCTGCCGACCCCTGGTGATGGTCGCCTCGATCTCCTTGGGGTCGCCGCCGGTGACGAACGCGTTGCCCTTCAGCGCCGGTGCGAGCCCGGGGGTCCCCTGACCGTTCTCGCCGTGACAGATGCCGCAGGTCTGCTTGAAGAACTGCACGGTCTTCGCGTCCGCGGCCTGCGCGTCGCCCGCGGCGAGCGTGCCGCCGGCGAGGCCGGACGCGAGGAGCCCTGCCACCACTGCCAGTGCCCTGTGTCTCATGTCGTTGGATTCCGGTAGCTGGTCCCGAAAAGGGGTCTCGAGAAAAGAGGGGCCCGTCCGGCGCCCTCGCGCCGGCCGGGCCCGCATCGTCCAGAGTGCCACTAGAAGTTGTACTCGAAGCCGAGGGCGTAGTTGTCTCCCTTGCCTCGATACAGGTGCCGCTGATCGCTGAACACGTAGTTCTGGGCGAACGAGTAGCTCAGGTGCACGGAGAAGTTCATCGCGGGATACCACAACGCGGTGATGCCGTAGTTGGGCCGCGAGTAGACGTCCCTCTCCACGCCGGCGGCGGTCGTGTACTCGTACCAGAGGCTGTCGCGCACGTACGCGTCGAAGCCGTACGTCCTCCGGTAGAAGTAGCGGAACGTGACACCGGCGTCCATACGATCGACCTCGGCGCCGCTCACGAAGTCCTGCTTCATCTGGTGCGCCACCACGCCGAGGACCCAGCTGTGCGGCCCCATGTCCGCCACGCTCTGGTGGATGCCGACCTTGTACGAGAAGAAGTCGTCCACCGTCTCGCGCGGCGCCCCCTGAATCGGCTGCCCACCCGGGGTGTTCGTGATCGACAGGTTGGCGTCCGTGATGCCCGCCGGGCAACCGGCAGGGTCGTTGCAGATGAAGCTCTGCTTCTTCGAGTGCGTGATCGACGGGAAGTCGTTGCCGCGGAAGATCTCGCCCGTGAGCCAGAGGTCGTTCCGCTGCCGGTTGATCAGGTTGTACGAGACGTTCAGGTACTGGTTCCACCCGTCGTTCAGGTTGACGTTGTCGCCGCCGCTGGTCGCCGCGACCTGCAGCCACCACCTGTCGAGGAGGGCGTGGGCGCTCAGCGTCCCGATCTCCATGAACCTACCGACTCCCCCCTGACCGACGCCCCACATGTTCGGCAGGTAGACCGGGAAGTTGAACTGGCCGACGACGTTGGGGTGCTCGTTCCCGAACGACACCCCGAAGAACGACCGGGTCCCGATGTCCCACGACGCCGCGAGCCGGTACTCGTCGAAGGCGAAGAGGTTCAGCCCCGACGGCCCTTCATTGCCGGGCGTCACGGACTGCATCGAGTTGTTGCCGAGGTAGGCGAGCTCGGTCCAGAGGCCGAGCCAGTCGGTGATCGGCCCGGTGTAGAACATGGCCAGGCGGGCCAGCGGCCGCGTCGTCCAGTCGCGCTCCGTGCCGTCGACGGCGTGACCGCCCTGCGCGATATTGGAGATGAAGCGGGCCGAGAAGTAGTCGGTCCAGTTGAGGGCGAGGTAGTCACCGCCGTACTGCGGCTCGTCGACCAGCGGACCGTCGGCGCGCAGCCGCTCGCGCACGTAGGGTCGCGTGTAGCCCCTCATGGCGAAGAGCCGACCGGTGTGCGTGAAGTTCGGGACGTTGTCGGTCCCGATGTGGCAGGAGTTGCAGTTCATGCCCGTCTGCCGGGCGAACGCCGGAACAGCCTGGGCGTCCCTCGGGGTTCCCAGCCAGACGGCCAGGAACGCCAGGGCGACCAGGAGAAGCGTTTTCGACACCGTGTGCATTGACTGGCCCCCTCCAGGCTGGCAACAAGCCGTGCCGTGGTCGGGCTCCCGTGCACGGTCGCGCCGCGGCGGCATGCCGGCCGCCCCGGCGCCTTCCGCGCGGAGCCCCCGAAATGTCCTTCTCGCTCGACGTCCGACGACAGGGTTCCCCTGTCGGCCAGGGCTCGCGGGTCCCTCGAGGACCCTGCCCTGACCGTGGTTCCCGTATCGATCTCGGCGGAATTACAGGTGTCTCGCGTTGCGACGGGCTCGCCGCCGCGCACGCCGACTAAGGGCCACCGACGACGCGCCGGTCGGCCTTGCGCCGTCCGACGCGCGCCAAGGAGGATGCGGGAGCCTGCTGCCTCGACGCAGTGGCGACATGGCCCCGCTCCACCCGCGACCCCTTTACTGCTGCTGCAGCGGCCCCTTCAGGTAGTTGACGAGCGCCTCGACGTCGGGCACCACCCCGGGACCGAACGCCGGCATGTTCGGGAACGGCCCGTCGTAGATACGCCGCTGCCCCGACCGCCCCTGCCTGATGATCTGTGCGATCGCGGGGACCGGCGCGTTCATGACCAGCGGATTGCCCTTGAGTGCGGGCGCCAGTTGGGGGACCGAGTTTTCCGTGCCTTCGCCGCTCACGCCGTGGCAGCTCGCGCACCGGAGCTGGTAGTAGCCGGCGGCATCGAAGTCGGCGTGCGCAGGGTCGACGCGCAGGAGCGCGCAGGCGAGCAACAACGTCGATACG
>DASVDK010000115.1:0-13227 GCA_036381125.1 Thermodesulfobacteriota bacterium | reverse complement strand
GGTCGACGAGCCCCAGCGAGGGGGCGGCCGCCGGCGCGTCGGGCCTGGGCTGTCGGGCGGGGGGCCCGGCCGGCGTGGCGGGCAGCGTGACGGAGAAGCGGGAGCCGACGCCCGGCTGGCTCTCGACGTCGACCCACCCGCCGTGCAGGTCGACCATCTCCTTGACGAGGGCGAGCCCGATCCCCGACCCCGGGTAGCGACGCGTGATCGAGCTGTCGACCTGCGCGAAGCGGTCGAAGATCCGGTCGAGGTCCTTGCGGGCGATCCCGATGCCCGTGTCCTGGACCACGATCCGCGCGCCCGACGCCGCCTGGCGCAGCGACACCTCCACGCGGCCCCCGGGCGGCGTGAACTTGAGGGCGTTGGAGAGGAGGTTGAGGACGATCTTCTCGACCTTCTCGCCGTCGACCACCACCGACTCGGCCGTCCGCTCGATCGTGGAGCGCAGGTCGATGCCGCGCTGCCGGGCGAGCGGCTCGGCCGTGCGCACCACGCCGGTCACGATGGGGCCGAGGTCGGTCGGCGCGGCGGTGAGCGCCATGCGGCGCGCGTCGAGCCGCGCGAGGTCGAGGAGGTCGTTGATCTGCTTGAGGAGCTTGAGGGCGTTCGCGTGGATGATCTCGACGAAGCGCCGCGACGGCGCCGGCAGCCGCCCGGCCTCCTCGGCCAGGAGCGACTCGGTCGGCGCGAGCAGGAGCGTGAGCGGCGTGCGCAGCTCGTGGCTCACGCTCGCGAAGAACTGGCTCTTCATCTGGTCGAGCTCGCGCAGCTTCCGGTTGGCGCTGAAGAGGTGGAACCGGGCCAGGAACTCCCGGCGCTCGAGCGACTCGCTCAGGTACGAGCCGACCAGCGCGACGATGAGCGACGACAGGAGGAAGAAGTTGTTGTTCGCCAGGGCCCGGAAGTTCTCCACGTCGTCGAACGCGGCGATGCCTCCGAGGTAGACGAGGTAGCACGCCCCGCAGGCGATCGCCGACTCGCGCACGTTGAAGCGGACGATGACGGTCGCCACCAGGAAGACGAGCGAGAGCCCCGCGTAGTAGGCGCTCTCGTAGCCGCCCGTGTACCGGATCATGACGTTGACCATCATGCCGGCGATGACGATCGCCACGATGCGCAGGACGCTGCGGATGCGCTTGGTCCAGGGCCGCGTCGACGCCCAGAAGATGACGCCGAGGCAGAGCGCCACCGCGAGGCGCAGCTTGACGAAGAGCGACGCGCGCTCGGGCACGGCGAGGAGGTCGAGCAGGCCGAAGGCCGGGACGATGACGATGCCGAGCAGGAGCCCGTGCTGCAGGCGGCGCAGGCTGACCTTCGCGGCCTCCCGCGAGTAGGCGCGCAGCGCCTCGATCGACAGCTCAGGCGAGCGTCGCCGCACCGGCGCGCCTCGTCACCGCTTCACGCCCACCGCCACGAAGGCCTGTGGGGGGCGGCCGAAGGACTCGTAGACCTTCACCCGGTCGAAGCCGGCCTGCTCGAGGAGCGCCCGCATCTCCTCTTTCGAGAAGAAGCGGAAGACGCCCCCCTCCTCGAGGTCGAGGAGGCTCGCGGCCGAGTTGATGTAGCGCTGGACGGCGGCGGACAGCTCCTCGACCGAGACGCCGAAGCGCTGGTGGACCGCCGGATCGGTCCTGATGCGATCGACCAGCTCCTCCGCGGTGCGCGAGAGGTCGGCGTCGGGCCGCATCGTGGAGGCGACGAGCCGACCGCCGGGACGCAGGATGCGGTGCACCTCGCGAAGGGTCTCGACCGGGTCGAAGAGGTACGAGAGGACGAGGCTCATGACCGCCTTGTCGAGGCTCGCGTCGGGGAAGGGGAGGGCGTCGTCGAGGCCCGGGCCGTCGAAGCGCAGCCGATCGAAGCGAAGGTGCGCGACCGTCGCCGAGCGGGCGTCCGCGAGGACGGCCCGCGCCTCGGCCATCCCGAGGTCCGCGGAGAGGTCCTCGGGCGCGAGCCGGCCGAGCGTCCAGCGCGCGGCGCGGTTGAACTCGACCGCCACCTCGAGGTCGACGCCCTTGAGGAGCCGGCCGACGTGCGAGCGCAGCGGGCCGTCGGGGGCGGCGCCCCTGAGCCAGGCGTGCAGCCGCTCGTCGTACACCGCGAGCCACGCGTCGAGCGTGGCGTCGGGCAGGCCGTCGACGAGGCCTCGCAGCCCCTCGACGCTCGGGAACTCCCCCGCGAGGAAGCGCCGGATCGGGCGCAGGCGGCTCGTCTCGAGGTTCAGCTCGCGGAACTCCAGGAAGTCGCTCGGCGCGAGCACCCCCTCGAGGATCCGCCCGGCCTTCGCGCGCGCCAGCTCGAGCGCCGCGGGCACCAGGTCGGCGACGACGAGCCGCCTCGGGCTCGCCCGGAAGCCGTCGCGCACGAGCCGGTCGAGCAGGTGCGCCGTGAAGTTCCCGGTCCCGGCCCCGAGGTCGGCCACGACGTCCCCCTCGCACACGTCGAGGAGCTGCCGCTGCAGGTCCATGAGGTCCGTGTAGGCCGGCGTCGTGGCCCAGAGGTCGAAGCCGATCCCGCGCCCGTCGTCGCCGACGAGGTAGCGGGACCAGTACTCCCGCGCGTCGCCGATCCGGCGGCGCGGCAGTCGGCCCCGCTCGAGCGCGGCGACGCGCTTGATCGCCGCCTCGTCGGCCCGGACCTCGACCGGCGTCTCGCCGTGGAGCTGCCGCCAGAGGTGGCGGATGATCGTGTCGAACGACGCGAGCGCCTCGGCCGACGAGCGCATGGTGTGGCCGACCGGCAGCTCGACCACCTCCCGCGGCGCCGGCGCGGCCACGCTCATGACGTCGTAGACCCGCTCGGCGCGCACCCACCGGTCGTCGCGTCCGACGAACCAGGTGACCGGGATCGCGATCCGGCCGAGGTCCCGCCGCGCGTCCTGGAGCGTCGCCAGTCCCGAGGCGACGGCGTCCTGCGAGAAGTGGTCGGCGTCGATCAGGTGGTTGAGGACCTGCACGGTGCCGTAGCGGATGCCGAGCTGGTGGCCGCCGATGGCGTCGAAGCCGCCGGTCGCGTTGAAGATCACCTCCTGGGCGTCGGGCGCGCCGACGACGCTCAGCCAGTGCGTCGTCCGCCCCGACGGGTCGGAGAGGATCGCCCGCCGGGTGGAGAGCGCGGCGAGGCTGAAGCTGATGACCACGGTGTGCGTCGGACGGAACCAGGGGCGGCCGTGGAAGTAGTCCAGCGTCGCCAGCAGGTCTCCCGCGCCGGCCGACAGCGTGAAGCGCATCATCTGCCGCTCGTCCGGCCAGTCCTCCGGCGCCTTGTGGCTCTCCCCCACGGCGTACGTGCCGTCGTAGCGGACCACGACGACGTCGCGGCCGTGTCGCCGGAAGGTCTCGGTGATCATCAGCGCGAGCGCGGAGTAGGTCTCCTTGGTCTTCCCGTAGGCGGGCGGGATGACGACGAGCGGCCCGCGCAGCCGCGCGCCCGCGCGGCCGATCGGCTGCGTGCTGTTGACGAGGCCGACGATCGGCTCGCCGTCGCGCCGGCGGTAGCGGACCACGTTGACGAGCGGCCCGCCGGCCCGGGCGCGAGACCGAACCCGGGTCGCGCGCAGCGCCTCGAGGGGAGCCCGGAGGCGGCGGACCAGTCGGCCGGCGAGGCCGTCGCCCTCCGCCGCGCGGGCGAAGAGGCCGGGTCGCCGCACTGCCGGCGCCTCCGGCCCCTGCGAGCCGCGCACCGGCCTTGCACGCTCGACGTCGAGGGCGAGGCCGACGCGGTAGGTCGGCCCCCCGGCGCCGTCGCCCGCCGTCTCCAGCGCGACCTGCCGGACCTCGGCCGGCCGGGGCGAGCCGGGCGCGCCGTTGAGCACGAGCACGACGCCGGCAAGCGGCGTGCCGGGCAGGAAGAGCGGATCGCCCGGGCGGCTGCGGAAGGCCGCCCCCGTCTCGCTCACGTCGATGAGCGGCCGCTCGATGGTGCCGCCGTAGACGGGCGGCAGCGTGAGCACGATGCGGTCGGGCGGCAGCGGCTCGGCCGGCTCGCGTCGAGCGCCGCCGGCGCGACCGGCGCCGACCACGAGGCGGGGCGCGCCGCGCTTCTCGTACTGGTGGAGCCGGGTGGGGAAGGCGAGGCGAAACTGGCCGTCGGTGCAGCCGCGCACGTCGGCCTCGAACAGATAGGGCCCGTGTCGCGACAGGAGCGAGCAGCGGACGCGCGTGCCGGCGAGCGGGCCGCCCCTGCTGCCGCCTTCGGCCGTGAGGAGCAGCTCCGTCGCCGTCACGTCCGTGAGGAGCGCCCGCACCGGCTGGGGCAGGTCGGCCCCCTGCACGAGGGCGTCGGCCCGGTAGGCGAGGGAGTCGGCGAGGAGTTCCCGGATGCGGGCAGGATCGGTCAGCGGCACCAGCCGGCCCGACGGCGTGGTGAGCGCCTCGGCCTGGCGCGCGAGGGTGTCGGCCCCGACCCGGGCGAGGACGAACTGACGATAGGCCCGCTCGGCGCCCTTCTCGAAGCCGAGGATGGCGATGCGGACCGCCGCGGCGCCCGCCTCGTCCGGCTCGACCCGGCCGGAGAGGACGGTGGCCGCCCGCTGACCCGGCAGCCTGAACCCGATCCTGACCTCGGCTCCCTCGGCAAGCCCCTCGGCGCCGGCCAGGCGGACCGCGTCCATCGACAGACCGGTCACCCGGCCCTCACCGACCGTGCCGCCGACACCAGGTTCGAGGGGGAGGTCGCAGGCGACCCAGGGAAGGGCTCGCGCCCGCGGGACCCGAACTGCGTCCACGGAGGCTCCTGTCGCGAGGGGGGGCCGCAAGCCAACCGGGGGCTCTTATAGCACGGCGAGAAAGCCCGGATCAACACAGATAGCGTGTGGTGACGCCGCCTTCCGGGCGAGCGCTCGTTGGCCGGTCGGGTACGGGGGCGGTATACTTCCGGCACTGTGTCGAGCGCCACGATCGCCCCCATCTGGGTGGTCGGCTGCGGCGCGGTCGGCGGCGTCCTCGGGGCGCACCTGACCCGTTCCGCGAGCCAGGGCGAGCCGGGATCGGGCGAGGACCTCCGGCCCTGGCTCGTCTGCCGACCGGGCAGCCACCTGGACGCCATCCGGGCGCAGGGAGGTCTCCGGGTGCGAGGGCCCGACTACGAGGGTGTCGTCCCGGTCCGGGTGGCGGCCGGCGTGGCCGAGGTCCCGGGCGCGCCCGGGACGGTGCTCCTGGCCGTCAAGGCCGGCGACGTCGAGGCCGCCTGCCGGGAACTCGTCCCGAGGCTCGAGCCGCGCTCGATGGTGGTGTCGCTGCAGAACGGGCTCTGCGAGGAGCGGATCGCCGCGGTCGTCGGCCGCGAGCGGACCATCGGCGCGATCGTCGGGTGGGGCGCGACGCTCGCCCGACCGGGCGAGGTCGTGCAGACCTCCCGTGGTCACACCACGATCGGCGAGCTGGACGGAACGGTGACGCCGCGGCTCAGGGCCCTCGAGGCGCTCCTCGAGGTGGTGGAGCCGGTCCGCGTCTCGACGAACATCCTCGGCGCGCTCTGGACCAAGCTCATCATCAACTCGGCCACCTCGACCCTCGGGGCCGTGACGGGGCTCACGCTGGGCGAGATGCTCTCGAAGCCGGTCGTGCGGTGGGTGGCGCGTCACCTCGTGGCCGAGTCGGTGCGCGTGGCCGACGCGGAGGGGATCCGGCTCGAGCCGTTCGGCGGCCGCGTCGACCTGCGGCGCGTCGCCTGGCGCGCGGGCGGCGGGATCGGGGCGTGGTGGCACAACCTGGCGGGCGGCGCCGCGCTGCGGCTGGCCGCGAACCGCTACCGCGGGCTGCGCTCGGTCATGCTCCAGGACCTCGACCGCGGCCGGCGCACCGAGGTGGACGACTTCAACGGCGTGCTCGTCGCGCGGGGCGCTGCCCGCGGCGTGCCGACGCCGCTCAACGCGGCGCTCGTCGAGATGGTGCACGAGATCGAGCGCGGCGAGCGGCAGAGCCGGATCGAGAACGTCGGGCCGCTGCTCGCGCTGATCGACGCCCGGGGCGGGCGGGGGCGGGCCGCCGCGCACGTGTCCGGAGGGGGGCCCCATGTCGGGTAAGGGGGACAAGCGCCGCCAGCCGCGCGTACCGATCTACGTGAAGGTCGACTACAAGGTCGACATGACGCGGGACGACGCGCCGTACTCCGACTACTCCGCGAACATCAACCGCGACGGCCTCTTCCTCAAGTCCCGGTCCCCCCTCACGCCGGGCACGCTCGTGAACCTGCAGTTCTCCCTCCCCGAGGACTCGCGCGTCATCAAGGTCGCCGGGCGGGTTGTCTGGATCACGAAGGAGTTCGAGGACCGGGTCGGGGGCCGCACGGAGCCCGGCATGGGGATCGAGTTCCAGGACGTGGATCCCGAGACGGCGAAGCGCATCGACAGCCTCGTCAAGAAGCGGCTGAACTAGCGAGCGGAGCGCGCGCTCGACGGGGTGGAGCCGGCTGCCTGCGACCGGCCGCCCGCCGCTCGATGGCTCGGGCTATCGGGCGCCCCGCTCGCCGCCGCCGTCGCCGAGGCCGCCGCCCACGGCCAGGGCGCGCAGCGTCGTCGCGGCGCTCCGGTTGCCGGCCGCGTCGACCGCCTCGACGTCGATCGACACGGGCGTGAGCGTCGCGGGCAGGACCACGCCGAGCCGGAAGGCGCCGTCGGAGGCGACCGGCGCCGAGAGGCGCCCGTCGGCCGGCGTGTCGACCTGCACCGACACCGCCCCCGGCGCCTGCCCTCGCAGGGTCGCTCGCGGCGCCGAGACGAAGCGCGCCTCACCGGCTGCCTTGCGCACCTCGACGAGCCCGGCGCCCCCCTCGACCCGCACGATCACCGGGATCCCGGGCTCCGCGAGGCCGGAGACCTCGACGTCGAGGGCGCTGGTCGCGGCGGGGGTCTCGTCGACCGCGAAGGGGGCGGGCGGCGTCACGCGACGCACGAGGGCGAGCCGCGTTGCCGGGCCGGGCGCCCGGCCCGGGACGCGCGCCTGCAGGTCGACGGAAACGCGCTCCTCGCGCGTATACCAGGTGTCGCCGCCGCAGCCCGGGGTCGCCGCCCTCGCGGCGGCGACCAGGGCGAGCGCCGGCGCGCGCGGACGAGGAGAGGGACGGGGGGCGACTATGCGAGAGGCGGCGTGGCAACGGCCGTGCCGGGGAACGGACAATGACTAGCCGGCGGCACGTCGGGCCGCACGCCCTCGCGCTCCTGCTGCTGCTCGGGGTGCAGGCCGCCGGGTGCGGGGATGTCGCCGTCGGCTTCCACTCGGCCCCTCGCGCCGACCTGCGGCTCGAGGGGTCGGTCGTCGTCACCCGGTTCGGCAACGGCGACCAGGAGGTGTCGGGCACCGTCGTCAACGTGGGCGACGTCGAGGCCTTCGACGTCGAGGTCACGCTCACGACCTTCGTCGTCGACGCGTTCGGCCGGCTCGTCCCCTTCGAGACGGTTCCCGATGTGCCGGTGTTCGACGTCGTCCAGGGGACGCGGACGCTCTTCCCCGGCGAGCGGGGCACGTTCGCGGTCCTCCTGCCGGCCCCCCGGCCTCGCATCCGGGAGGTCGACGTGGACATCGGGGCACGCTTCCCGGCGCGAGGGTTTCTGTTCTTTTTCTTCTCGCCCGGAGTGATCATCATAACGGGGTGACCGGAGCGGACCATCTCCTCGAGGGACGCGACCCCACGCCGTGGCTCGTCGCCGTCGAACCGGTCGGCGACGACCGCATGGCGTGCTACCAGCGGCCGCCGGCCGACGGCGGCCCCGGCCGGCTCGTCCGCACGGAGGTCCCGTTCGAGCCCTTCTTCCACCTGGCCGACCCCGACCTCCTCGGGCCGGCGAAGAGCGGGGCGCGCCTCGAGCGGCTCTCGGGCGACGGCCCGTTCGGCTGGCTGGCGGTGTTCCCCGGCCTGCGCGCCTACCGCCAGGCGGCGCGGGAGGCGCTCGAGCGCTACAACCGCCGGCACGGCACCGCCATCGACAGCCCGGCGTCGGTGCCCGACCTGCTCCTCCTGCGCGACCCGCGCGAGCAGTACCTCGTCGCCTCGGGACGGACCCTCTTCAAGGGGCTCGCCTTCGAGCACCTCGCCCGCCTGCAGATCGACCTGGAGACCTACTCGAGCGTCCCGGGCGAGTTCAGCGACCCCGGGCGCGAGGGCGACCGGATCATCCTGGTCTCCCTCTCCGACGGCCGCGGCTTCGAGCGCCTCCTCGACGGCCGGGTGCTCGACGAGCGCGCGATGCTCGAGGCGCTGGTGGCGCTGATCCGCGAGCGGGACCCCGACGTGATCGAGGGGCACAACGTCTTCAACTTCGACCTCGCCTACCTCGCGGCCCGATGCCGTCGTCACGGCGTGCCGTTCGCCATCGGCCGCGACGGCGGCGAGCCGACCGCCGTCCCCGCGCGGGTGCGCTTCGCCGACCGCACGGTGGACTACACCCGCTACGACGTGCCGGGGCGGCACGTCGTCGACACCTGGTTCCTGGTCCAGCAGTACGACATGGTGAAGCGGGAGATGCCGTCCTACGGCCTCAAGCAGGCCGCGCGGTGGTTCGGCCTCGTGCCGCCCGGCCGCACGTACGTCGAGGGGCGCGAGATCAGCGAACTCTGGACGCGCGACCCCGACACGCTGGCCCGCTACGCGATGGACGACGTCCGGGAGACCGCCGCGCTCGCGACGACCCTCGTCGGGCCGCTCTTCTACCAGACGCAGATCCTGCCGATGGGGCTGCAGAGCGTCGTGTCGACCGGCATGGCGTCGCGCATCGAGATGCTGCTCGTTCGCGCCTACGTCCAGGCCGGCGCGAGCCTGCCGAGACCGTCGCCGGCGCGCGCCTTCCCGGGCGGGCTCACCGCCGTGTACGAGACCGGCGTGGTCAGGCGCGTGGTGAAGGCCGACGTCGAGTCGCTCTATCCGTCGGTCATGCTCGCCTACGGCATCAGGCCGCGCCGCGACACCCTCGGCGTCTTCCCGAGGCTCCTCGAGGCGCTCACCGCGCGCCGGCTTGCCGCCAAGCGGGCCGCGGCGGCCGCCACCGACCCGGTCGAGCGCGCGCGGCTGGACGCCCTTCAGGGCGCCTTCAAGATCCTCGTGAACTCGTTCTTCGGCTACCTCGGCTGGTCCTTCGGGCTCTTCAACGACTTCGACGAGGCCGAGCGGGTCACGACGACCGGCCAGCAGATCCTCGGCCGCATGATCGACTTCGTCCGCGCGGCCGGCGGACGCGTCATCGAGATCGACACCGACGGGCTCTACTTCGTGCCCCCGCCCGACCTGCCGGAGGGGGAGGCCGCCGAGCGGGCGTTCGTCGAGCAGATGGCGGCGGCGGCGCCCGGCGGCATCCGCATCGCGTTCGACGGCCGGTACGCCGCCATGCTGAGCTACAAGGTCAAGAACTACGCCCTGCTCGACTACGACGGCCACGTCAAGCTCGCCGGCAGCGCCTTCCGCGCCCGCGACGTCGAGCCCTTCGCCCGCACGTTCCTCGAGACCGCCATCCGATGTCTCCTCACGGGCGAGCACGAGCGGCTCGCCGACGCCTACCACGACCTCAGGCGCCGCATCCTCGCGCGCGAGCTCGACGTGCGGGAGTTCGCGCGGACCGAGTACCTGCGCGAGTCGCGGAGCGAGTACGACCGGAAGGTCGCCCGCAGCGGGCGCAACCGCGCCGCCGTCTACGAGCTGGCCAAGCGGTCCCGGGGCGACTTCAGGCGGGGCGAGGCGGTGACCTACTACATCACCGGGCGGGGCGCGCGGGTCACCGGCTTCTCGCACGCGAAGCTCGCCTCCGAGTTCGACCCGGCGGCGCGCGACGAGAACGTCGACTACTACCTCCGCAAGCTCGACGAGGTGCTCAAGCGGATCCGGCCGTTCCTCTCCGATGCCGAGTGGGGCCGCCTCTTCGGCGGCGGCGACGCGACGCGGCCCAAGCAGCTCTCGCTCCTCTAGCGGCGGCCCGCCGCGGGCGGATGCGGGTCCGTGACACCGCGCCCCAGGGCCGCTGGCAGATGGTGACCGTCCTTGGCGCGCTCGGCCCCGAGGGGCTCGCGGCGGCGATGACCGCGCTACTCGCCGGACCTCAGCCCCATCGAGCGCTGCTGGTCGAAGGTGAAGACGGCGCTGCAGGCGGCCAGGGCGCGCACACACGAGGCGCTCGACGACGTCGTGTCGGCGGCGCTCGTGGCGATCACCCCTGATGACGCCCGCGGCTGGTTCCGCCACTGCGGCTACCCCGTAGGCTGACGCGCAATCGGCTCGCGCGCCTGCGCCGGGAACCGGTGCGACGCGCGTGCGAAGCTGGCCGAGCCGCCGTGGATCGCCCGCCGGCTCGGCTCGCCAAGGGCGTCGGCCCCAGGCTTCGGCGGCGGCACGGGGCTCGGTCCCTTCGTGGTCGCGCGAGGCCGGGCGCCGAGGTCTGCCTCTTACGGCGGCTGGACCGCCGCCGTCCAACTCGGTTCGAACCGAGTTCGCCGCCAGCCGGTGACCCGGCGAGCCGTGACGTAGACGCTAGCCGGCTCCCGCACCTGCGACGCGCCCCGGGGGCCGACGGCCCGCTCCGCCTCGTACCCGTTGTGCGCCCGGCAGCGCAGCTCGATGGTCTCCACCGTCGCCGGGCCGCCGTCGGCGTAGGGCCGCACGTGGTGGAACTCGAGAAAACCCCGCTCGGTGCACCGGCGCCCCCGCCGGCTCACGAAGGCGCACCGCCCGCCGTCGCGCGCCCACACCGCTCGCCTGACCGCCGCCGGGATGTGCCGCGAGCCCGGCCTCGGGGGCGTCCCCGCCCGCGGCCGACCGGTCGCGCCGACCTTCCGCTTGAGGAGCGTGTCGACGAGGACGGTGAGCGCGCGGTCGAGGACCTGGGCCACGTCGCCGTCGGGGATCTGGTGGCGCAGGAGGTCCTGCGCCTGCCGCAGCTTGGCGCAGGTCTCGGCGCTCGCGGTGAACTGGACCTTGTAGCGGTCGGGTGCCAGCGGCGCCACGACCGGCGGCCGTGGCGGCGTCGGTGCGGGGGGCGGCGCCGGCGGGGTTGGGGCAACGGCCGGCACCGGTGACGTCGGTGCCGGCGCCGACGCGGCTGCGGACGGTACCGGGGGCGGCGGTGAGGCGGCCGCCTGGGGCTCCGGGACCGACGTGGGTGCGCTCGCCGCCGCCGTTTGCGCCGGAGACGGCGGCACGGCCGGTGCCGTCCGCGGCACCGGGAGCCGGCGGATCGAGGGAGGTACCGGGGGCAGGGGACGCAACGCCGCCACCAGCGCCTCGACCTCCCGCCGGCTCCTGTGCCGGGCCTGCTCGAGCAGGTCCCGATGATTCTCCACCGTGAGATGCGGCGCCAGGAGCGTCACCGTCGTGAGCGTGATCGAGCCGTCGGCAAGGTGGTCGAGAAGGACGGGAAAGCGCCGCGCCGCGCGCGCCGCCTCGATGCGGCCGTAGGCGGCGTGTTCGGAGAGGTGCAGGGCCTGCGTACAGTAGACGAAGAGCGACGGGTACCCCTCGGCCAGGTAGAGGCGCCGGGCATCGAGTTCCGCGAGGTGCGCAATCAGCGCGACCGTCGCCTCGCGCTCCCACGCGGCGAGCCGGGCGACCTGCGCGAGGAGGTCGGCGTCGGAGAGGCCGGCGAGAGAAGCGAGGCGAATCGTCGGAGCCATACTTCACTTCTATCACGGGGGGTTCAGCAGCCTCCCGGCGCGCCCCTGTGCGATGCGCGCGTCTCCGACCATCTCGACTCGCCCCCGCGCCGCGAAACGGCGCCTGGCGGGCGCTTGCCGGCCGTACAGGGTCGGTTCTCGCAGGCTCTCTGCCACGCCGCCGCCTCGTCGTCGCGGGCTGTCAAGAGAATTCTTCGAGTTCTTCAACGACGCGCGCGCCGCGGCGCGCGCCCAACTCGGTCCGGACCGAGTTGGACCACGCCACATGACGCCCGGCGCCGTCGGTTCGTCACGGGCGCCAGCGGCTGGCGCAGGGGCCGGTCGACGAGACCGGCCGAGACACGCCGGCCGGCGGACACCGAGACACGGCGGGCCGGGCGGAGCGGCGTGGAAAATGGAAAGACCTGACCCCATGGAACTAGGGAACCGGCGGCCGCCGGTGCGCCCATGGCGCCTCGGCCTCGAGCAGGGCTGCGGCGCGCAGGAGGCGTACCTCCTGGTGCCAGGGCGCGACGAGGTGCAGCCCGACCGGCAGGCCGCTCGCCGTGAACCCCGCCGGCACGGAGATGGCGGGGTGACCGGTCTGGTTGAACGGGAGCGTGTAGGGGTACCAGGCGCCGCGGAGCGACCCGGCCGGCTTCCCCTCGACCTCGATCGGCTCGAGGGCCGAGCGGCCGGCCGGCGGCGGGGGGGCGCTCCGGGTCGGCGTGGCCAGCAGGTCGTAGCGCCGGAAGAGCGCCTGCACCTGCCGGTAGACGTCGGACCGTGCGAAGACGGCGCGCGCGAGGTCGGCCGCCGTGAGGTCCCGCCCCTTCTCGATCGAGTCGACGAGCGACGCGTCGAGACGATCGCGCCACTCGGGCAGGCGGTCGCCGAAGCGGCTGAAGTTGGTCGCGCGCGAGAGCGTGAGGAAGATCGCCTCGCACGGCGTCAGGTCCACCTCGGCCGCCTCCGCGTACGCCCCCGCTCGCTCGAGCCGTCGCACGGCCTGCTCGCAGAGCGCCTTCACCTCCCGGTCCACCGCCCGGTTGCCCACCGTGGGCATCCACGCGATGCGCAGCCCGTCGAGGCGACCGGCCGTCGCGGCTCCCAGGTAGTCATCCGGCGTCCGGCCGAGCGAGTGCGGGTCGGCCTCGTCCGGTCCGGCCATGACGGCCAGCATGAGCGCCGCATCGGCGACGGTCCGCGTCATCGGCCCGACGTACGACACGGTCCCGAAGAGGTCGGGCGGCTGACCGTGCGGCACCGTGCCGAGCGTCGGCTTGAGGCCCACGACGCCGCAGCAGGAGGCCGGGATGCGGCAGGAGCCGCCGCCGTCGCTGCCCTGCGCGACCGGGACCATGCCCAGCGCGAGCGCGGCCGCGGCGCCGCCGCTGGACCCGCCGGCGGTGCGGCTTGTGTCCCACGGGTTGCGCGTTGGACCCCACTCCCCGTTGGAAGTGGTGGGCCGCAGCCCGAACTCCGGGGAGTTGGTCTTGCCGATGACGATCATCCCGGCCTTGCGCAGCCGCTCGACGGCCACCGCGTCGGACCCGGACTCGAAGCCGACCATCGCCATGCTGCCATAGCTGGTGGGCATGTCGGCGGTCTCGTTGGCGTCCTTAATGAGCACGGGGATCCCGTGCAGGGGACCGCG